>JANQLC010000031.1 GCA_028280815.1 Flavobacteriales bacterium | reverse complement strand
GGGGTAAACGCCTGTGATAGGCTGGTCATTCTGCGTAAGCAGCAGGGGTTATCAAATCATTTCAAATACAGCTTTCAAAATAACACCAGCGTGAGATATGGCATTATTTGCCTAACCTTGGTTAGCGCTTTGTTTATCGGTTGCTCCGATGATAGGGGTGTCCGCCCTCTACCCAAACCTGATTCTAATCTCAGACCTAAAGCCAGGCCTAAAGCAGAGCCCAGGGCTAAATCCACAGCAGTCAAAAGAGGGTCCCCAATTGCTATAGCCTGGTGCTACGTTAAAGTTCTCTCCAGTGAGCATTTATTTAGACAAGACTGCGTTTTCGGTTTCTTTTTCAGCCCGTTATGAAGGATTATCCGTGTTAGACCCCCGGCATAAAGGAGATATCACATTAGTGGATAATATTCGTTATTTGCCAGCTATTCCTTGTCCTGAAATGCACTTTAAAGGGAATTTAAGAATAAATCTGAGTTTGGAACGCATGCCTATGCCTTTGTATATGGAAGATCAATGGTGATTGAGGTTAATACATGTGCAACTGAGGTGTTTTATTTCCAAGTCATACCTTCTCGCTCCATATACAATTCCGCTTGTAGGCTACCATAAAATAATACCCGTTTCCTTGGATGAAAGCAAAGCCAAACAAAGCTTTACTTTAGATATGGAAGTGGAAGAAAGAGATCGATTTTATATAGATTTAGATGTGGATTATAGTAAAGATGTACATATAGAATTATCTCGTAAATCACCTCCTAAATTATACGATGCACTAGTGAAATATCCCGTCTTCAGCGTCAAGGCGTGCTTTCAGAGAGTCTCAGACTAAATAAGGGGGCGTAGCAGTAAATTGGAATTGGGTCTTTCGGCTTATCGGGGACGCGCCACAGCAAATGCCTTTCCCAACGCGGCGTATTCACTTGCGCCCAACCGCAATAAAAAGTGTACTAAATTTTCTTTTGTTACGGCTTGAATTGCAAACAGTGTATCAGGCTGGATTTCGAGTGCACGCCGCCAAGCAAGGTGATTTTTCTGAATTTCAGGCACAGCTGTTCCCATTTACTAAGCGTTTTGTATTCTTTTAAAATTTAATCGAGGAATACAAAAGATCAGATCCCCATCTTCAAAACATAAAGGAGACAAAACCCGCTTTTAGACGCCTCATAGAGAGCTCCCATCTTTTCAGATCGACCCCACGGGGCTAAGACAAAATGGGAAGACCAACTTTTATCCCCCCATAGAGATTAAGACAAAAACCGCTTTTCAGACCGACCTGCAGGGATAAGGCCAAAGCCCTTTTCAATGTGAGCCACAGGGATAAATACCGATTGAAATCCGATATCGCCCAGAGGATTTATCGACCCAGCCTTTGAATTCTGGCTTTTCAATGACCCGACAGAATGGCATGAATCGGATGGCGGACTAGCGCAGACGATACCCGTTTTGAGTGCGGTATAAGAACGTGATGTAACCCCGCACGTGCAAGTATCGGGTTTTTCTTCGTCCAGCCAGATCACACAGCGATAGACCTTTCCGCTTTTGGGGTCCAAAATCGTCCCCCTTTGTATTGACCATTACTCCTTTTTTTCATGTCTTTTAGGATGCCCATGAGATGTTGACGATGGATTTGGCCCGACCGGTTTCGTCGTCAATCGTCTTCCAATTTCCAAGAATTGCAAACAACAGTGCGGCTAAGCATAGCTTATTCATCTTTCCACCTTGCATCACGCCTTAAAAATGGTAAAAGATAGAACCAGGTGTATGCTGATCCTCACAAATTTAATAAGATTGTTCACAGGCCTCTTATCTCTCTATCTTTGCGATATGGAAACGGTGGCGGTGGGACTCTCCGGCGGCGTGGACAGCAGTGTAGCTGCACACCTTTTGCAAAGGCAGGGCTTTCGCATTATCGGCTTGTTTATGCGCAACTGGCACGATTCGAACGCAGGCCTGGGATCCGATTGCCCCTGGGCTGAGGATGGCAAAGACGCCATGTTGGTCGCCGAGAAACTGGGGATTCCCTTTCAGGTTTTGGACTTGAGCGCCGCCTACAAGAGACGCGTCTTGGATTATATGTTTTCCGAATACGAGAAAGGCAGAACGCCCAATCCAGATGTGCTGTGCAACCGGGAGATAAAATTTGACGCTTTTCTACGGGCTGCGATGCGCCTCGGCGCCCATTATGTAGCCACCGGTCACCACTGCCGAAAAGGTCGCCTTGAAAAGGCAGGGCAGACCATTTATCGCCTGCTGGCAGGCAGGGATGGAGCCAAAGATCAATCTTACTTCTTGTGCCAACTCGGTCAGAACCAGTTGAGCCGGGCGCTTTTTCCCATCGGTGAACTACAAAAATCCCAGGTTCGCGCCATCGCCAAAGACTTGGGTTTGGTAACAGCGGATAAAAAGGACTCACAGGGCTTGTGTTTTGTCGGTCCAATCCGCCTATCCGAATTTTTACAGCGACAGCTCCAACCCAAGACGGGTAAAATCGTAGAGATACCGGTTGATTTCCACGCCTACCGCGATAGGCAGAAATCGACAGATACCGTGGCGCTGGCCTCAAAATACGATTATACAGCGGATTCCGGTTCAGTGGTCGGCACCCACCCGGGGGCGCATTTCTTTACCAAGGGGCAGCGCAAGGGGTTGCGCGTAGGGGGCAGACCGGCGCCCTTATTCGTAATCGATACCGATGTGGCACAAAATGTCGTCTATGTGGGTTGTGGTAAAAACCACCCCGGCTTGTATCGCCGCGTCTTATTCGTACAAAGCGAAGATGTGCATTGGGTGCGCGGGGATTTGCGGCTCAAACGGGGTGACGCCTTGCGCGTTCGTGCGCGCATACGTTATCGCCAGGCCCTGCAAAGCGCCGAATTGCTATGTAGAGAAGAAGGGATCTACGTGCGGTTTGACCAATCGCAATCCGCCATTGCCGAAGGGCAGTTCTGCGCTTGGTACATCGGGGACGAACTCATCGGTAGTGGGGTGATTCACTGATTCAAGTCGAACCACAGAGACAAATACCAGGTGCACCCGTTTGCAAACCCAGCGGAACGACAGCCTCCAATCCACAAAGGCTGCCTATACAACCATCGCAGAAAAGCCAAACGCAAAAACCCGACAGATGGCAGCTCAACCCATCACAACGACAAGTCAAGCCACTGAACCCATCAACTCAATCCAAAACCCCACCCACGCCAATCGTAGAAAGGGCAAATGCAAAGGACTCACGACAAAGGAAAAGGAAAAAATGAGAATTCTAAAACTCACCCATGCCAATCACATAAACCACCCGTGCAAAAAACTCCAATCAGATGGCAACTCAACCCGACCAACAGGCTCACACAGCAGCCCAATCCATCTATCCACACACACCCGCAACAAACCCATGCAACGCAGCCCAAAATCCAACCACGCCAATTGTAAAAAGGTCAATGCAAAAACCCGACAGATGGCAACCCGATCAAACCAACTGAGCGACTGACGGGTTCACGCAGCAGCGCACTGAATCAATCGAGCAGCCTACCCCCCACCCATGCACCCAAACCAAGCAAGCCAAAATCCACCTACACCAGACGCGGAAAAACAAATGCAAAATCCCCACAGAGACAGATACAAAAAAACGAGCTCTCTCTTTTATTGACACGGGTGAAAGAATAAAGAGCGCGCCCATTTTCAAGTCGACTCTCACAGGGACAAGCGGCAAAAGAAATAGCCCCCCTTCAAGCTGCTAAACGGGAACGAGAGAACAAGGCCGCGTCTTCACCCCCCCACTACTGCTGCGGCTGTCCATTCAGAACACGCAGGGACAAGGGCATTTGCCACTTCTTTACGTATGTTGCATTTCTGTCCATTCAGAACACGCAGGGACAAGGGCTCAAAATCAGTTCGATGAAAAAGGTAAAAACAGTCCATTCAGAACACGCAGGGACAAGGGCGAAGAAATTAGGCCTCTTCCGCTGAGCTTCACAAGCGCACAAACACAAAAGAATGAGTTGCCCCTCTTAAACTGAGCTCCATAAGAGAAACAAAAACGAGCCCGACTTTTTAAATTGCTAGGCACAGGTAAGCACAAAAAATAAGGTTGGCCTTTTCATTGGGCTGTTACAGCCATGTGCAGGTAGAAACCAAAAAATAAGCCCCACTTTTAAAGCCTCATACGAAAACAAAGACCTAAGCAGAAGTGCTGACCCCAATTCAAACACCTGAAAAAAGTCAGCGGGGCCGATCCGGTTCGACTGACGGGGTGAAAAACAGAGCTGGAGAGTCAGATGCCTCGTAGGAGACAAAGGCGAGCTCCCTTTTCAAACCACCAAACCGGAACGAAAAACAAGACCCGAGTTCAAAAGGCTCTTATTTACTTTTAAAGGTTTAATTCCATTCACAAGAAAAATTCTTCATCCCATGCTATCAAATCCCAACTTCCAAACCATACTTAACCCAAGGTCGTGCGAAGATGTCTATTACTTCCTCGCTTTTTTAATGAAGCGCCCCGAAATGCGGCTACCATCATCAAGCATATTAACCGACTGACGAACGCAAAACATCTCGGCAATAATTTCTCAAAAGATAAAATCAAAGAAGGTCAATTGCTCCAGGCGAGTATCCTGCAAAAAGCCAAAAATCCAAGAGACAACCCACTACTCGCCTCCGATATCGCGCACCGCCTCAGGCAAAGCTTTACCACACTGGCTTCAAGAGCCTTTAAAGAGGACCACATCGTCCGACAAATCTCCTTTTTGCAAGCCCATTCAAAAGGGCAAGCACAAAAAAGGTGTATAGGGTAAGCGAGGCCGTCCTCCAAAATCAATCCACCACCGCAGCGGTTTAAAGGTTTTTCCGGTTGTAATCAGCCAAGAGTAGGTAGTAAAAATAGCCGTAACTCGCTCGTCCGCGTTTTTGCCGGTTGGCTTTCAAATAGGTATCGTTAAAGAAGTCGGTGACCGCATAGGTGGCATTTCGGTACTTGTTGTGAAATGCTGCTACCCGTTTGAAATCCGATCGGATGCCCAAAGGCAGTGAATCCAATCTGGCCCTGGCTGCTTCGGGGTACGCCCGCATGAGATGTCTGAGCGTATAGCGCAAAGCCTCAAAATAAGCCGAATATTGAAATTCGATGTCCGGGGCATGCCGCGCGGCCTGATAAGCGTAAAAATTAGCTTCATCTTCAGGCGCTAGCCCGTATTGGTGTGCGGCTTCGTGGCAGAGCGTAAAGGGCAGCTGGACAGCCGGAATACCGGTATTGGCCTGCGCCTCCCAGGTGAAGGGATTGAAGTAGCCCGAGATACCTGTATAATTCATCAGTCGACTGTACAGGCTGGGTTTTACAAATACCGGTACATCCCTTTCGCGCATCGCCTCGGGCAATCGCCGGTAGGCTTGCTGCAGTTTTGAGTTGGCAACGGCGAGGTTTTTTGGGTTAAAGCGGAAGGAATCTATTCGCGCTCGCGCGCTTTCCGCCTTTTGCAAAAGGTAATCGCAAAGCGCCAGTGCCCGCGCCCGGGTTTCTGTCTCTCGGCCGTAGTGCAAACGCTGGCCGAGCGGCTTTCGAAAGTAATGGATCCCCCAGCACAGGTAAAAAAGGCTGGTCGCCCAAGCGATGCCACGCAGCAGCCTAAGCGCTGAAAATTTCTTCTTTTTTCCACCGATCCAAATCCCCTCTCGCAGCAGCCAAAGCCCTGCGACCAAATAGAGGATATCGCCTGAGGAGAAGGGGATTCGAGAGCTGACGAAGAGCAGCCTTGGAACCAAGCACTGGTAGAGTCTGTGATAGGATTCTATCGCCGTCTTCGGCATATAGGGCAGGACGAAAAACCAAAGGGAGAGAATCGATAAGGGTAACAACCACCGCCTTATTTTCATGGTGGACGTGCTTATTTTCGGTATATTTTATCGTATGCGTCTCGGTACCGCTTTACAATTTCCCCCCTCTTTAGCTTTGGCGTAGGGGTTAGCTGCTCGTCTTCAACACACATCGGGCATGCGTGCAAAGTCCTTTAGCCGTTCCCAGCGTCCCAACGCCTGGTTGGTTGTACGCATCCACTTCCTGCGCGATTCGACGCTTTACAGCCTCGTTTGCCACCGGCTCTCGCCGGGTTTTTCCCAACTCGACCCCCTTGTGACTGGCCCATTTCCTGACAAACTCAAAATCGGGTTGGATCAGAGCTGCCGGCATCCTTTCACCTTCCCCAACGACCATGATTTGCTCGATAAAACGGGATTGTCTCATCAGGTTTTCAATGACTTGCGGTGCGGTGTATTTTCCGCCAGAGGCTTTAAACATTTTCTTCTTTCGGCCTGTGATGTACAAAAAATCATCTTCCAAAACGCCTATGTCTCCAGTGTGGTAGTACTCCTCTCCATCTATGGCGCTTTTGGTCTTTTCCACATCTCTGTAGTAGCCCAACATCGCATTCGGGCCTTTGACCGGTATTTTGCCATCTGGAGAACGCATTTATCGAAATGGCCAGTGCCGTTTCCGCGGTACCGTATCCCTCTACGATCGGAATACCCGCCGCACCAAACAACCGGATAAGCCTGGGCCGTAGTGGCGCACTGCCCGAAATCACAGCCAACAAATCGCCCCCCAGAGCTTCCCGACACTTGCTGAAGACGAGCTTTCGAGCCATGCATAGTTTAAAATTATACCAAAAACCACGGCTTTTAAACGGCTCGTATTTTTCACCCAAAGCCCAAAGAATAAAGCCCGATTCAAACCCTTTAACGCACTGCCTTAGGTTTCGATTCGATTGTAAACCTTCTCGAGCAAGCGCAGGACTACGACCCTAACATTGGGCTTTACATCCCTTAGGTTGTCACCAATGGTGTCCATGCTCTCAGCGAGATAGACGGTCTTTTTTTCAGCCGGTATCGCGGGATGTCAAAAATCCACGTGATCTCCATAGGCAAAGCGTAAAATTTTTGCAAAGTAGTAAAAAATTAAGTATATGAAGCAAACGACATCTCTGGCTGCCAGCTCAATCTGTTTCAACAATCGATGCGGCTTGCTTCCAAAGCGACGTAAAAAACCGATACCGAGCCTTCAAATTGACCAGGGGACAAAGGCAAAAATGAGATACGGGTTAAACGGCGGTGCATAGGGTCGTAACACAAGAGATAACGCCTTTTCAAATCGGAGTAAAAGGACGAAGGCGAAGAGAGACGAGAGCAAAAAAAGCCCTACTTAAGCCTCCAAAATGGCGTTTAATCTGAAAATAAATTGCATTTAAATTGCGGTTTTTGGACATTTTGTTTTTGTTTGGTTAGGCATCCAAATTCACCTAAATAACTCCGTATCGCCTATTATTACTACCATTTCCGCCAATTTCCCTTTTTCCCTTAACTAGGACGATTTATTTTGCCCCCTGTAAAAGGATAACCCCATTTTAAACCCAATCTACAGAGACAAAAACAAGCCCGATTTTACAAATTTATCTCGCGAGATTTGCAAGGCTTAAAAACCGATATACAGGCGACTATTTCAATGAGCGTCAGCCTAGCTGACCAAGGGTGACAAACACCAAAAAGACGAGCCTTCCTTTCAGATCAGCCTACTGCTCCTGCAGCTGCTCCACCTGCGATGCGGTAAAATACCCGCTGCATAGACACCTCATAGGGAGAAAACACAGCTCTTCTTAAAGCTGATCCACAGGGATAAAATCAAAAAAGCCTCCTTCTAAGCCCATACAAAAGGGCGAACACGAAAAAATAAACCCCACCTTCAAGCCGGCTCCCAGGGAGAAAAGTAAAAACCAGTCTCCATTTTTCGGACTACCGACTCACAAGCGCAAAGGCAAGTCGCCACTTTCAAGCCAGTCTAGAAGGACAAGTACCAAAAAACAAGCCCCTTTTTGAATGACCAATTGGGAACGAGAAGCCTCTTTTTAGACCCAATCATGGAGAAGGCAGAGAACGAGGCGATCTATTTAGATTTGGCTGATCAAAGTTCAGAAAATCCTAACTTCGCATTCCCATCGAGGATCGACAGCTATGCAAATTGCAATTGCGGGCAATATCGGAGCCGGAAAGACGACGCTCACCCAACTCTTGGCTGAGCACTACCATTGGGAAGCGCATTTCGAGCGCGTGGACAACAATCCCTACCTCAACGACTTTTATGCGGATATGAGGCGTTGGTCCTTCAACCTGCAAGTCTTCTTCTTAAACAATCGATTCAAGCAGGTCAAAAAGATTCAGGAAAGCGGTAAAGATGTGGTTCAAGACCGAACGATTTACGAAGATGCCTTCATCTTTGCGCCGAACTTACACGCCATGGGTTTGCTGTCGGAGCGCGATTTCGACAATTACAAATCCCTATTTCAGCTGATGGAGAGTTTTGTCAAGCCACCCGAGCTCTTGATTTACCTGCGCGCCTCCACATCCACCTTAGTCGCGCAAATCCACAGCCGTGGGCGACCCTATGAAAACGGCATCAGCATCAACTATTTGAGCCGATTAAACGAGCGTTACGAAGCCTGGATAGCGCAGTATGAAAAGGGCAAGCATTTGATCATCGACGTAGATGCTTTGGACATCGTCGAAAAGCGAGAAGACTTGGGGGCGATCATCAACCGGATCGATGCAGAGATACACGGGCTGTTTTAAAGCCCAGCTAAAGAACCAATTTTTGGATAGATGGCCCACTCCGCCAATATGTCCGCCAACTTTCTTTGCCATAAAACATTGATTTTTCCATAGTAGGAGCCAGCAATGCCATCGACCTTTTCGTACTTGAATGGAGAGAAATTATACATTTTTTACCTTTCGGATTGTTGTTTTAATTTCCAACCTGTTGTCGTCATCGATAAGTTCATGCGAGTCATACATTCTGGCCAGTGGAAACTTTGTCAGATCGACAAAGATAGAATTGGGTTCTACTTTGGTAAGTTCGATCTTAATTTTTGGACCGCCTTTGGATTTAAAAGTAAATAGATTCCCCTTTTTGAATTCGCCATCCAGCTTAGCATATTCAATGTCGTCCTTGCCACGTATGCCAGTGATTTACATCAGTCCATATTTTCCAAACCTGACTTGCGTTAAGCCCCTCGACTATCCTGCTGTAACTTCTAGTCCACATATCATTCTCCTGTAGGCGATTATTAGAAGAAATAGTAAATCAGTTTGCCATTTTAGTAAATCGCTTTCCCACTCCGATTCTACCGCTTTTCCTTTTTAGCCGCTGCTGTTCAACATGTCGTCGTACTACTCAACCACAGTTCCCAGCTTCAATACGCCTTTTACAACTCCCTTGTATGCGTCACGCTTGTAGGCTTCATCTAAATCTTTCTTTTTATAGGTATGCGCAGCAGTGGATTGTGACTCAAGCAGCTCTGCAAGCTGAGACGCCGCCCCCTGTCCGCCCAGAATCGGGGCGATCACCAGCGCGATCAAGCAAGTCAACTTGATTAAAATATTCATGGAAGGACCCGAGGTATCCTTAAAGGGATCACCTACCGTATCGCCGGTAACGGCTGCCTTGTGTGCCTCAGAACCTTTATGGGTCAATTGACCGTCGATTTCGACACCGGCTTCAAATGATTTTTTCGCATTGTCCCAGGCACCGCCCGCATTGTTTTGAAAGATAGCCCAGACGACGCCACTCACCGTCACACCGGCCATATAGGCGCCCAGTGCCTCTGCACCCATCGCAAAGCCCACGACTAACGGTGCGACAATGGCGGTGGCCCCTGGCCGTATCATCTCACGCAGCGCAGCCCGGGTGGAAATCTGCACACAGCGCTCGTAATCGGGTTGGCCCGTGCCGGATAGAATGCCGGGCCTATCGCGAAATTGGCGGCGGACTTCCTTGACCATTTTCATAGCCGCTCGCCCGACGGATTTCATCGCAAAAGCGGAAAAGACCACTGGGACCACAGCTCCCATAAACAGGGCGGCCAATACTTTGGCCTTGAAAATATTGATGCCATCGATACCGGTAAACGTCACATAGGCCGCAAAGAGCGCCAAAGCGGTCAAGGCAGCGGAGGCGATGGCAAAACCCTTGCCTATGGCCGCTGTGGTATTGCCCACGGAGTCCAAAACATCCGTGCGTGCGCGCACCTCGCCCGGCAATCCACTCATTTCAGCTATGCCACCCGCATTGTCCGCGATGGGTCCAAAGGCATCGATGGCCAGCTGCATGGCCGTAGTCGACATCATGGCGGATGAGGCGATAGCCACTCCGTAAAAGCCGGCAAAGCGGTAAGCGCCCCAAATGGCCAGTGCGAAGAGCAATACACAGCCAAAGGTGGAAATCATACCCGTAGACAAGCCGGATATGATGTTGGTAGCCGCGCCGGTGGACGAGTTTTGAACGATGCCCAATACGGGCTTTTTACCCAATCCGGTGTAGTATTCCGTCAGCGCGGCGATTGAGCCCCCCACGGCCAAACCGATCAAAACCGCCCAAAAGACCTGTGAGGCAGCCACCTCCACCGCCCCGATGCCAAAGAAATTCATCGTCATAGTCTCGGGAAGCATCCAGCGGATGGCGAAAAACGAAGCGATGGCTACCAGTGCGATAGCGGTCCAATTCCCCCTGTTTAAAGCATTTTGCACCTGTGTCTCCCGGGCGCTGTCGTCTCTGATCTGAACCAAAAGCGTACCGAGAATGGAAAACAGAATGCCGAGACCGGCGATAAACATCGGCAACAGAATGGGGCCAATGCCGCCGAAGGGACCATCCGATGGGATCCCCCCCATATCGCGAATGGCATAGTTTCCCAGTACCATGGCGGCCAAAACCGTAGCGACGTAAGAGCCGAACAAATCGGCGCCCATGCCGGCCACATCCCCCACGTTATCCCCCACGTTATCGGCAATGGTAGCAGGGTTGCGCGGGTCATCCTCGGGAATGCCGGCCTCTACCTTGCCCACCAAATCGGCGCCCACATCGGCTGCTTTGGTATAAATGCCCCCGCCTACACGGGCGAATAGCGCAATGGATTCGGCGCCCAAGGAAAAACCGGCGAGTGCTTCCAACACCCGTGTCATCGCCTCGTAACCGCTGTAGGTGCTTCCCATAAACCAGTGGTAGAGCAGCATGAAGAGCAGGCTGAGCCCAAATACAGCCAAACCCGCTACGCCCAGCCCCATCACAGTGCCCCCGCTAAAAGAGATTTTTAGCGCCCTGGGCAAACTGTTACGCGCGGCCGCTGTCGTACGCACATTGGCCCGGGTGGCGATGCGCATGCCTATATTACCCGCCAGTGCAGAGAAGAGAGCCCCTATGACAAAGGCGATGGCGATAAACCAGTGCGTGGTGTCCACCGAGAAGGAAATGGCGCCCAATGCCAGTCCAGCGACTATTACAAATACGGATAAGATGCGGTATTCCGCCGACAAAAAAGCCAGCGCCCCTTCGTGAATGTGCTGGGCGATAGACTTCATTTCTTCACTTCCAGCATCCTGCTTGCACACCCAAACCGCCTTGACACACATGACGATTAGCCCCACGGCTGCAAAAAGGGGAATGCTGTAACTGATGGGTCCCATATATGCGTTTAAATCGGGTTTGTCTCGCTCGGGCAAAAAGCGCGTAAATGTAGCAAAAACTCCGAAACTGAGCCCTTCCATTCAACGAGAAGCACCCGTCTTTTGTCTGTGTCCTGTATGAGACGATCCAAACCTCGAGATTTTTCGTACTTCCCTGTGCACAGCTGCTTAAAGCAGGGCTTATTCTTTTGATTTTGCCTCTGCGGTTGGCTTGAAAGGCAGGTATTGGTTTTTCATCTCATATGATCGTTTAAAAAGGAGTCTTATCTTTTGTTCTCCGGTTGGCGCTCTGAAAGGCTTATTCTTTGTTTTTGTCCTCTTGAGTTGATTTGATAAAGGGTATTGCTTTTTTATTTCCGATTGGCAGTTTGAAAAAGGGGCTTAGGCTTATTTTTTTAGATTTGTCTCGTAGTCAGCCATGCTGACTTTTGTATGTCTCAACTCGGGGCACTGCTGCGGACAGACTTATTTTTTTGTCCTTAGGTTTGGGGCGCCCGTCTTTTACAAGGTCTTTTTCAGCCAGTCAAAAAATTGACGTTGCCAAACCAAAGCATTCTGCGGGTGCAACACCCAGTGATTTTCATCGGGGAAGTATAAGAGCTCGCTTTGAATACCCAGCAATTGCGCTGCTTGAAAAGCCGATAGTCCCTGCCCGATGGGTACGCGGTAATCTCGCCCCCCTTGCACGATTAAGATGGGCGTATGCCACTTTGCCACACGCGTAATCGGGTTGAATTCGCGATAGGCCTTTCTTGCGGCTCGGTTTTTATGATCCCAATAGGGACCGCCCAGGTCGTGATTCACAAAAAACAATTCGTCTGTGGTGCCGTACACGATTCGGGTATCGAAAACGCCGTCGTATGCGATAAAGGTTTTAAAGCAATCGTTGTGAATACCGGCGAGATAAAATACCGAATAGCCCCCCGTAACTCGCGCCAACTGCACCCAAGCGATCCGCATCTACATAGGGTTCTTTAGCGAACGCATCGATGGCGGAAAGGTAGTCTCGCATGTTTTGCCCGCCCCAATCCGTGCTGATCTCCTCGTTCCACCGCACGCCATGACCCGGCATATCCCTGCGATTGGGGGCCACCACGATATATACCTGCGAGACCATCAACTGGAAGTTCCAACGAAAGGAGTAAAACTGCGATAGGGCGGCTTGCGCCCCCCTTGGCAATACAGTAGGTGGGATACTTCTTATAGGGGTCAAAATGGGGGGCAATACCACCCAAACCAACATTTTTTTGTGATCGGTCGTGGTTACATAGCGCTTCTCTACGGTGGGCAAATCCAGCTTGGCGTAAATCGTCGTTGACATGGGT
Source organism: Flavobacteriales bacterium (assembly GCA_028280815.1). Taxonomy (GTDB): domain Bacteria; phylum Bacteroidota; class Bacteroidia; order Flavobacteriales; family JANQLC01; genus JANQLC01. Next base: position 85,886 of record JANQLC010000031.1, on the reverse strand, counting down.
TAATTGTTTGAAATCCCTTTGCGCAAAGCGATAGGCGTAAATTTCAGTGGCGTGATTCATATCTTCTCGCGTCACGATAAGGCCGTCTGGGGTCTCAGCCACCATTCCGGTCACGTTAAACCGACCTGTCGAAATTTGTTTGACCACAGGGCGCTTTCTGGACTTACCCGGGTAGTAGGCCTCGCCCTGCATGATGTCCACACCCTTTGCACCCCTTTCTATTCACTTTGAAAAATACGTGGTGATACTTACCCGTGTTCCACCTGTCCCAATGGCGGTAATCCAAATGGGTGTATAGCCGCGCGCTGGTCTTGTCCAAATCTTTGTAGATGTCTTTTCCCAATACGTTTTCTACTTGAACCGCCTCGTCGTAGCATATGTATTTTCCATCTAAAGAAAGGTTTTGTCGGCTAAGACCGATTGGTAGTTCGTCAGTGGTGAAGCATCGCCACCGTTGATGGGAAGGGCGAAATAGGTCGATGAAAAATCGCTTTCCGCCATTTTGGGCTCGGTGACTTGATACGCCAAGCTGTCCCCGCCTGGGGTGAGCCCCATGACGCTGATGCGCTTGACTTGCCAAAGCAATTCGGGCGTCATGTGCCCTTGGGCTGGCAACGCCTGTAAAGCCATTACGCCCCATGCCACGAATACCGCTTTTTTCATATTGCGCGTTTTTTAAATTCGACCCAACGTTTAAAAATCGAGGACAAAACTACAGAATTCCACAGAACAGCTCGGCTGCACTTACTCAGGTCTTCCCATATGAGGTGTACGCCTGGCGTTTGAGATATACCGCTGCGCGGTGGCGCTTCAAAATAGCTATCGGTGATAACGCTGCCATGCACTTCTGATTAATCCGTCGAATTAGACGAATTCGAGCCATATCCCGATACTTTGTTCTAACTGCCTTAGCCGGTTTTACAGCATTCCGCAAAGCGATCGAATTGCTGCTGAACGGCTTGCGGTGGCTGACCCGATAATCGACTCACGCCAATTGCTGCCAGCGTGGCCGAGATAAAACCCGGTAGGATTTCGTACAGCTCGAAGAGCCCCCCGGACATCGACTTCCAGACCACAACGGTTAAGCCGCCCACGGCGATACCCGCCAGGGCGCCATTTCGGTTCATCCGCTTCCAATATAGACTCAGCAGCAATACAGGACCAAAGGCAGCCCCAAAACCCGCCCAGGCGTAAGAGACCAAACCCAGCACCGAGCGATCCGGATTCATCGCGAGCACCAGTGCAACCCCAGCCAATACGGCTACTGAAATGCGGCTGATCATTACGATTTCCCTCGATGACGCCTTAGGGCGGAATGCTTGTCTGTAAAAATCTTCAGCCAATGCAGCAGCGGATACGAGTAGTTGTGAATCCGCCGTGCTCATGATCGCCGCAAGGACTGCTGCAAGTAGCACACCCGCTACGACGGGATGGAAGATTGCGTTTACCAATAGCATGAAAATCGCTTCACTATCAGCTACTCTTATGGCGTGGTTATCGGCGTATACAATACCGACCAAGCCCACGAGAACCGCACCCGCCATGGATAGTGCAGCCCAAGAAACCGCGATGCGACGCGCTGTCTTTATCGCGGCATTGCTACGCGTCGCTTTGAAACGCGCGAGTATGTGGGGCTGACCGAAGTAACCCAGGCCCCAGGCCAGTAGTGAAACAATCGCAACGGCGGATAAGGGTTGCCCTTTCACATCGTGAAACAGCGTTAATAGTTCCGGGTTTTTCAGCTCGAGCGCCCGGGTAAAATCGCCCACCCCACCGCTCATCGCCGCAATGGGTACGATGAGTAAGGCTGCGAGCATGAGCAGCCCTTGTATCACATCTGTCCAAGCTACAGCGAGGAACCCCCCCCATAGGGTATAAGAAATCACACAGACCGTAGCCACAACAACAGCAATGCGGTAATCGAAGCCAAATACCGATTCAAAGAGTTTGCCTCCTGCCACCAAACCCGAACTGGTATAGAACAGAAAGAACAGCAAAATGAAGGACGCCGAGACAGCCTGGAGCAGTTTGGAGCGATCGCCAAAACGGCGTGCGAGAAATTCGGGTAGGGTTAGCGAATCATCAGCCACAATGCTGTACGTACGCAGCCGCTTCGCACAGATCAGCCAGTTCAGGTATTTGCCGATCAACAGACCACCGGCTAGCCATAGCGACTGCACGCCGGCGACATAGGCATAACCGGGCAGGCCCATTAGCAACCAACCGCTCATATCGGATGCATCAGCCGAAATCGCTGCGGTAAAAGGGCCCAGCGAACGACCGCCCAAGAAATAGTCCGACGAGCTCGAAGTGCGCTTGTATGCGATATAACCCACTGCCAACGTGATGATCAAATACAGGATAAAGGTTCCCGTAACCGCAAAATGATTCATCGTCAGATTTTTTCTCATTCAATCTATTTATCGATTGTTAAGCTCACAAATGTGATTGGTGAACAAAAGTACTAAATTGTTCTGTAACGCTGGTCGCGACTCAAACCGGGAGTGGTATGCGGTTACTCGGCTTGGAGTTCATCGAGAAAGGGGATCGAAGGTTGTGCGCCGAGGCGTGTGGTGGATAGCGCAGCTGCGCGATTGGCAAAGACAACAGCCTGTACCATCGACTCCCCTCGATATAAGGCACTGGCCAGCGCAGCGTTAAAAGTATCCCCGGCCCCAGTGGTGTCGACGGCTTTGACGGCTACGGGATCGATGTGCTGCGCACCTTGTTCGGTACAGAGTAAAGCCCCTTTTTCAGCCAATGTGATGATGGCGTTTTTGACGCCCTTGTGCAAGAGGGATTCGGCCGCTCGGCGGGCATCTCTTTCACCTTTTATCGAGATACCGGTCAGCGCCGTTGCTTCCGTTTCATTGGGCGTGATGACATCGGTTAAGGCGTAGAGTCCATCGGGTAATGCCTGTGCGGGTGCTGGGTCCAAGACAAAAGTGGCGTCGTTTTGCGCAGCTGTCTCAGCCAGTCGCAAAACCGTTTCCACGGGTATTTCAAGCTGGGTGAGCACGATGGAAGCCTTTTTGAGTTCCGCTTCTGCCCCATCGATATGCGCAGGGCTCAACAAGGCATTTGACCCGGGTGCCACTGCAATGCTGTTCTGACCGTTTTTTGCTACGTAGATCATCGCAATGCCAGAAGTCTGATCCGGGCGTTGAATCAAATGGGTATCGATGGATTCATCGCGGTATTTTTGGATGAGGTCATCCCCAAAATGATCCCGGCCAATACTGGCCAGAAATTGAACCGCACCACTTAAGCGCGCAACGGCAACCGCTTGGTTGGCACCTTTGCCGCCTGAGGCCGTGACGAATGCACCACCCAAAACCGTCTCCCCCGGCTCGGGGAGCGCATCCACTTGGATCACCAAGTCGGTATTGGCACTACCGACGACCACAATCGACATAGGGTTCAATTTTTTCCCGCTTCCAGTCGGGTTTGATCTGCTTCCAAAAGTCAGGCTTTGGCCAATACGATGAGGGACAAACCCAAAAGGTAAAACACAAACATCGCCAGCAAGAGTCTATGGGCTGTTTTCGGTGCGTTTTTAAACTCGCGCCAAATCACGACCCCCCACAAGGCTGCGATCAGGGTCGCACCTTGGCCTAAGCCATAAGAGATAGCCGGCCCTGCCGTACCTGCAGCGATGAAGTTTAAGCCCGTGCCAAGACCCCAGATCAAGCCACCGATAAGGCCGTAGCAATGCGTGAGAAATCCACCGTTCAGGTAGTCGGAAAAGCGCACAGCTCGACCGATTATAGGCCTTTTCATCATCCAGCTATTGATGACGAAATTGGATAGAAACAGGCCCAAGGCAAAGATAAATCCAGCGGTATAAGGCGTGAGCTTACCCACTTCAGGATGGGTGAAGTCCGCGACCATCGAGGCGGCGACAAAGAAGTAAAAAGCGCCCATCAGCACACCCGAACTCAGGGCGACTAACCAGCCTTTTTTGAACGCTGATTTCGTCGATTGACCCGGCAGCATTTTATAAGCTCTGGCATCGAGAACAATCGCCAGACCCACGCAGATCACACCGGTAAACAACAGAGATGCCTGACCAACTGGGCTGGCAATATAGTTCAAAACCACGCCCAGAACCAGCGCCAGGCCGATGGCAACGGGAAAGGCAACAGCCATACCCGCCATTTCAATGGCGGCTACCAGCAATATGTTGGCGAGGTTAAACACCACGCCACCGACAAATGCCAGCAGCAGCGGTTTGGTATCGGCTTGCCACAGATCGCTAAAAAAGCTGCGACCCGTATCACCGCAATTCCCAAGGGTGATGGCCAAGAGGAAGCTGATGATCAGCACGCCCAGCCCGTAGTCCCAATAGAAGTGTTGAAAAGCCCATCCTCTCGGCGTTGCCTTTTGCATATTGGCCCAAGAACCCCAGCAGAGCATCGTAATCAGGCAAAGGACAAACGCTAAGGCATAAGATTGTGCAAAAAACATAAAAACGCGTTTGGTCGTTACAAGCCGTTCATTTACAACACACTGCACTTTTTATCACCCCCCTTTTGCGCTAAAGGCCAACTAAAGCAGCAGGCAACAGGTCGAATATCGACACTTGACAAATGTGCTAAAACCAAGCGCTAAGGTACATCAATTTTAAAAGAGTCGTAAAATTTTATCTCTTTACTTGAGGAAAGTATCCAGTTTGAGGCTTTCAAAGCGATTCGACCCCAATCCATCTCGCCCCTGTGCATTTGTCCATTCATCCAAAGGGTCGCAAAAAAGAGCGCGCGTTCCCCACCAAGGGTCGCAAAGGCTCAGCGGGGCTATTTGATGTATAGCACTTCTCTTACAGCTCGGATCAGCTTTTGGGCGCTGGGATACCAGGCCGCAAACATCGCAGCGGAATAAGGGGAAGGGGTATCGGCTGTCGTCACCCTTTTGATGGGCGCATCGAGGTAATCAAAGGCGAGCCGTTGAATCATATAAGTCACTTCAGTGGCCACTGAGCCCAAGGGCCAGGCTTCCTCTAAGACCACCAGACGGTTGGTCTGCTTCACGGATTCGACCACGGTTTGATAATCCAAGGGGCGCAGCGTACGCAGGTCGATGATCTCGAGGCTGATCCCTTCCTTTTCCAGTTCGGCAGCCGCCTGGTAGGCTTGCTTGATCACCTTGCCAAAAGAGACGACCGTCACATCGGAGCCCTTCCGCTTGATGTCGGCCATGCCGAGGGGTATCGTATATTCTTCTTGGGGAACCCCCATCTTATCGCCATACATCTGTTCGCTCTCCATAAAGACAACTGGATCGTCGTCTCGAATAGCTGATTTTAAGAGTCCCTTGGCATCGTAGGGATTGCTCGGAACTACGACTTTTAGGCCCGGACAATTGGCATACCAACTCTCAAAAGCCTGAGAGTGCGTAGCGGCGAGCTGACCCGCAGAAGCTGTGGGGCCGCGAAATACGATGGGAATGGGCCACTGCCCGCCGCTCATCTGACGGATCTTGGCCGCGTTGTTGATGATCTGGTCGATGGCCAGCAAGGAAAAGTTGAACGTCATAAATTCGATGATCGGCCGGTTGCCGTTCATCGCTGAGCCAATACCTATGCCGGAAAAGCCCAGCTCCGAGATCGGTGTGTCGATGACCCGACTCGGCCCGAATTCGTCCAACATGCCTTTGGACGCCTTGTAAGCGCCATTGTATTGCGCCACCTCTTCACCCATGAGGTAGACGGATTCATCCCTGCGCATTTCCTCGCTCATCGCTTCTGCAATGGCTTGCCTAAACTGTATTTCTCTCGGCATTACGGATCGAAATAAGGGCAAATGTATAAAATACTTTCGTAAGCCTAGCCTTCAAAATCGCACAGCGATAAACATAGGAGAATTTTGTCTACCTTGCCAAAAAATTAACCGCTGAGATGAATGTACTCGTATGCATCAGCGAGGTGCCGGATACGACCTCTAAAATCGAGTTCACCGACGGCAACCGAGCATTTGATACCATCGGTATTTCCTTTGTCATCAATCCCTATGATGAGTTTGGCCTCACCTGGGCGATTGGGCTGCGGGAAAGACAGGGTGCTAAGGTTACCGCAGTCACCGTAGGGAAGGAATTGGTGGAGCCGACCTTGCGAAAAGTATTGGCCATAGGGGCTGACGATGCCATCCGCATAGATGCTGAGCCCAAAGACAGCTACCAAGTGGCGAGCGAGTTGGCCGCTCTAATCGAGGCCGGCGAATACGACTTGGTGATCACCGGCAGGGAATCCATCGATTACAACGGGAGCGCTGTACCCGGTTTTTTGGCAGCCATGCTCGACTGGCCTTTTGTCAATGCTTGTGTGCAGTTGGAGGTCGAGGACGGAGAAGCCCGCGCACAGCGCGAAATAGACGGCGGAAGAGAAACGCTCAGCTTCCCGCTGCCCGCCGTGATCGCCGGACAAAAGGGCTTGGTCGAAGAGCGGGATTTAAAAATACCCAATATGCGCGGCATCGTGATGGCGCGCAAAAAACCCTTGACCACCAAAGAATCAATAGGCACACCAGCCGAAATCCAATCCCAGGGCTTTGAAAAACCGGCACCCAAATCGGCTGTTACCCTGATCGATTCGGATAACTTGGACGAGTTGATCAAACGCCTACACGAAGCGGTCAAAGTTATTTAACCCTGCGTTTTGCATCGGTGATGAACACAGTAGTTTTTGCAGAGACAAATGATGAAGGTAAGTTTAGAAAGAATGCCGCCGAATCGGTATCCTATGCCAAACGCATAGCCGAAATGGCGGGCGGGCGGGTAACTGCCGTGAGCTTTGGCGCCTCCGATCCCGGTGATTTAAGCCGGTACGGCGCCGACCAGATCACCAACCTGAGCGGTGAGGCTGGCACCCGATTCTCCCCTGAGCTGTGGGCACAAGTACTCTCAGAAGTGGCGCAAGGGGAGATTTACATCTTACCCCATTCCAATGACGGAGCTGCTATGGCACCTTTTCTGGCGCTGAAATGCGATGCTGCATTGGTGACCCAAGCCATCGATTACCCGACTGCTGTTTCACCCCTTCGAGTGAAGCGCCAGGCTTTTTCGGGTAAAGGAATGATGGAAGTAGCCGTACAGCGGGAAAGGGTTGTCTTGACCCTCGTGCAAAACAGCGTGGGCCAAACCGAATGGGATTGCCAATCCGGTGTAACAGAAAAATCCGTGCATTGGGGCAGCCCTAAGGTAGTGGTGAAATCACGAGCGCTCGCCAAGGGAAAGGTAGACCTGAAGGAAGCCGATGTAGTCGTCTCCGCGGGCAGGGGGCTCAAAGGCCCTGAAAATTGGGGTATGATAGAAACCTTAGCCGAGCTGTTGAACGCTGCTGTGGCTTGTTCCAAACCGGTATCCGACCTGGGTTGGCGTCCCCACAGCGAGCACGTCGGACAGACGGGCAAAACCATCGCACCCAACCTATACATCGCAATCGGGATCTCCGGCGCCATCCAACACCTCGCAGGCGTCAGTGGGTCCAAAAATATCTTGGTGATCAACAGCGACCCCGATGCGCCTTTCTTCCAGGCAGCCGATTACGGTGTCGTCGGCGACCTCTTTAAAGTCGTACCCCAGCTGATCGCTAAATTGAAAGCCTATCGCACACAAAACGCTTGATTGAGAAAGGCCGGCATCCCCATTTTTAACCCCGCAGGGACAAACGCCAAAGGATCAGACAGGCTTAACTCAGCACAGTATAAAGGCGGAGAATAAAACAGTTCTTTAAATCACACCAATTGGATCGAGACCAAACAAATAACAGCTCTTTTTAATGAATCTGCGCAGGGCGGAAAACCAAAACAACCCGCTTTTTAACGGCTGAACAGCAGCGTCAAAATAATCTCGTTCCTTCAAGCGCAAACGGAAGGACAAAACCAAACGCCCCTCTTTTAAAATGACCAAGCAGGGGCGACAAAACAACCCCGTCTCTTCAAACTGAGCCCCAAACGGGATGAACACAAGAGGACACAGCAAAGACAAAAAAGTCCAGTTTTTAAACGCTAAGTCAGAACCCTAGCAAAAAGACCACCAGGTTTTTAAAACCAATACGCGATAAAGAGAAAGACAGCCGCTTTTTAACTGCTCATTGGAAACAAAAGGTCTCTTTTTAAGTTCGTGTAAAAGAGCAAATGCAAAGGGTGAAGTTGGGATTTAGAACGAATCCCAGGACGAGTTCCCTTTACAAGCAGTCCCCTTCAGAGGTGAGGCCAAAAAATACCCCTCATCTTTCAGATGCGCCCCAGGTTGGAGATATACGATAAAGAGCTAAGGGATTGACCTGAGCAGATGTCCACAGAAACAAAAAGACAAGCCTCTTTTTCAAACCGATCCACACGGCATAAAAATTAGGGTCACTTCCCAAACCCATGCCTGGAGAACGAGTCGAAGAGATAGGCTCGCTTTTTAGAGCCGCTCACGGGGACAGAGCAAAAAGCAGCTCCTTTTCAGTCCGACCCCATAGAGACAAAAAAATAAGCCCTGCTTTTCAGACCGGCCCAAGGGATAAGCCCCCTCTTCAGCTTAGAGACGAGACAAAAAATAAACCTTCTCTTTCAGACCATTGACCAGAGATAAAAAAAGTCTCCCTTTTTCAAACTGTCGTAAAAGCCCGAAAACGAGGAGAGGAATGGGGTCAGGTCTTTAAACCCCGTAGCGGCAAAACCAAAAAATAACGCCGACTTTTTAAACCAAATCTCCTTAAAGTAAGTATATTTACATCGTGAATCTAATTCCCTTAACGATAAAAGGCATCTCGTACAGCCAGACGCAAACAGGGGCTTATGCCTTGATACTCAGCGAGGAAATCAACGAAAAAAAATTGCCCATCATCATCGGTAGTTTTGAAGCACAGAGCATTGCCATCGCCCTGGAAAAAGAGATCAAACCACCGCGGCCACTCGTCCACGACCTGTTTAAAAATATGGCCGATATCTTCGATATTGCAATTGGTAAAGTAGTAATCGAAAAGCTACACGACGGCGTTTTTTACTCCAATGTCTACGTTGAGAAAGAAGGAAAAGAACACCGCATCGATTCGCGTACTTCGGATGCCGTAGCCCTGGCCATTCGATTTAAGGCGCCGATTTTTACCACGGAAGAAATACTGGAAAAGGCGGGGATCGATTTTGGAAACCTCCCAGAATCGGCAATCTCCTCTGGAGACTTGGGTCCATCCACACCAGCGAAGTCCGAGGGAAGACTCAAATCTGGCGAACAGGTGCTCAGCGAGGTTTCAGAAGCAGAATTGCGGGAAATCATGCGGGAAGCCATCAAAAGAGAAAACTACGAACTCGCAGCCAAGATACGCGACGAATTGGAAAAACGCAGCGCTACGTGAAGGTGATATGCGGCCTACCACTCGCTTTACCAGCCGATGTATCGGTCTTAAGCAGCCCAAAAGTGTTACCGAGCGAAGGTTTTTCATGGCACTCACTCGGGCACGGACTTCTCGGTATATGCGCGTTAATCGCGATTGCCTACCTGTTTAGCGCCAACCGAAAAGCCATTTCTTGGCGCGTAGTGGGGGTCGGATTGTCGGTACAAGTCCTGTTGGCCGTCGGCGTTTTAAAAGTGCCCTTCATACGCTTTATCTTCGAGTTGGGAGGGCGTGCCTTTATCCGCTTACTGAATTTTACCCGTTCGGGTGTCAAATTTTTACTCGGTGTGGGCAGTCCTTCGGAAATCTCGGCCGCACTGTCGAATTTTGCCGTCAACGTCTTGCCTACGATCATCTTCTTTTCCGCCTTTACCTCCATACTCTTCTACCTCGGCATCATCCAAGCTGTCGTGCGCTTTTTCGCGCGGATGATGACCCGTTTACTCCGGCTATCCGGCGCGGAAAGCCTTTCAACCGTGGGCAACATCTTTTTGGGACAAACGGAATCACCCCTGATGATCAAGGCTTTCTTGGAACGCATGACCAAGTCGGAAATCCTCGTCGTGATGGTCGGCGGCATGGCGACTGTAGCCGGCGGTGTGCTCGCCGCTTACATCGGTTTCTTGGGGAACGGGAATCCCAGCTTGGAGCTCTTCTACGCCAAACACCTGTTGACCGCTTCTGTCATGGCCGCACCGGGCGCAGTGGTCGTCGCCAAAATCCTGTACCCGCAGACGAAACCGATCCGCACCGACGTACAGATCTCCATGGACGAAATCGGTGTCAACTTTTTGGATGCCCTAGCGCGCGGTACGACACAAGGGGTAAGACTGGCGGTCAACGTAGCGGGCATGTTGCTCGTCTTCATTGCGCTCATCGCCTTGGTGAACTATTGTCTGAGCGGTATAATCGGAAATTACACGGGGATAAACCATTGGATTGCTACGCATACCGCTTACCCATCGCTCTCCTTGCAATTCATTTTGGGGTATGCACTCGCTCCCCTGATGTGGTTGATCGGTGTGGCCAAAGCGGACACCGCTTTGATGGGACAATTGTTGGGCATCAAAATCGCAGTCAACGAATTCCTCGGTTACATCGAATTGAGCCGGTTGAAAGATGTCACCCAAGCCATACACCTCAGCCGACAAAAATCCATTATCATGGCGACCTATATGCTCTGTGGTTTCGCCAATTTTAGCTCCATCGGAATCCAAATCGGTGGCATCGGTTCGCTGGCACCGAGCCAGCGAAAGACCTTATCCGAATTCGGACTGCTCGCCCTGATAGGGGGCACGCTGGCCTCTTTGATAAGCGCTACGATCGCCGGTATGCTAATCGGTTAACACAGGGTGAAAGTGCTTGGAATGCGCAAAAGCCGGGCGCTCCCACTTAGGCCACAAGTCGTAACTTGCCGCCGCCTTAACCCAAGGCTTTTCTCCATGCGGGCGTATTTGGACTTGTTGCAATACATTTTGGACCGGGGTCATAAGCGGTCAGACCGCACGGGAACCGGGACGATCAGCGTTTTCGGTTATCAGACTCGTTTTGATCTGCAGCGAGGCTTCCCCTTAGTAACGACAAAAAAGCTGCACCTCAAATCCATCATTTACGAGTTGTTGTGGTTTCTAAAAGGCAGCACCAACATCGGTTATCTGCAGCAAAACGGGGTGCGCATCTGGAATGAATGGGCTGACGAAAACGGGGATTTGGGCCCTATATATGGCTACCAATGGCGCAATTGGAATGGCGAAGGAATCGACCAGATTCAAGCGGTGATCCAAACCCTTCAAAGCGATCCGAACAGCCGCCGCATGCTGGTTTCCGCTTGGAATCCAAGCGTGTTACCAGACCCTGCCGTGTCCTTTTCAGAAAATGTGGCCCGTGGCAAGGCAGCCCTTCCCCCCTGTCACGTGCTCTTTCAATTTTACACCACAGCCGGTGAGCTCTCCTGCCAGCTTTACCAACGCAGTGCGGATGCCTTCCTCGGTGTGCCCTTCAACATCGCTTCCTATGCTTTGCTCACCCTGATGATAGCCCAAGTAACCGGATTGAAACCCGGAGAATTCGTTCACAGCTTTGGGGATTTACACCTATACAACAACCATTTGGAACAGGTAAAATTGCAGCTGAGCCGACAGCCCAAGCCACTTCCGACGATGAAGCTCAACCCAGCGGTGAAATCCATCTTTGACTTCAGCTTTTCGGACTTCAGGCTGGAAGACTACAATCCACATCCCCCGATTAAGGGAGCGGTATCCGTGTGAAACGCATATCGAAAGACAAGATATAAGACATTGAAAACCATACTCCTCGCCGCTTTAGACCGAAACCGCGTCATCGGCAAAGACAATGCGCTCATCTGGCATTTGCCCGCCGACCTGAAGCGTTTCAAACGCCTTACCACGGGACACCCCATCGTGATGGGGCGCAAGACTTTTGATTCCATCGGCAACCGCACACTACCCAAAAGGGAGCATTACGTGCTCTCTCGAAGCCGGACTTTTAATATGCCCCAGGTGCATACGTACCCCTGCATGGATGCGCTGCTAACCGATTTAAAAGACGAAGAAAAGGTCTATGTGATCGGCGGCGCACAGGTATTTGAAACCCTAATGCCCCTGGCCGATGTGCTCGAGCTCACCCGAATAGACCAGAGCTTTGAAGGCGATGTCTATTTCCCGAAGATAGATGCGGATATATGGGAACTCACCTCGGAAGAGTTTCACGCCAAGGACGAGCAAAACCCCTATGACTTTGCATTTTTGCAGTACATTAGAAAAGACAAAAAACCCCGATGAAAGCCTATTTATTTCCCGGTCAGGGGGCGCAGTACCCCGGTATGGGAAGCGCATTGTACCAATCCGGTCGAGTGGCGCGAGACCTCTTCAAAAGGGCCGACGCGCTGCTGGGCTTTGAGATCACAAAAATCATGTTTGAGGGCAGTGCAGCGGCGCTCAGGAAAACCCGTATCACGCAGCCTGCGGTCTTTTTGAATTCGGTGATACAAGCGCTGACGCACCCCGATTTTCAACCCGAAGGGGTGGCCGGACATTCCCTGGGCGAATTCTCGGCACTCGTGGCCAACCAGAGCTTGGATTTTGAGGAAGCCCTACGCTTGGTTGCCAAGCGCGCCCAAGCCATGCAAAGGGCGACGGAGGTCAAACCTGCTACCATGGCTGCTATCTTGGGTTTGCGCGATGAAGTGGTTGAAAAAATTTGTGCCGATACGCCCGGCATCGTGGTCGCAGCCAATTACAACTGTCCTGGCCAATTGGTCATATCGGGTGAGATACCCGCCGTGCAAGCCGCCTGTGATCAGGCCCGAGCCCGCGGTGCCAAACGCACCTTGCGCCTACCCGTCGGCGGTGCTTTTCACTCCCCCCTCATGGAGCCCGCCCGAGAAGAACTGGACCGGGCAATTGGGGAGGCGCAATTCAAAAAGCCGATTTGCCCGATTTACCAAAATGTGAGCGCGACAGCCGTGAGCGATCCAGATGCGATCCGAGAAAATCTAATCGCCCAACTCAGCGCCCCGGTGCGGTGGACACAATCCATACGAAATATGATCCGAGATGGCGCGACGGAATTTATCGAACTAAGCCCGGGCAAAATCTTGCAGGGGTTGGTCAAAAAGATCGATCCCCATGCAGTCGCATACTCCGCCTGATTCACGGCAATCGGCTGCCCCCATTCCGCCTGGCTATTTGAAAGTCCAGTCTCGAGTTGTCTTTGCTCCGCCATGGGCTTCCTGCATTTGTCTTTCCTGTAATCGGCGTGGGCGGGTCTTGAACTGTGTTGCCGGCTGTTCGGTTTTTTGCATTTGCTCTTCTGCAATTGGTTTGGCTGGGAGCTAGGCTGTGTTTCTTGACTGCCTTGTTCCGCTTCGGGTTCTTTCTCATTTGTCCTTTCTACGGTCAGCATAGGTGGGTTTTGAGTTGGTGTTTTGTCATGGCATGGGCTGGCTGCTTTGCGTTGATCGGGTTGGGTGTAGTTGGTTCGGTTGGGTTGTTTGTCGTTGCGCTAGCGGCTTGATTGGATTGGCTGGAATCTGGTTTGTTCAGTGGCTTGACATAGCTGGTTCGACTGGCTCGTCGAGTTGATTGAGTTGCGTGGGTCGGGTTGTCCTTCGTCGAGTTCCTTGCATGGGTTTTGGGCTGTGTGGGTTGGATTGCTCAATTTGTTCAGTGCGTGGATATGCCTACTGCGCAGTTTTGAAAAAGGTGGATTATCTTTTGGTTTTGTCCTTTTATGGGCGTTTGAATGTCGTTTTTGCCATTGGGATAAAGGGGCACTGGTGATGGCTATGGGCAGGTTGATTGGTCCAGTGTATAGATGTGGCTGGTGCATGGGTCTGTGGATTGGATTGCATGGCTTGCATGGTCTGCTGTCGGGTTTTTCACACTTGTCTGTTCTGCGGTTGGCACAGGTGGCTTTTGGGCTGTGGTATTTTTCCTCCTTGTCCTTGTTCCGGTTTTTCGCATGGGCTTTTTACAATTGGGTTCGGTGGATTTTGGCTTGCCTGGCTTTAGTGGATACGTGGTTTGGATGTGTGGGTAGATGGATTGGGTTGCTCGATTGATTCAGCGAGCTGTTGCATGAGTCTGCCGGTTGGTTGATTGGGTCGTTTAATCGGATTGCCAGCTGTCGGGATTTTTACATGGGCCTTTTCTGTGATGGGTATAGTTGCGTTCTCTCTGTGCGGATTTTGAATTTGTCTTTCTCGCAATGGGTTCGGGTGGGTTTGGGTTTGTACGGTTTGGATTGATCTGCCCTCGGTCGCGTCCCTTGGATGGGTCTTTGCTGCGATTGGCATGGGTGGTCTTTTGACTTGTGTTGCTGTCGGGATTTTTGCATTTGCCTTTTATGCGATTGGCGTAGGCGGGTTTTGGATTGGGGTGGTTTGTTCAGTGGCTTGACCGGTTGCATGCGTTGGCTTGGATGGTCGGGTGTTTTGCCAAGTGGTTTCGTCACTACTTGGGTGCGTTGATCGGTTGAGTTGGGTCAGTTGGACTGGGCTGTGATTGATTCGCTAGTCGGATTGAGCTGTCTCTGTCGAGTTTTTGTATTTGTTTTTCTACAATTGGTATAGGTGGGTCTTTGAATTGTATGGCCATTTGTCGGGGTTTTTTGCACGGGCCTTTTCTGTGATTGGCATGGGTGAGTTTTGCGCTGCGCGCTCTTTTCACGACCCTATTTGGCTTTTTATATGGGTCTTTTTAGGGCTGGTGCAGTTGGACTTTGAGCTGTATGGATCGATTCGGTGAACTGTTATGTGAGCCTGTCGGTTGCTCAGGTGGTTTGATCGAGTGGCCAGCTGTCGGGATTTTGTAAAGGTCGCATTTTTCTGTTTCTACTTGTTGACGGCCTGCGGCTGTACTCATCTGAGACAGTTTAAAAAGGAATCCGGGACGCATCCCTTGTCTTTGTCCTTTTGCAGCCGTTTGAGAAAGCGATACCCCGTGTTTACACGTGCACAGCGGTTTAAGAGGGGATGATTTCTTCGGCGGATATTCTGGTCTTTGCGACTCAGCGCTTTGATGATCAAGCATCTCGTGCTGCGTTAAAAAAACCCAGTACTGCAGCTGTTATATATTGCAGTTGGGCAGGGCTCAGCTCGGTATGCATGGGCAGGCTGATCACCTCTTTCGCCAGTCGGTCGCTCACTGAAAGATCCGCTGATCTGTATCGGGCGCGCCGGTAAGCCTTTTGCGCGTGTAGTGGCACGGGATAGTAGATCATCGATGGAATGCCACGCGATTCCAAATGGGCTTTGAGCCGGTTTCGGTCTGCAGTTCTAATTTTTAGGGTGTATTGGTGGAAGACGTGTGTCGTGCGCACCGCATCCCGTTTGGGTATCCGTATGTGGAGGTGGCCTCGAAGCGCTTTATCGTAATGACGTGCGGCTCGGTCACGCGCCTCGTTATAGCGGTCCAAATGGGGCAGCTTCTCGCGGAGTACAGCTGCTTGAATCGAGTCCAAACGCGAATTGATGCCGATTTCATCGTGGTAATAACGGCGATACATGCCGTGGTTGGCAATTGCGCGAATCCGGGTGGCCAGTTCATCGTCACGGGTAAATAAAGCCCCGCCGTCCCCAAAGCCGCCCAAATTCTTAGATGGAAAAAAAGAGGTGGTTCCCACATGGCCGATCGCACCTGCTTTTTCACGCCTCCCATCGGATGAGATGCAGGCTGCGCCAATGGCCTGTGCCGTGTCTTCCACCACGTATAGTTCGTGTTCCTCAGCAATCGCCATCAGAGCTTCCATATCGGCTGACTGCCCAAACAAATGCACGGGGATCACAGCTTTTGTCCGAGGGGTAATAGCCCGCTCCACGGCTTTTGGGTCGATGGTAAAGGTGTCGTAATCCACATCCACCAGCACCGGAGTCAAGCGCAACAAATGGATTACTTCTACCGCAGCGGCAAAGCTGAAGTCAGCGGTGATCACTTCGTCACCGGGCTGCAAACCCAGGGCCATCAATGCGGCTTGTAGGGCATCGGTACCACTGGCCACCGGAATCACATGGCGCACATTTAGATAGGCTGCCAACTCAGCTGCGAAGGCTTCCACTTCGGGGCCCTTGATGAATTGCCCACCGGCCATAACTCTCAGCACGGATTCGTCAACCGCTGTCTTGATCTGTTCGTATTGGGAGACGAGGTCTACCATCCGTATCTCATCCATCGCCGGGTTGGGTTTCTGAGGGCGCTAAAGTAAGTAATCCCCACCTAACCGAATTTGTTTACCTTCGCCTGTCATGCGGCTGATATATCATTTGGGGATCTGGGTTTACGGCTGGGGCATTCGCATCGTTGCGCTTTTCAATCCCAAAGCGAAGCGCTGGATTACAGGGCGAAGGGGTTTGTATCGGAAATTGGAGCGCGCGATCGACCCATCCGATAAGCCCGTCTGGTTTCACTGTGCCTCACTCGGAGAATTTGAACAAGGCCGCCCCTTGATCGAGCGCATAAAGGCCGAAAGGCCAACGCAAAAGATTTTACTCAGCTTCTTTTCACCCTCAGGCTATGCGGTACAGGAGAAATACCCCTTAGCGGACTGCGTCTGCTACTTACCCTTAGACACGCGAAAAAATATGAGACGCTTTGTAAGACATGCCCACCCCACCCTACTGATCTTGGTCAAATACGAATTTTGGCCGAATTTACTCAGCGTGCTCAGCGAATCGCAAATCCCCGCCTATTGCATATCGGCTCGATTTGAAAAAGACCAAATCTTTTTCAAGCCTTTTGGCGGTTATATGCGAAAGGCTTTGCAGCGGATCGCCCACTTCTTCGTACAAGATGCGCATTCTGTTCAGTGCTTGCAGAAGCTGGGGATCGAAGGCGCAAGCCTGACGGGTGATACGCGTTACGATCGGGTGCTGGCGATCCGAGCGCAGCGCCACAGCTTGGACTTTATCGAGGCGTTCAAACAGGACCAACCCCTCTTCATAGCCGGGAGCAGTTGGCATACAGACGAAAGGGCATTGCTAAGCCTGATCGACCAAAATGTAGCAGGCGTCAAATACCTGATCGCACCCCACGACATAGGTGAGCCTCAGATCGAGTCCCTACTAAGGGGGTTGCACGCCCAACCGGTCATCCGCTATACCCAAATCCATCGGGGGGTGGACGGGTCGAGCGCTCGGGTGCTCATCTTAGACACCATGGGCCTGTTGAGCCAAAGCTATGCCTACGGTGACATCACTTACATAGGGGGCGGTTTTGGGAAAAAGGGCATACACAACACATTGGAACCAGCGGTATTTGGGAATGCGGTGCTCTTCGGCCCCCACTACGCCAAGTCTGTCGAAGCCCGACAAATGCTCAGGGCCGGTGCAGCGATTTCGGTAAGCGATACAAATGGCTTTCTCGTCCAAGCCCGGTCTCTGATCTCCGATTCGGAAAAGAGAAATGCGTATGGCACAAGAGCAGCCCGATTTGTCGAAAGCCGTGGGGGCGCTACCGATCGGATTTACCACTTTCTAAAAGATGTGCTATAAGTGCAATGCATCGCGCTTCCAAATCGCCCAGGTCAAAAGCGGGATACCTGCGATAAATAAGGTAAAAGACTAACCGATGACGCCCAATTCTTTGCCCACCTCGGTAAAGGCGGCGACAGCCCGATCGAGCTGTTCACGGCTATGGGCTGCGGAGAGCTGTACGCGAATCCGCGCCTGGCCCTCGGGCACGACGGGATAGAAAAAACCGATGACGTAAATGCCCACTTCCAAGAGGCGGTCGGCCATCCGCTGTGAAAGCACCGCATCGTATAACATGATGGGAACGATGGCCGACTGCCCTTCGATCAGATCAAAGCCAGCTGCTGCGATGCGCGATTTAAAGTAGCGCATATTGGCCGCCAAGGTATCACGCCGTGCTGTAGACTCGGTGAGCAACTCAAATACTTTGATAGAAGCACCGACAATAGCTGGCATCAGCGAATTGGAAAAGAGGTAGGGACGGCTGCGCTGGCGCAGCAGCTCGATGATTTCGCGCCGTCCAGTGGTATAACCGCCCATGGCACCACCCAAGGCTTTGCCCAAGGTTCCAGTGATGATGTCCACGCGTCCGGTCACACCACAGCATTCCACCGCACCGCGCCCGTTTTTACCGATGAACCCCGCTGCATGGCATTCGTCTACCATGACCAAGGCATCGTAGCGATCGGCGAGTGCACATATTCTCTTTAAATCGGCCAATACGCCATCCATAGAGAAAACGCCGTCGGTTGCGATGAGTTTAAACCGGGCGCCGTCGGCGTCCGCTCGCCTGAGTTGGGCTTCGAGGTCCGTCATATCGTTGTTCCGATAGCGGTAACGGCTGGCTTTGCACAAACGCACTCCATCGATGATGGAGGCGTGGTTGAGCGAATCGCTGATAATGGCGTCCTCAGCGGTTAAAAGCGGTTCAAAAACACCACCATTGGCATCGAAGCAAGCCGCGTATAAAATGGTATCGTCAGTCTGGTGAAATTCAGCGATGTGCCGCTCCAATACCTTGTGAATATCTTGGGTACCACAGATGAAACGCACGGAAGACATACCGAAGCCATGCGAATCCAAGGTGTCCTTAGCCGCTTGAATTACCGCCGCGTCATCGCAGAGTCCCAAGTAGTTGTTGGCGCAAAAATTCAGGACCTGCTCGCCCCCTGTGGTCTCGATCACCGCTTTTTGCGCCGTGCTGATAACGCGCTCTCTTTTAAAAAGCCCTCGGTCTTCAATGGCTTGCAGTTCTCGCTGCAAATGGTTTTTTATTCTACCGTACATGACCTGTGTTTGGAAATGATACGAGTGCAATTTTAAGCAATTTCTATCGATTGAAGTCGGCCAGAACTGGATTTCTATCCCTTTGAAAAGACTGCAGACCACATGAAAACTATTGACTAAAGCTATATGGCCATGCATTTGGAGGGGCCAACTGCAAGCGGTTTTGCGCATTTGTGCGCCGGCTTGAAAGGGGCCTTTCGCTTCCCATCCCGCTGTCGCTGTCTTACCGAACTATTTCTCACACCTACTCAGCTGCTGGGGGATGCCATCGGTGTCGTTATCGCATTCAAGTAAAAAATACTAAATTGTGTTCCTTATCTTTCACCCGTATGAAAAGAAAGAAATCAGAAGTGTGCTACAGCTGTGTTGTATTCAAATAAAAATATTAAATCGTATTCCGTTCTCACCCTACCTGAAATGAGATGAAATCAGAAGTGAGCTACAGCCGGTTACTCCTCTGTGCGGGCCTGGGGCTGATCCTCTATTTGATTCCCACGCTGCAAGGCTTAAGGGATAACGCCTGGCATTTGTTCAGTATCTATGCATTGGTCATCGTAGTCGGTACCGGTTTGGCGGGGGCTTCGGCTGCCGCATCCTTGACTGAGCTGCCCCAAGGCCGCCAAAAGGCGGCTACACGCGTGGTGGATATGGTGGCGAAAATGGAGGAGTCAGGATTTGGACACTGCTCCAATACCGGAGCCTGCGAACTGGAATGCCAGCAAAACACAATGAATTACGAATACAATAAAGTAAAGATGTTAAAAAAGATAATACATTGCCAAATAGTGTTAAACTTATAGGTTGAATGATTTTTACTACTGAACTTTGCCGCAAAATAAAGTTAACTAATGAATGCAAGTGTAAAGAGTTTGTCGTTGGTATTGTGTATGGTATCAACCGGCTGCCAAAGAGCGGATAATGATGTAAATTCGCAATATTTGCCCACAGTACAATTCGGCTATCAACTCAAGTCGCCCTCAATGGCTCCATCCGGTAGGGGGTTAATGTTTGGTACGATAGCAAACGATGCAGATGTTGCACCCCAGAAAGTGGTCACCGCTTCGCTCAAACCGACTAAAGTTGTTGTAACCATTGAGAAAGAAGCAGATGTTTTAAATGAACCAACAACAGAAACGACAAAAAAAACGGAAACAACAGAAGAACATAGTAGCTTAGAACCCGTCTATACAGACAAAAAACTAATCTTTGATGATGGAAAACGCCTTTCGGAGATGCTACCCTTACCACCCGGCACATACTCCCTTACCCACTTTAAGGTGCTGAATGGAGATGGAGATCTCATCTACCTTTCACCGCGTGAGGGAAGTGAAACGGCAAAGTATGTGGACCGTCCACTTCCGTTAAAATTTGTCGTTAAATCAGATAATAAGGCCCGAGTTAAGCCCGAAGTACTGTCCGTTTCGGATTATGAGAGCCAAGCCGAACTCGAAGGATTGAAGCCCTCTAAGTCTCTGTTAGATGTATTCGGCTATCCCAACTTTGGCTACCAGGTCGTAGGGCTCACTGTCTTTGATATGGTGGTTTTTAAAGATTATACTAGTAGGGCTTTACCCTTTCATTTAAAAATCTCCTCAACCACAAAATACAAGGAAGACGGTGGTATGGAGTCGGTATCTGAAAGAGTATTTATCGACAAGGATTTGAATGCCGGGACCTGGAGAGTGAGAATTCCCAATACCTATGCGAAATTTGACATTGTGGTTTCAGATCAAGCTGATACCTCTCAGAAAAAAATATATAACAAAGAACTGGAATGGCTACAGTGTCATGATAACTTTCATCACCCAGAGCGCTCATTAGCAGAGCAAAGAATATGGACGATTTATCTTTATATGAATGTTGATGGTAGTGATGATTGTGACACTGATTGAGTAGTCCTGCTAAGTAAAGTCAATAGCAGATAGCCCTGTTGTTTTTATTGAATGGAAAAAGTAGGGCCCGACCTGCGGCCTTACTAAATAGCAGTATATAAATGAGTAGTATTTATAGAACTATAAAAATGGCAGGGTTATGGGGGGGTAGTTTCCTTTTGTTCGCCTGTGGAAATCGCGATATAGAAGTGAGCCCAGGACGAGCAGAGTTCGCATATAAGGTAATAAGAATAGCGAGGTTTGATATAACTGTTATCGGCGGAAGACATAACGGGGATTACATAGGCTATCATGTAAGGATATCCTCAACCACAAGATACAAGGAAGGCGGCGGTGTGGAGCCGGTAACTGAAAAGGTGTTTTTAAACGATCATTTTGCCCCCGGAATTTCGCGCATCAGCGTTCCTGAAACCCATGCTAAATTCCATATCGCAATTTCAGCGCCGGGTTATCGAACCCAAGCCTTTGACAAAACCCTGCGAGAACTAAAGCATTATGATAATTTTCATCGAACCGATGATTCACAACCAAAGGTTTGGCTAGTCATTTTAAAGCGGGATGAAAAAGGGGCTGAGTCGGAATCCCGATAACGATGACGGCTCTTTGAGGAAGGAGGTTGAACAGCCTTAAACTTTTATCAAGGTAAAAATCAAAATGAAAAGATTCTCGTTCTCATGCCTTATCGGCCTTGTGGCATTGACTTCCTGCGAGCGAGACGACGAGTTCACAGGGTATTCTCAAGCAGCTCAAGCCGTGCGCTTTGCCCTGTGCGTACCACCGTATATCGATAAACTGCGCAATGCAGGCATGAGTAATCGTGAAACGGATCAGGGGTCGATAAACTCAGCGCCCATTCCAGATCGAGTTGTCTTGACGATTAAAAAAGGCCCTCAGACCCTATATGACCGTAAGATCTTGCAGCTCTTTGAAACCGACAAAGGAGCGTTTTCAGAATGTCTACTATTGGTACCTGGCGCAAATTATACACTCGAGTATTACGAGATAGAAGACGAACGCGGTCAGAAACTTTACGCTGCGCCTTATAGCGGCCAAGAAGGCGCAAAGTATGTACAATCCCCCTTACCGCTGTCGTTTGAGATAACTAAAAAAAATAGCCTACAAACGCTTTACCCGGAAGTATTGCCCGGCGAACGGCTTACAAAAAAACTAGGCATCGACCTCTCCGGTTGGGTATATATCCCCGATGACCGTTTTAGGTCGTATTTAAAAGGAAGGCTTGAGGATGCCTTTTTCGGTGAACTCATGAACCCCGATGACGAAGGGGTGAAGACCGCCGTACAAATGGATGTGAGCGATAACAGCGTCGCCACGCTTGAGGGGGTTCAATACTTCCCTGACTTGGAAGACTTAAATTGTGCGCACAACGCATTAGAGGGTCTAAATATAGGTGGAAATACCGAGCTGAAAAAATTGAACTGCTCTAATGATTCACTAAAAGCGCTAAGCACGATTGACAACGATGCGCTAAGGGAGTTGTCTTGTTCTCAAAACCTTTTAGCGGAATTAAAAGTAAATCCACAACTTCAAACCTTGCGTTGTCAAGAGAACCAATTGGCAGAATTGGATCTGAGCAAAAACGCTCAATTGGGCGAACTGGACTGCCGAAACAATCCACTCACCGGATTAGACATAAGAAAATTGAAAAAGGAAAGCGACGATGAGAAACTTAAAATCTACGGTTCAAAGAAATGTGAGTTGAGAGCCTTATTTGTACATGATCTCTTGAAGAATCACAAAGAATTTAAACGCGTAAAAAGAGTTACCCCCGAAACGCGCATCTCTACTTTCAATGATAAAGGGCTAGTCTGTGCGGATTACGACCCGATAAACGAACGCTGTATGGATCATAGTAGCGAGTCGGGTGAAAAATATAGGGCTGCATTAGAGGCTACCGCTCTCGGCACGGGTGGACTTACCATAGCCGGCGCCCTTGGCGTTGCTCTCAAGGAAGGAGGAAAGTCGGGATCCGCTATGCACACGGCAAGAAAGGTAGCAGAAGGGGCTTCAAAATGGTTTAGAGGACGAAAATCGCATAGGAAGGAAAGCAGCCGAAAGAAAGAAGAAGGCAAGGAGGAAAAAAGCGATAAGGGCAAGGTCGAGGGATCTGAGAAAGAGGAGGAGCAGGCTGCAGAAGATATTTTGAAAGATTTTGAGGAAGAAATTAAAGACCAAATTAGAGAAGCAGCTGAAGACCAAGCATGCCAAGCATTGTCTGAAGATCAACAAGCTGCATGTCAGGCATTGAGAGACCTGAGAGATGCAAAAACGGGTTTATCCCCAGCGGGCGAAAAGAAGGATGGCAAAGTCCATAAAAAAGAGTTCAAGCGCTACAAAGATACTGAAATAGAGGAGGAGGTGAGCGTAAGCAGCCGCAGCAGCACCGGTGAATCCACCCCGCGTGCAAAAAAAAGTCAGGGCGAAACCACGTCCGAATCAGTAGGCAAGCACAAAGGAAAAGGCAAAAAGAGTCATTCGAGCAAAACAAAAACCGGCGGAATCAAGAAGAAGAAAAAAAGGAGGAAGGGTTCAACCAAAGGCTCAGGAGAGTCCAAGAAAAGAAAGGAGGCTCTTAGGGAAAGAAAAGCTAAATTAAAGGAGCGGCTTCAAAAGGCACTTGCGTCAGGTTCCGATTCTCTAAGCCCGAAGGATATAAAAGCAGCAGCAAGGCAGGAAGGGCTTAGAGCGCACCCCATATCCCATGAACACTACAGACATCTCGCCCCTCGCCGCAGGATAACTATCCCGAGGTCAACACACGGTATTACACTTAAATCTAAGAAGGAGCCAACAGGACGCATAGGAAAGCCGAAATTAAAACACAAATCAGAGGAGGGAGATATCGGCGACGATTGGTTCTGGGAACCCGAACCCAAAAAACACCAGCCGCAAAAAGGCAAGCCATCAACCCCAGGCGGTAGAGACAGAGAAGACCCAGATGGAGAAAGCGATACAGACGGTGGTGATCCCGATTAGTGAAACAGCATAAGAGGTAGCCAACAGGGCAGTAGTTAGAAGAAAGAGGGCTCGGATGGATTACCCGATCAACGACAGCTTGCCCTAGAAGTCGTTTTTATCACAGAAACCGAACAAGGCAGCGAAAGCGATATAAAATCGGATGTTAAAAATTCTTTCCCCCATACTTAGGCGTCTGTTATTCGTCCATCCTCGATTGTCGATGGTCCCTCTTATTGAGCAACACAGCTAACATATTACAGCAGCCCTTATATTTAATCGATTAGAAAAACTGAGTAGAAAATGGCATCTCAAAATAATTTAGTACACTTGCACTCTTGAAGGCGTTCCAACGCCAGGGGAATACCCGAATGAGATGGGATCGAAATACACGTCTAGCGAACCTTATAAACCAATAGAAACACTGAATGAGCGATAATTCAACGAATCGAGCTGTAATACTGCTAAGCGCAATCCTTTTGCCGTTTCTTCTCACCCGTTGTGAAGACCGTGCATTGCAATACGGCGAGGCTTTGCTCTTCAACTTAGAGGTATCGAGTGCGTACTCAGGCAATAAGGTTTTCGTTGGACAAGGCATACCGATAGACCTCGTGCTCTCTTATGAGAGGCAGCCGGCGGACAACGAGTTTTATGTCTCGACCGACATGCTTCGCAGGGGCGAATTGCTGCGCGAGGGTGCGGTGATCACCCATTGGACGATTAAACGGATTGGAAAGAGCTCGCTGATCTTCGAGCCTTTAGAAGCGGGTAAGCACATATTGTACTTCAATGTATTGGACAAATACGGACAAGAACAACAGGAGAATTTGGAGTTCTATGTGGAAAATCCGCCTTTCCACTTTGCCCTGAGCGAGGTGGAAAAAACCCTGTACAAAGGTCAAAGCGCAAGTCTTGTCATGGAACTACAGAATCCGGAGGGGGCAACAGTCGGACCCTACCAGTACAAATACGCAGGCGATTTAGAGGGGACTTTATACGTCGATGGTTCGCCGGTAGAAAAAGCGGGTGAATATCACTCGATTGAGGTCGGTACACATGTGGTGAAATACACCCCTGATTTTAGTCGAGAAGGGGTGCAAACGCTGACTTTTGTAGCGAAGGATAATTTCGGACGAGAAGTCGAGCAAACGCTTGCAATCGAGGTGATTAAGAATGAAATCGAAGTGGCGTTGCGCATGGATAAACCCCTATTACAACCCGATCAGACCGCCGCGATCAGCTTGCACGCCACACCGAGTTATGACCTCGGCAAGACGTATGAGTTACGAATAGAGTCCGACAGAGAAGTCGATTTGATAAGTGGGCAGCAAAGCGTTCCCTTGGGAGAGACACTGAACAACCAGGATTTACAAGAGAAGCAATACGAATGCAAGCCTCGGAAAGATGGAGAAAAGGGATCTTATGTTTTAACAGCGACTTATACCGATAGATTCGGGGATTCATATAGCGATGCCTTATCCATAGGTGTGGGTTCGACTGTACTACAGTTTAAGTTTAGCCTTTCGGGCCCAGATGAGGTGTACTGCAACGAATCAGCCTCTCTAAGACTGCGTATAAGCCCCATTACAAAAGATATCGATTATCGATTTCGGATTTACGCCACCGATGAAAACGTCCAATTTAGTTACCAAGGCCAAGCCCTAAGTAGGGATGCATTCTATCCTTTGGAGAACGAGTCAAGTCCAGTAGTGATCGCATTCTCATCATCGACTCTGGGCACGCATACCGTCTTTGTGGAGGTAAAAAATGGCGCGGACAAGTCCTCGAAAATTCAAAAGGAAATCGTCGTTAAGGAAAGAGCGCCCATTCGGGTTTCACTCACTCCCGACAAATCCGAAGTACTTAGCGGCCAGTCCAATACCTTGACTTTAACCGTCACGCCTGCACCAGACCTTAACCGTTGCGATATAGCTTATGAATTCCTACTGGGCAAGGGTGAAATTGACACAGGGCAAGAGCCTGTGGTAACAGGTGATTCATTTACAAAGGCGGTAAGGGTTACACCCGCATCTGGATTTTCCGGTGAGCTAACACTGCGCGCAACCGTAAGCGAGAAGGGTAATCTACAAAACGCTGTAACGGCGGAAGCCCGCTTTGCGGTAAGGGCACCGAATTTTAAGTATGCGGCCACGTTATTAGACCCATCCATCTACCTGGGCGATAAGGCGAGAATTGGATTGAAGATTTCAGAGAAGGGGGGTGTATTGCCCAAGAATACCCGTTTTACTTTTGATAGCGATAGAAAGGGAAAGCTGCTATACGATGGAAAAAGCTACGCCCAGGATGTGTCCATAGACCTTGGCGACAAAACCGATTTTGAAGTGCAATTCGTGCCTGAAGAAGCCGGCACGGTCAATCTCACCCTTAGCTTTACCGATGCATTCAACCGAACCCATCCCGTTGAAGTATCGCCTATTGAAGTACGGTATCCTACTTTTGAGTTGAAACTCAGTCGGTATAGGGGTGACGATCTATTGGATACAGGAGACACACCACCCATCTGGATTGAAATTATACCGCCTCAGGATGATCCGGTCGATCGAACCTATAACTGGTCGTACGAGGTGAGTCAGAAATCGGATAGAATTGCGGGCATCGAGCCGGGAACACCTACTGAAATCAAGGGAAGATCGGAGATGCGCTATGTTTACCGTCCCAGCAATGCAAGGGGCATCCACCGGCTGACGGTTACTGCGGTCGATCAGTATGGAAAAGAAAAAACCGAAACCCTGACTTTTGATGTCAAACGCCGGTTCAAAATAGAAAGCGCCACAGCGTTTTACAGGGAAGAGGGCCCTATTCGAAAAACCACGTCAAAGTTTCCGATGAGTTTTTGGGCTAAGATTGTGCTGAAAGCGGGCGAAACACTTCCTAGAAAAGTTATGTTTTTTATCTATTGTGGCGATAATGAGGGTCATTTTCTCGGGTACATGTCCGCACTAGATGATGACTTGAATGATTTGTTACGAAACCCAAATAAAGAGATACATCTAAAGAAAGGGAGTCAGGGTTACTTTACCGAAAGTGAGTTGCGATCGGATAAAGATATTAAAGGCTGTATGGATAGCGCTGGTGAATTTAACAACCTTACACTTTTAATAGAAACAGAAGATAAAGACAAATACGTGAGTGAACTCGAAGTACCTATACAAAAGGAACGATGATAGTTGAGAAATGACTGTTGGGCAGTCCGGTAAGGTGCATGCATTGCCGATGAGTTAATGCCTGTTTCCCTTTTAAAAAGCACTTCTCCTCGTTTCACACTGTATAGATTGCATCGATAGCTCCTCATTGGAGATCCCAGCCAAATACCGTAGAAATGACCTGATTTTTCTACTCAAAGTCCTTGCAACGATATTTTACAAACTCCTTAGGAGGCCTCTAATCAAAGTGCAATTGTGAGGCGCTTTACTCGATTTCAAACCATACCTGAATATCCGATTCGTATTTTATCCTTTTAAATCCGAGCTGCCCGAATTGCTGCGCATCGTATGGATTGCCTCCTCCCCCATCGTTTAACACATAAGAATTTTTCACCCGCATCCCATGCGAATAACCCCTGTGCTGAATGACTTTTAAAGGCTTTCCAATGCGGTTTCCAATCGATTGCATCAGGTGACGGGCGCGTTCCTTTGCATCTTTTATCGCTTTGATTTCAAGCGCTTTGCGTAATTTTTCCGCATCGCTGCGACCCACCTTTTCGATTCGAGCCTGGCTGACCTTTGCCCGATCCCATTCGTAGAGCAACCGGCTGGCCTGTAGCGCCGAATGGGTTTTTAATCGATAGACTTTAACCGTCTGATTTTGATCTTTTCGCCAGAAATACATTGCGTATTGGCTGTCGCCACCCATGAGTTCTACATCGCCCTTGGAAATCTTTAACCGGGCCGCGATTTTAAATAGCGCTTTCTCCTGCTGGAAGACGGGAATTTTTCCCTTGCTGTCCCGTTCGCTCAGCCTGACTTGGATGTAGATTTCGTCGGGTTCAAATTCACCTTCCGCATGGCCGTAAACCTCGATGTGAGGCCTTTGTTCGATGCTCTGTGCCCATATCGGCAGACTTAATGTCAGGGCGAGCAAAAGGGATAAGAGCGATTTTTTCATCGTTATGGTTTTTAGTTGTCATACATCGAATATCTCTTTGAAAAGCGATTGGCGGTTGTCTTTATTTTAAAAATTCCATCCCTGAGAACGCCGCCAGCGCTTGGGGCAGTGCGATGCCCCGATCGGTTTGGTTGTTTTCGAGCAAAGCGGCATAAATCCGTGCCAAGGCCAAGGCACTTCCATTTAGCGCATGACATAGGACTGTTTGACCCGCGCCATTTCGATAGCGCAAGCGCAGGCGATTGGTTTGAAAATCCGCAGTATTGGAGACGGAACTCACTTCGAGCCAGCGTCTTTGAGCGGCTGCATACACCTCGAAATCGTAGGTTATGCTCGCGGTAAAACCCATATCTCCGCCACAGAGCCGCAGGATGCGGTAAGGCAGTTCCAAGTCTTCGATCAGGCGCTGTACCTGTGCGACCATTTCGTCTAAGGCTTTGTGGGAATCCTCGGGTCTGGTAATTTGGACGATCTCCACTTTTTCAAATTGGTGCAAGCGATTCAGGCCGCGCACCCCTTTGCCGTAGGAGCCGGCTTCACGCCGGAAACAGGGCGTATGCGCCGTGGCTTTGATGGGTAGTTCCGCTTCGTCTAAGGTCCGATCGCGAAAACAGTTCATCATCGATACCTCGCCCGTGGGTATGGCATACAGCGCATCGCTTTGGATTTGGTACATCTGCCTCTCTTTGTCGGGCAGTTGTCCCGTGCCGTAGCCAGATGTTTCATTGATGAGATAGGGTAGGAAATACTCGGTGTAACCGGCTGCTATATTTTTTTGCAAGCAGTATTCGATCAGGATTCGCTGTAGGCGTGCGCCCTGATTCTGGTAGACCGGAAATCCAGAACCCGCCACCTTGACGCCCATTTTCAGATCGAAGAGCCCGTATTGCGAAGCCAGGTCCCAGTGCGGCAAGGCATCTTCACCCAACTGTGGCATGCGGCCGTGGCGGGATAGCTCCTCGTTGTCGCCTTCGCTTTGACCCGCTTGGACCGAAGGATGGGGTATGTTGGGTATTTGCAGTAAGATGTGGTGAAGACCTTGCTGTATATCGCTCAATTCTTTCTGTAAGGCTTTGAGGTCAGTCTTTAGACTGGCGGATTCCCGCCGAAGCGATTCGACCTCCTGCTGTTTTCCAGATTGAAGCAAGCGCCCCAGCTCCCGCGAGAGCGCATTGGATTTCGCTGCGGTATGGTCTAACTCGTTTTGCGTCTTTCTGCGCAGCGCATCGCTTTCGAGTACTTGATCGATTAGTTCCAAATGCGCGAAATGGCGCTTTTGCAAGCCTGCGATTACGGCTGGTTTGTGCGCGCGAATATAAGGAACGCGTAGCATCTTCGGGCTGCGTGATTTTTCCATCCAAAGGTAAAGTTTTGCTCAGAAATCGACTACCTTCTCAGCAAAGCTGTTACCTTCGCACTGAATATAGAGGAATTTTTATGTCGGAAAACCCCACCCCCTATCCGAGTGCGGCGAGCAAAAAGCAACAGATGGAAGAGATGTTTGACCGCATTTCGCTCAGGTACGATTTTCTCAACCACTTCATGAGCGCTGGAATCGATATCTATTGGCGGAAGAAGCTAATTGCGCATTTGCTGAAAAACCAACCGAGACACATATTGGACGTGGCCACGGGAACGGCGGATTTGGCTATTGTGGCTGCCCGAAAATCCAATGCCCAGCTCACGGGTCTGGACCTCTCGGCCGGCATGTTAGCCAGGGGGCAAAAAAAGATTGAATCCCAAAGGCTGGCGCATCGAATACGGTTGGTACAAGGCGATGCGGAGCACATGCCTTTTCGCGATGAGCAGTTTGACGCCTTAACCGCCTCCTTTGGCGTTCGCAATTTTGAAAGCCTGCAAGCGGGCTTACAGGAGATGTGCCGGGTGACCCGAAGCGGGGGGCAAAATTTTATCTTGGAGTTTTCCAAGCCCAAGCGCTTTCCCATCGCGCAGTTGTACCGCCTTTACTTTTACCACATCACACCGGCTATCGGCGGGTTCGTCTCCAAAGACAGCAGGGCATACCGCTACTTGCCGAGATCGGTAGCGGCCTTTCCAGATGGAGAAGAGATGAAGTCGATCGTCTTGTCCTGTGGTTTTTCCACTTGTGCGCTAAAACCCTTTCACCTCGGGATAGCCACGCTTTATATCGCTACCAAATAACAAATTGGAGAATGCCCATCTGTCAAGAGCCGTGAAAGCCTTTATAACCCCTGTTTTTCGTTTCTCTCTTGCTTTGCTGTTTGGATTGCAGGCACAGAGGTCGATATGAAACGCACACGAGCGTTTCATACGTCTTAGCCTATATTTGTAACGGGTCGCTAATACATTTCTCTTGGCTGGCATTACACGTGCAAAGGTACTTTTCTCGCTGCTTTTTCTGAGCTTTTTCTGGGCCTGTAGCCCGGTGAAGAAAGTGAAAAAAGGCGACTACCTCTTGGCCAAAAATATCGTCTACGTCAACGGCAAAAGGCAGACACATACCGATTTAGAGAACTTTTTAACGCAAAAGCCCAACGAGAAATTTCTCGGTTTGTCAAGGCTTAAACTACAGCTGTACAATTTGACCAATCCAGCTTATGAGGCGGTGCTCTCCATTTGGGATGAGACGACCCCCAAGACGGCGGCACAGCGGGATGCCCTCATCAAAGGCAACCGGCTGCAAAAGGGGAAGTTTAAGTGGAATTACTGGTTGTACAACATGGGTGCTCCCCCCGTTATCTACGACTCGGTTCAGACCAAACGCACTGAGGAACAGCTGAAGCGATACATGTTTACGCAAGGCTATTTCGACGCTGACGTCAGCAGCCGAGTGCTATGCAAGGCAAAAAAGGCTCGGGTGAGGTATGACATCGACACACACGGCGGCTACATAGTCGATACGCTGATCCGAGATATTCAAACGCCAGCCTTAGACAGTCTGTATAGGGCTGAGCAGTCGCATAGCCATATCGCCATGCACAAACGATACACGCGTGAAAGTCTAATCGATGAACGCCAGCGCTTGACCGATATATACCGCAATGCGGGTTACTACGATTTCAATCCGTCGCATATTGCGTTTTCAGTGGATACCAACGACTTGGATCACCGGGCTGAGTTGCGGCTCGTCATTAAAAATCCGCGGGTCGGGAATCCGGCTTCGCCAAACCGTAAGGCTTTTCAAACCTATACATTTGATCGGGTAAACGCCTTTGTGAATCACTCGCCCTATGATGCGGATTCCAAACCCCAAGACGCCCTCTCTCACAACGGTTATCACTTATACATCTTCGATTCGACTTTTTATTATCGCCCGAGGGCTATTACCGATGCGATTGATTTTTCTCCCGGCGACCTGTATCGGAAGAACGTCGTAGACAATGCGTATTCGCATCTGAATTCCCTGCAGAACTTTAGGCCCGATATCCGCATTCGGAAAGATTCGGCCAAACCGCGAGCGCTGATCGCCGATATCTACCTCGCTCGACTTCCCAAATATCGAGTAACCACTGGTATAGAGGGTAGTTTTTCCAATTATTTTGGCTTGGGTTCGGGAATCAATCTGAGCCTGATCTCCCGAAATGTGTTTGGCGGCGCGGAGAACCTGCAGCTCTCCGGCAGCCTTAAATTGGGTCAGGTTAAGACCGGGAATAAGGATAAAAACCGCCTTTTCAATGCCGTTGAAGGCGCTGTTCAGGCTGATCTATCCTTTCCGCGCTTCTGGATACCCTTTTTTAATTCTGAAGGCTGGTTCCAAAAGGGGATCAATCCACAAACCCATATGCTCCTGAGCTTGAGCCGGCAAAACAACGTCGGTTTGGGCAAGAGGCGACTCACCGGTGTTTTGGATTACGAGTGGCAGCGCAAGCCGCTGGTAACCCATAAATTTGAATTCCTCAATACCCAATACGTTTACAACAGCGCCAAGGATCAGTATGACAAACTGTTTCCAAGTGACGCTCAAATCATGCAAAACCTCGCCCATGCCTATGTGAAATACAAGCCCGATATGGCAGGGCAGGCCTCGGATGATATCGCTTTGGAAGCGAGTCGGGATATCGGCTTTATTTCAAGGCCTAAATCCGAGGACTTGGTGCGGGATTACCTCGATATGGAATTTAGGAAATCGCGAATCACCCGTGATTTTCTCTTCAGTTCGATGACATATTCCTTTACATACGACCAACAGTTGGACAAGCGGATAAAAAATCCCTGGTATTGTAAAGCCAAGATAGAGTCTTCAGGCAACCTGTTAAATGGCTTGCAAAGCATATTAAATGCGGGGAGAGACTCGGCCGGCGTGCATCGGATCTTAAATGTGCCCATTGCGCAATACCTCAAGTTGGACTTGGATTTCCGAAAGTTTGTCAAATTGAACCACCGGTCGAATCTCGCCATGCGCCTGCTGATGGGCCTTGCCTATCCCTATGGGAATTCTCAGTTCATCCCCTTTGACAAGAGTTATTTGGCCGGCGGCAGCAATGATGTTCGCGCTTGGCGCGCCTATGAGTTGGGGCCTGCTGCGGTGCCCAATCAGGGTACTTATGCCTTGGGAAATGTCAAGCTGACCGCCAGCTTGGAATACCGGTTCGATCTCTGGAATCCGCTGGCGGGTGCACTGTTTATCGATTCGGGTAATGTTTGGGATACGCGCAGCAGCGGGGATGCGATCAGAAAAGGTCGTTTTGATCCGGTTTTTAACCTGGACTCATTTTACCGACAACTCGGCATTGGGGGTGGCCTAGGTCTGCGTTATGACTTCGGATTCTTTTTGATCCGCTTAGATGGGGCTTGGAAATTTCACGACCCTTCGCTTCCGACTACTGATCGATGGGTCGTCGAGCGGTTAAAATTATCGGATGTCACCCTCCACTTTGGAATTGGCTATCCATTTTAATCCCTTAGAAAGCAGTACTTTTGCCTGCTGTGTGGTGGTGCTGAGATGAACGCTGTAAAATGGCGAGTTCATGATCCGATTTAAACCGGGTGTCGCGACAGGAAACGCGGTCCAAGACATTTTCAACTGCGCTAAAGCAGGCGGGTTTGCACTCCCTGCGGCCAATGTGATCGGTTCGGATTCAATTCACGCCTGTCTCGAAACCGCGGCTCGTGTCAATTCACCTATGATCATTCAATTTTCCAATGGTGGTGCTGCTTTTAATGCCGGCCGAGGACTAACCGACAAAGGCCAACGCGCTGCGATTTTGGGCGCGGTTGCCGGTGCCCACCACGTTCGCGATTTGGCTGAAGCCTACGGGGCTGTGGTCATACTGCATACCGACCATTGCGCCAAGAACTTATTGCCCTGGTTGGACAGCTTGTTAGATGCCGGTATGCGCCATTTCGAAAAATATGGCGAGTCGCTTTTCAGTTCTCATATGCTCGACCTATCCCAGGAGCCCATCGGGGAAAACATCGAAATTTGCAAGCGCTACTTGGCGCGCATGAGTAAAATGGGCATGACCTTGGAGATAGAGCTCGGCGTTACCGGTGGGGAAGAAGACGGTGTGGATCATTCCGATTCCGAGGCATCCAAACTCTACACCCGGCCTGAGGAAGTGGCTTTTGCTTACGGCGCCCTGCGCGAGGTGAGCGACCGATTTACCCTTGCAGCTGCTTTTGGAAATGTGCACGGTGTATACAAACCCGGCCGTGTTAAGTTGCGTCCGAATATATTGGATGCTTCACAAAAGCGGGTTCAGGAGCGATTTAAAACCGGTCCAAAACCCGTCCATTTCGTCTTTCACGGCGGATCGGGCTCCACGGTAGCGGAGATTCGCGAAGCCATCGGCTACGGGGTCGTAAAGATGAATATCGATACCGATTTGCAGTATGCATTCATGTCGGGTGTGCGTGATTACTTCGATGAAAACGCACCTTATTTGAAGTCGCAAATCGGCAATCCAGAAGGCGCCGATCGACCGAACAAGAAGAAATACGATCCACGTGTATGGCTGCGCAGCGGTGTGCAGCGCTTCGGCGAGCGCTTAGAACAGTGCTTCGTCGATTTAAACAACGTCAACACCCTGGGCTGAGAGCGGGTTTTTGCTGCGCCCTTGTAACGAAACGCTGAGATATGGCTTGGTTTAGAAGAAAGCAAAAGGGGATTCAGACGCCGACGAAAGATAAGATGGATACCCCCAAAGGCTTGTGGTATAAGACGCCGAGTGGAAAGATCGTCGATACCCAAGAGCTCAAGGAGAACTTTTACGTCAGCCCCGAGGATGGCTATCACGTGCGTATCGGCAGCGGAGAGTATTTTGAAATCCTCTTTGACCAAGGAAAATACGAGCCGCTTTTTACGAAGGTCGAATCCAAAGATATCTTGCACTTTAAGGATACGAAGCGCTATGCAGAACGCCTGCGGGCGTCGAAAAAGAAGACCGGCCTGCGGGATGCCTTACGCGTGGCTACGGGTCTGGTCTATGGCAAACCACTCGTGGTCTCTGCTATGGACTTTGATTTTATCGGTGGAAGCATGGGGTCGGTCGTCGGCGAAAAAATTGCGCGGTCCATAGATTATGCCCTAGCGCAACAGGCCCCCTTACTGATCATCTCAAAATCGGGCGGTGCCCGCATGATGGAGGGCGCCTTTTCGCTGATGCAGATGGCCAAGACCGCAGCCAAGTTAGCGGAATTGGCTGAGGCGAGGGTCCCCTACATATCGCTGCTTACCGATCCCACCACGGGCGGTGTGACGGCTTCTTTTGCCATGTTGGGCGACATCAACATCGCTGAGCCCGGTGCGCTCATCGGATTTGCCGGGCCACGTGTGATCAAAGAGACCATCAGCCGTGATTTACCCCGAGGTTTTCAGACTTCGGAATTTTTGCTCGAACGCGGTTTCATCGACTTTATCGTGCATCGCAGAGACTTAAAGCGCAGGCTGAGCGATTTTTTGAACGTGATTTATACCCATCCCCCAAAATAGTTCTCGGACGCCTGGAAATTCCTTACCTTTGCCCCGCGTATAAAGGTACACCCCCAACCTGAAATGATTTAGAAATGTATCTAAGCCCGGAAAGGAAGAGAGAAATCTTCAAAAAATACGGCGCTTCAGCGCAGGATACCGGCTCTACTGCGGGTCAGGTTGCGCTTTTTACCCATCGAATCGAGCATTTGACCGAACATTTGAAGCGAAACCGAAACGATTACAACACTGAAAAGGCGCTCATTCGCTTAGTTGGAAAACGCAGGTGTTTGCTCGACTATCTGCGAAATAAAGATATTGAAAAGTACCGCCGCTTGATAGAAAAATTGGGTATCCGGAAATAGAACCTTCAAAAATCTCTTTTAACCTCATATCGTTACATGCTCCCAAAGACATTTACAGCGGAAATCGCTTTGAAAGATGGAAGAAAACTGAGCTTAGAGACGGGAAAGTTAGCCAAACAGGCGGATGGCGCAGTCGTCGTTCGCTTGGCTGGTACGATGCTTCTCGCCACTGTGGTATCCGCTACAAAAGTTAGTGAAGGGGTGGATTTTTTACCCCTCACGGTTGACTACCGGGAAAAATACGCTGCCGCTGGTCGCTTTCCCGGTGGGTTTTTCAAACGAGAAGGACGCCCTTCTACAGAAGAGATACTCACCATGCGCCTGGTAGATCGCGTATTGAGGCCCTTGTTTCCAAAGGACTATCACCACGAGACACAGCTGATGATTCAGTTGCTCTCTTATGATCCAGCTGCCCAGCCCGAAGCCTTGGCCGGCCTGGCCGCCTCTGCAGCGATTACCCTTTCAGACATTCCCTTTGACGGACCGATTTCCGAGGTCCGAATCGTCCGCAAAAACGCTTCCTACACCGTCAACCCCAGTCTTGGCGATACTCGAGAGGCAGACTTAGATATGGTGGTCGGGGCTTCAAGGGATGGGGTGATCATGGTAGAAGGGGAGATGAAAGAGACCTCGGAAGCTGAAATGCTCGAAGCCATTCAACGGGCACATCAAGCCATTAGGGAACAGATTGAAATGCAGCTTCACTTAGTGGAAAAAGTCGGGCGAAAACAGCGTAGAGCCTATGAGGCGGAACCTTCGGATCAAGGGCTTGAGAAGCGAATCTCGGATTTTGCTTACGACAAATTCTATGCGATCGCCAAGGGAGAGTTTGAGAAGCGTGAGCGCAATGATAGGTTTGATGCGGTGACCTTAGACCTTGGGAAAACCCTGTCCGATTCGGAAAGGGAAGGCAAGGATTCCTTGATTTACAAGTATGCCGAGGTCGCCAAAAGAACGGCGATTCGCAATCTGATTCTCGATGAAAAAATCCGGTTGGACGGACGCCGGCCCCAGGATATCCGCCCCATTTGGTGCGAGACGGACGTGCTCCCTCAGGCGCATGGCTCATCGGTATTCACACGGGGTGAAACCCAATCCTTGACCACGGTGACCCTGGGCACTTCACTCGATAGCAACCGCATTGATGGAATCGCTATTCAGGACGACGAGCGATTTTACCTACATTACAACTTTCCGCCCTTCTCGACGGGCGAGGTGCGCCCAATCCGCGGGACTTCCCGAAGGGAAATCGGTCATGGCAATCTGGCACAACGCGCTTTGCACCCTATGATTCCAGCGGATTCTCCCTATACGATTCGGGTTGTATCCGATATTTTGGAGTCCAACGGCTCGAGCTCCATGGCGACTGTTTGTGCCGGGACCTTAGCGCTGATGGATGCCGGTGTACAGCTGAAAAAACACATCTCGGGTATCGCCATGGGTTTGATCACCGATCCGGAATCAGGCCGTTGGACGGTATTGAGCGATATTCTGGGGGATGAAGACCAATTGGGTGATATGGACTTTAAGGTCGCTGGTACGGCAGCGGGCATCACCGCTTGTCAGATGGATGTCAAGGTCAAAGGCTTGTCCTATGAAATCATCGAAAAAGCCTTAGCACAAGCCCAGACAGGCCGACTCCACATCCTCGAAAAACTGGTGGAGACCATCCCCAATCCAAGGCTTGACTACAAGGAAATCGTCCCCAAAATGACACGTATAGAAATCGATTCCGAGTTTATCGGTACGGTGATCGGGCCAGGTGGAAAGACCATACAGGGGATTCAATCCGATACGGATACTGGGATTTCTCTCGAGGAAATCGATGGCAAAGGGGTGGTCGAGATTTCTGGCTTTGATCGGGATCAGATCGACCGTGCTGTGGAAACCATAAAGGGAATTGCCTTTAAGCCTGTAGTCGGTCAGGTGTATAACGGTACGGTAAAAAGCGTTATGCCCTACGGTGCCTTTGTAGAGATCGGCAGAAAGACGGAGGGCTTGTTGCACGTCTCTGAATTGGATTGGAAGCGCGTGGATAAAGTGGCAGACGTGCTCGAGGAAGGGGATAAAATCGAGGTCAAACTGACCGGATTCGATGAAAAACGCGGTGGAAAATTGCGGTTATCGAGAAAGGTGTTGCTCCCCAAGCCTCAGCCCTAGTACGAGTTCAATCTTATTAAAAGGAAAAAACGCGAATACGCATAACCGAGTACACAGGGCTCTCGTATATCGAGGGACTGACCGAACCCTAAGAGATAGGTTAAATGAGACAGCTAAAAATCACGAAGCAGGTAACCAATCGCGAGACCGCTTCACTCGACAAGTACTTGCAAGAAATCGGAAGAGTTGAACTGATCACCGCCGAACAAGAGGTTGAGTTAGCCCAGCGTATCAAAGCCGGCGACCACACAGCCCTTGAGAAATTGACCAAGGCAAACCTGCGCTTTGTGGTATCCGTAGCCAAGCAATACCAAAATCAAGGCTTGGCGCTTCCCGATTTGATCAACGAGGGCAATTTGGGTCTGATAAAAGCGGCCCGACGCTTTGATGAAACACGCGGCTTTAAATTTATATCGTACGCCGTTTGGTGGATTCGCCAGTCCATCCTGCAGGCGCTCGCAGAGCAATCGCGTATCGTGCGCTTGCCCTTGAACAAGATCGGTTCGATCAATAAGATCAACAAGGCTTATGCTGCCTTAGAGCAGGAACACGAACGCGCACCTTCTGCCAAAGAGATCAGCGAAAAGTTGGAGATGACCGAGACCGATGTAAAGGAGTCGATGAAAAACAGCGGTCGCCACCTCTCCATGGATGCTCCCTTGGTAGAGGGAGAGGATTCGAACCTGTACGATGTCTTGTGCTCAGGCGATTCCCCCAACCCAGATGAGGTCTTAATCTTGGAGTCCTTGCGCACGGAAATCGAGCGTGCACTGGAAACCCTGACGAATCGCGAAGCCAATGTGATTCGCCGGTACTTCGGCTTAAATGAAGAACACCCCATGACGCTCGAAGAGATCGGTGAAACCCTTGACTTGACCCGAGAGCGGGTGCGCCAAATTAAGGAAAAGGCGATTCGGCACTTGAAACAAACATCGAGAAGCAAAATTTTGATGTCCTACCTCGGTTAGTATATGTGAAATGTCTGGAATGGTCGCCCCTTCCATGCTCGCTGCTGATCTCGCCGAATTGAAGACGGCAGTCGAGTGGGTCAACCGAAGTGAAGCGGATTGGCTTCATTTGGATGTGATGGATGGTACTTTTGTCCCCAACATTTCTTATGGCATTCCGGTTGTGCAAGCCGTAAAAAAACACGCTCGGAAACCTTTGGATACGCAT
Source organism: Flavobacteriales bacterium (assembly GCA_028280815.1). Taxonomy (GTDB): domain Bacteria; phylum Bacteroidota; class Bacteroidia; order Flavobacteriales; family JANQLC01; genus JANQLC01. The sequence goes on along the minus strand of JANQLC010000031.1, from coordinate 47,653 downwards.
TTGATGATCGTGCAGCCCGAACGGTATTTCGACGCCTTTAAAGAAGCTGGAGCGGCTATTTTAACCATTCATTACGAGGCTTCGACACACCTGAATCGCAGCTTGCAGCGCATTGCACAATTGGGTATGCGCGCCGGCCTGGCGCTCAACCCCCATACGCCGGTAAGCCTGCTGGAAGACAGTATAGCCGATGTGGATGTGTTGCTGATCATGAGCGTAAACCCCGGTTTTGGCGGACAGCGGTTTATCGAAAATACCTACTCGAAGGTTGAAAAAGCCAAAAATTTAATCCTCCAAAAAAAGGCAAAGACTTTGATAGAAGTCGACGGCGGCGTCCATGCGCAGCATGCGGCAGCGCTCTTTGCTTCGGGTGCTGACATCTTGGTAGCGGGAACGGCGGTGTTTCAATCCGCCGATCCCGTCCAGGCGATTGCCGAGCTGAAAAACAGCTGAAAAATAATTGCTGCACCAAGGATAAAGCCCAATTTGGACCTCTTGAAAGCCGGGTGTTCAGCAAAGGCTTTACGCGTTTTGCCTGTCGCACTATGGGAAGTCAGCCGTGCCCAAAATATTTTTTAATATGTAAATCAACGACATCAGAGACGCCTTAATCGGCGAGTCAACAGCATACAAAACGCTTTAATCAACAGACCAAAGACATATAAAACACTTTAATCAATAGATCGACGGCATACAAGATGATTTAATCAACAGACCAAAGACATATAAAACACTTTAATCCATAAATCGACAGCATACAAAGCGCTTTAATCAATAGATCGACGGCATATAGAATACTTTAGTCAGCAAGCCAACAGCATACAAAGCGCTTTAATCAATAGATCGACGGCATATAGAATACTTTAGTCAGCAAGCCAACAGCGTACAAAAACGCTTTAATCAACAGACCAAAGACATATAAAACACTTTAATCAATAGATCGACGGCATATAGAATACTTTAGTCGGGAGAACCCTGCAACAAACCGCATAGCCAGGCTAAAGAGCGGTTAGTCCAATGAGAAACTCGAACCGATTGAAGCGTGCAACGCCCAATGGCTGTTAGAAAAGCCTTCAACTTCAGACTGCCGTGTATCGGTTTGCAACTGTTTCACAACCCACCTCAAACGATGGTGCCGCTCCGCTCGTAATACCCCAGTTGTTCCACCGTGTTTTTCTCCCCTGTGATGAGTACGACTGGTCGGTGCGCTTTTGCCTCTTGGGGTGTGAGTTGCGCATAAGCCATGATGATCACGCGATCGCCGGGCTGAAAATGCCGGGCAGCTGCTCCGTTTAGGCAGAGGATTCCACTGCCGGGTTCACCGCGAAACGTGTAAGTTTCAATACGAGTGCCATTGTTGTTGTTGACTACCTGTACGCGCTCGTATTCCAAAAGGCCGCATTTGTCCATCAGCGTCCCATCGATGGTGATGCTTCCCACGTAGTTTAAATTGGCTTCGGTGACTGTCGCACCGTGAATCTTGCATTTTAAAATGGTCAATTCCATGCCTTACTCGCTCTAAGACTCGTCCTTTTTAGCAAAGTTACAACTAAAATTGTCAATCAGGCGCACACCACCGAAATACACGGCTGCGGCTATCAATAGGGCTCGATCCACAGCAGTCGCGGGTTGCAGGGTTTCGGCATCGACGATTTCCACGTAGTCGATCTCAGCTGCCGATTCGCTTTGAATCCTTTGAATGAGTTGGGTTTTGATTTTTTCAAGTCCGTTTTCCCCGCTCTTCAGCAGCTGCTGAGCGTTTTGCAGGTGCCGGTTCAGCGCGGCTGCCGCTCGGCGCTGTTCGGGATTCAGCAGCGCGTTTCGAGAGCTCATGGCCAAGCCATCTGTTTCGCGCACAGTTGGGACGCTGACTATGGTAATGGGGAAGCGTAAATCTCGGGTTATCCGTCTGATAATGGCGAGCTGTTGGGCGTCTTTCTCGCCGAAGTAGGCACAATCGGGTTGTACGATATGAAACAATTTGCTCACGAGTATCGCCACTCCTTCAAAGTGGCCGGGGCGCTTGGCTCCGCAGAGGTGACGCGTCAGCTCAGGAACGCTGATTCGCGTCTTAGAGGGTGTCGGATACATCTCCGCCTCCGAAGGGTGAAAGACCGCGGTTACCCCATGTCTTTCACAAAAGGCCAGATCGCTTTGAAAATCCCGTGGATAGGTTTTAAAGTCCTCTGGATCGTCAAACTGCGTGGGATTGACAAAAATGCTAACCACGACTGTCTCGTTTTGCCTGCGCGCCGCTTTGATCAAGGCTGCATGCCCCCAGTGTAAAGCACCCAGGGTGGGCACCAACCCTATTCGAAGGTCGCTTCTCTTTTGCGATTTTAAGAATGCACGTAAGTCACAGATCTTTTCAAAAGTGCGCATCTGTCTCAATCCGTTTTAAGCCTGAAACACCACTTTGTCGTACCATCTACTGGGTCTATTTCGGACAAATTTTGCTTGATCAAGCGTTTTACAATCTGATTTATCGACCTTTCTTGTCTTTCAGCGAATAAAGCGAGTTGCTTATAGGTCTTCTCTATACCGATTAATTCCATCAATAGGAATGCGCATCGTCGGGAAATTCGCCGCTTTTCACCGATTCCCTGTATTTTTGTACCCCTTTGCGCATCAATTGACCCACATCGGCAAAGGTCTTTGCGAATTTGGGCTTGGGGTCTGAAAGCATATTGAACATATCCTGGTAGACCAGGATTTGTCCGTCGCAGTTCGGCCCGGCGCCAATCCCAATCGTGGGTATGGATACCGATTCCGTTACCGCTGCGGCCAATGCAGCCGGGATGCCCTCCAATACGATGGAAAAGGCACCCGCATCTTCCAATCGCTTGGCATCGTCTATCAGCTGCTGAGCCTCCGCTGGTTTTTTCCCCTGCACTTTGTAACCGCCCAATATATGTATCGATTGAGGTGTTAACCCCAGGTGCCCCATGACTGGGATTTGTGCCTTTGCGATAGCCCTGATCGGTTCGACATAAGCCCTTTCCAATTTTACGCTTTCCGCCCCGCCTTCCTGCACCAGTCGTCCTGCATTTTTGACGGCATCACAGACAGCCGTTTGGTATGACATAAAGGGCATATCCGCGATGAGCAAGGCTTTTTTTAGACCCCTAGACACGGCCTTTGTGTGGTGGAGCACCTCTGCCAAGGTCACGCGCAGCGTATTTTCATATCCCAACACAACCATGCCCAAGGAATCCCCGACCAGGATGCCGTCGATGCCTGATTCGTCGAAGATTTTGGCCGTAGCGTAGTCGTAGGCGGTGAGCAGGGCTAATTTTTCACCCCTTTGTTTGGCAGCGATAAAAGTTTGTACGCTTTGCTTTTCCATATGAATTAAATTCGTCTAAACCGTGGGTTGCCAGCAACATTTTTTATGCCTTATGCATCCTGCAAACTTACCGATAAGTGCTCAGATCTTAGTCTAAAAGTAGTAAAATACAGGGCTTTTGTCTCTGCCAATTTAGATTTTTATAGCCGATTAGAGGTGGGGTTTCAATGTGATAGTCGGGCGCAAGAGAGAAAAGGCTGTATGGAAATATCGGCGGACGCTGCTTTATTTTCTGGACCACAGCAGCGACGAAAAACCGATAAGAACGATAAAAAAGGACCTGTCCAATGGGAGTCTGCTCCATTCCCTACCCCAAGCTGCTCGAAAACCATCGGGTGAATTCCGATCCAGGGTGAGCTATCGGTGTCTAATCACAGCGGCCTCATCCATCGGTTATCTCCTTAGCGCCTCTTTAAAACGGTAGAAAAAGCGCTGGATCAAACGTATGTACTCGGTGATAATTTCAGCCGTTCCCCGCATTTCCGGCTTAAAATCTATCTCTTTGTGGTACGAAGTCACCAGTTTTTGAGGCAGCTCCACATCGATGAGATACCAGCCTTCTCTGTCTGGAATGAGTGAAATATTTTTCACCTTGCCGTTTAATACGCCGAATTCGGTATCGGGATAATTTTCCAGTTTGATATGTACGCTTTGGCCTACTTTTATTTTTCCGGAGTTTTGGATAAGCGTTTTGAGCTTAGCCATAAATGCGAGGTTTCCGCTTGGAATGACCGTAAAGACCAAATCTCCTCGGCTGATCGTTTGGTTGGTATGCCAATGGTTTAAAAAGGAAAACCTGCCTTTTATCCTCGATTTTAAAACATAGTTGTACTCCCAATCTCCAATGGCTTTTTTTAAGTGGTTGAGGGATTGGATCACGTGCTTGAGCAGGGTGACTTCTCGCTTCACCCGATTGATTTCAGTTTCCTTATCGGTTTTTGCGCTTCGCTGATGGATTCTCGCATCTGAGAAATGGCAGATTCCAAGTCCTTGTAGTCGTGTTTTGCTCCTGCGAATTCTATTTGTTTGTTCTCGTATTCTTGGGCGGAAATCACACCGGCTTGAAAGAGGGTTCGGCTCCTATCCAAGGCCCTTCTGCCAGAGTCTCAATTTCGTTTTTGAGAAGGGTTATAGCTCCGCATTGAGCGTATATTCGATTCTTATTTCGTGTTTGCTACTAAGCAGCTACTGAAATGCAATCTTATTAGGATGCTGTAGCCTTTTGCCAGTAATTTACGGTAAATTTCTTAGACAGCGACCGCATTTTATAGAAGATATGAACAGTGGAAGGTTTGGCATCGCTATAGACAGCGTTTTCTCCGAAGGAGAGGAAAGCGCGTTTCTGCACAAAACGTATAACGATACGGATCGGCTTGGCAAAGTGATATATGCGTATCCCACTTAGAAGTCTGAAGTGAAATTGTGCAGACAAGCCGAGCCACTTGATTCCCATATAAAAAGAGGGTGCTACATTTGAATGGAAAGAGAAGAATTATAAGGCCATTTACAGAACGGCCACGACTGTACCCCACACATCGACGGGGACTTGAGTCCATTGTAGAGAAAGGCAAGAGCATGTTTTAGCAAGAATTCAAGCCTGGCCTGAAATGAGAAGCATGCGCCTCAAGGGTCCCCCAAATGGTTTGGCTCCCCCAATTCTGGATGATCCATTGTAGAGCCTAACACCGAGCCGCTCAGAGGGAGCCGGTTTGATCGATTTGGGGATTGCACATAGCATTACCGCCGTGTTGATTTTTCTATTGCGATTGAAAGAAAAGGGGCATGCTCATACATACCTGGATAAGTTGGTAGATGGCACACTGAAAAGCCTGATCAGCCTTAGAAATAGAGCGGTGTGCAGCAGTGCGTACCCCGCATTTTACGCTACTTTAAAAGACGATAAACGACGCATGGATTCCAGATTGGCTTGGTGTACCGGCGACTTGGGTGTAAGCCATGTGCTTTTGTATGCAGGTGAAATTTTAAAAAGGCGAGATGTGACGGAAAGGGCTTACGAAATTTTGGGAAAGCTCCTCGTCAGCGGGTACTGTATTGGAAGACGGAGCTGATTAGAAATCTAAAAATTCAACTCAAAGTCGGTGGAGAAATCTATCTGCCCTGGTATAAGCAGAACGCGGATAATTCTTATACCTTGGATTCGGCATGGGCTATTTTCAGATTCGCACGAAGTTGGAAAAAGGCTTTTATCTTTGAATCTCACCGCGTAAATAGGGGCGCCGAACTTCATTGTAAGCCGCTGAAATGCGCACAGTCGTAAACATGGAAAAAACCGTTTGGACGCCCGATATAAAAACCCTACCTTTAGGCCTGTAAAAAATGCAATAAAAACCATGTTAAAAACAGGAGACAAGGTTCCCCATTTTGAAGGAATCGATCAAGACGGAAAACCGATCGCCTACAGCGACTACAAGGGCAAAAAACTCGTCGTATTCTTCTACCCCAAGGCCGATACCCCGGGTTGCACCTCAGAGGCTTGCAATCTGCGAGACAACGCGCAGTCATTGAAAGCGCAAGGCTACGAAATCGTCGGTGTCAGTGCCGACACTTCAAAAAAGCAAAAGCGTTTTAAAACCAAAAACCGCCTGCCCTTCAAGCTAATCGCCGATACCGATAAGGCGGTCATCCGCGCCTTCGGCGTGTGGGGGCCCAAAAAATTTATGGGGCGCAGCTATGAAGGCATTCACCGGACTAGCTTTCTGGTCGATGAATCCGGTACCATCAGCCATGTCATCGAGCAGGTGAAGACCAAGGATCACGCCAACCAGATCTTAAATGCCTAACGCCTTGATACGCATTCACGCCTTAGCTGGAGCCTGTTACGGGCGCCTTTCAAATCAGATCGCAGGGCTCTCATCATAAGGGTTTAAGAGAAAAGTAGAACTTATGGGCATATCGGAGTCAGGGCGAGAAGCCAAGCTCAAAGCGTTAAAACTAACGCTGGATAAAATGGAAAAATCATTTGGAAAAGGTGTGGTGATGCGTATGGGTGATCACGCCGTTGAAGATGTAGAAGTCATACCGAGCGGATCCATCGGCTTGGATTTAGCCTTGGGTGTAGGCGGCTACCCACGTGGCCGCGTGGTTGAGATATACGGTCCGGAATCCTCGGGTAAAACCACCCTTACGCTTCACGCCATTGCTGAAGTGCAGCGCGCTGGCGGCATTGCCGCCTTCATCGATGCGGAACACGCCTTTGATCGAGTCTATGCGGAGAAAATCGGTGTGGACATTGAAAACCTAATCATATCTCAGCCCGACCACGGTGAACAGGCGCTTGAAGTCGCCGACAATTTAATCCGATCCGGAGCGCTTGGCATCATCGTAATCGATTCGGTAGCCGCACTGACGCCCAAAAGTGAAATCGAGGGCGAAATGGGCGATTCAAAGATGGGCTTGCAAGCCCGTCTGATGTCGCAAGCCATGCGAAAGCTGACCGCCTCTCTGAGCAAGACGAGGTGTACGGCGATCTTTATCAACCAGCTTCGCGAAAAGATCGGGGTGATGTTTGGAAACCCTGAGACGACTACCGGTGGGAACGCCTTGAAGTTTTACGCTTCCGTGCGCTTGGATATTCGCAAGCGATCACAGATCAAAGAACACGAAGGCGTGATCGGAAATCAGGCCAAGGTAAAAGTGGTAAAAAACAAGGTAGCTCCCCCCTTCCGTACGGCAGAGTTCGATATTATGTATGGTGAGGGCATCTCCAAAACCGGCGAGCTGTTGGACATGGGTGTGGATTTTGGAATCATAGAGAAGAGCGGCTCGTGGTACAGCTACGAGAAAACCAAACTGGGACAAGGTCGCGATGCGGTTAAGCGCTTGCTAAAGGACAACCCAGAACTCGCCGAAGCGCTCGAAGAGCGAATCGAGAAATCCCTAAAAAAAGGCGATAAACCAACCATTAAGTCCAAATGATGGCACGACAAATCAACGTGGTTTGCCCCACCCAAAATCGACCAACGCTTTACAAGCCTTAAAAAATGAGCGGTGAACCACTTAGGGATAGGACAACTAGGATACCACAAAGAAATGATCCTGAGCAGAATATGCGAAAGCCTGGCCTTAGCTCGGCGATAAAAATTGAAAGGTAACACCCGCTTAGAACCGCAACTGAGAACAAAGGAGGTGCCCTTCTTTCAAATCCTTGCGCAGGGACAAAAGGGAAGCGCAGAAAACAGGCGCAGCTTTCAGACCCAACGGCAACGAAAAACAGCCCTCAGCAAGACAAAGCACACACCCAAACAACGCAAAGCGACCCACCGCAACCCAATCCATGCAACCAAGCCAGCCAGCGCAATAAACCACCCATGCCAAGCAGCCTGATCAACGCAACAACTCGACCCAGCCCTTCAAACAACCCAATCAACGCAGTAATGCACCCGTGCCAAGCACCTCGCTCAAGCATCCGAAAACAGCAAAACCAACTCACTCAAACAAGCGAGGCGAAAAACCTGATCCATACAAAAGTGCGGCCGACCCAAAACCGCTTAGGCAAAAGAGTTACCGACCCATAGCCACCACTGATCCCCCCTCTACCAATCGCAAAAACAACCTTTAACACCGAGTGCCAACCAAGCGAAGACCATCCAACCCAATCGCTATGTAGTCCAATCGAACCCACGCGACAAAACCAAGGGAGGGCGAGCAACTCGCCAACGCAAGCCATTCAAGACATCAGCACAGCGACAAACAACCCAATAACACAGCCTTAACTGCCTGCCAAATAAAAACGGAAAACACCGCCAAGCACTCAAAGGCGCTGAAAAACAGCAAAACCAACCCATCCGACGCAACCGGATTCAAGCGAGCAACTACAAACCAGCCAACGCAACCCACCACACCGACGAACACGCTCAAACCCAGCCACTGGACCAATCCAAATAACTCAAACCAGCCGAATCAATCCATTCAACTAACCCAATCCACGCAAAACGAACCAGCCGACTAATCCAATCGATACAAACTGAGTCAATAGACCCGACGAATCGCCCACACAAAGCAAGCCAGACCGCTCAAAGGCACACAAAAGAACAAGCCCAAAAAGTATTCCACCAAAAGATAAGACCACAACTCCAATTTCTTACAAAAGGGCAAAAGACCTTTTTCAATCCAATCACAGGGACTGGCAAAAAGCGATTGGCCTAAGCGCTCGAACCGAAGTCCACAGATCAGGAGGAAGACGGGAGATGAGACTTCTATCTATCTGATGACAATGCCGCCGTCATCAAAATTGTCTAAGGTGACGTGGTCGCCATCTTTTATCTTTTCAGCTATGATCGCCTTGGATAGCGCATTTAAGACATCGTGTTGGATGACGCGCTTGAGCGGGCGTGCCCCAAGCTGGGGGTTAAACCCTTTCTTCGCGATCCAGTCGATGGCTTCTGGGGTGGCTTTCAGGCTTATATCCCTTTTGGCTAGGCGCCTGCCCAGGCCCTTCAACTGAATGTCCACAATCTCGTGAATCTCCTTTTGGTCTAAGGGTTTGAACATGATGATTTCGTCGATGCGGTTCAAAAACTCGGGTCGAATGGTCTTTCTCAACAAATCGAACACCTGATTTTGCGTTTTTTCCACGATGGCCGCTTCATGCTGCGCATCCATTTCTTCAAAGTTCTCTTGAATAATCGGAGAACCAATGTTTGAGGTCATGATGATCAGGGTATTTTTACAGTTTACGGTCCTGCCCTTGTTATCGGTCAGGCGACCGTCATCCAGTACCTGAAGCAAGATGTTAAACGCGTCGGGATGGGCTTTTTCGATCTCATCCAAAAGCAAGACGGAATAGGGTTTGTGGCGCACGGCTTTGGTGAGCTGCCCCCCTTCGTCATAACCGACATAGCCCGGCGGTGCACCGAGCAGTCGGCTTACGGCATGGCGCTCTTGGTACTCGCTCATATCGATTCGGATCAAGTTGCTGTCGTCGTCAAATAAGCACTCGGCCAAGGCTTTGGCGAGCTCTGTCTTCCCCACACCGGTAGTACCGAGGAAGAGGAAAGAACCGATGGGGCGATCTCGATCGCGCAGGCCGGCTCGTGAACGCCGGATGGCATCTGAAACGGCTTCGATGGCTTCGTTTTGTCCGACGACGCGTTTGTGCAATTCTGCCTCCAAGCCCAAGAGTTTTTCGCGTTCCCCTTGCATCATTTTGGTGATTGGGATACCCGTCCAGCGGGAGACCACTTCAGCGATGTCTTCACGGGTCACCTCCTCTTTGATCAAACGCTCGCCGCCCTCATTCTGAATTTCGGATTCCAAGGCTTTTGCCTTTTCTTCTTCCGCCTTGATCTTTCCATAGCGCAACTCGGCTACCCGACCCAAATCGCCTTGGCGCTCGGCGCGCTCGGCTTCTAGTTTGTAAGCCTCAATACGTTTTTTTGCAGCTTGCAAATTGTCGACCACCTCCTTTTCAGCGCGCCATTTGCTATCGATTTGTGTTCGTTCGTCATTGAGATTGGCGCGTTCCGCTCTCAAAGATTTCAACTTGGCTTTATCCTTTTCGCGCTTGATCGCTTCCATTTCGATCTCGAGCTGCATAATCTTTCTGTCCAAGACGTCTAAAGCCTCCGGCTTTGAGTCGATTTCCATGCGCAACTTGGAACAGGCTTCATCCACCAAATCGATCGCTTTATCAGGCAGGAAACGGTCGGTGATGTAGCGCTGTGAAAGCACGGCAGCAGCGATGATGGCTTCATCCTTAATCCGCACCTTGTGATGGGTTTCATAACGCTCTTTGATCCCCCTTAAAATAGAAATCGCGGATTCGATGTCGGGCTCATCCACCCGTACGCGTTGAAAACGCCGTTCCAAGGCCTTGTCTTTTTCAAAGTACTTCTGATACTCGTCAAGCGTGGTCGCACCGATGGCGCGCAACGCCCCACGCGCCAAGGCGGGTTTCAAGATGTTTGCCGCATCCATAGCCCCTTCACCCCCACCTGCACCCACCAAAGTGTGAATCTCGTCGATAAAGAGGACAATGCTGCCGTTGGAGTGGGTCACCTCTTTGATCACGGCTTTTAAACGCTCTTCGAACTCGCCTTTGTATTTGGCTCCAGCCACTAGGGCACCCATGTCGAGGGCATAAACCCGCTTGTCCTTGAGGTTTTCAGGGACATCGCCTTTTACGATCCGATGTGCCAAGCCCTCGGCAATGGCTGTTTTACCGACACCCGGTTCACCGATTAATAGAGGGTTGTTTTTGGTGCGTCTCGATAAGATTTGCAGTATGCGGCGAATCTCTTCGTCCCGGCCGATCACCGGGTCGAGTTTACCGCTTTGGGCCATTTGGTTGAGGTTGTTGGCGTACTTGCCCAGTGCATTGTAGGTTTCCTCGGCGCTTTGCGACTGTACCCGGCTGCCCTTTCGCAAGGCTGCAACAGCTGTTTTTAAGTCTTTTTCGGACAGGCCGTTTTCGCGCAAGAGCGCGCCCGCTCGACTATCGCTCTTCGCGATAGCCAATAGCAGATGCTCGATGGAGATATATTCATCCTTCATCTCCTCGGCCGAATGGCCGGCCTGGGTGAGCATGCGCACTGTTTTTTGAGCTAGGTGCATGCCGCCGCCTTCCACCTTGGGAAACGAATGCAATATGGCATCCGTCCCTTTGTGGATGGTATCCAAAGGCACGCCGAGCTTTTTAAACAGGTAGGGGACTACGTTTTCATCCACCGCTAGGATTGCTTTGAGAATATGCGCATTCTCAATGGCCTGGTGGCTGAACCCCATCGCGATTTGCTGGCCTTGCTGTACGGCTTCCTGCGACTTTATCGTGAAGTTATTCAAGTTCATAGCCGTCTTTTTATCTCCTATGGAAAGGGCTAAAACAAATTTGGTTCCAGCTCAAAATGCTGCCATTTTGTCCCATTACATCAGTGAACGGGACGTTGACGCAGTTCTAAGAGCAGGATTTTACCGCTGTACAAATGCACTTCATCGCCTTGGATGCGGAACCGGTTGACTTTGGGCAACAGGTCCAGTAGGGCGTGTTCTGAATCCATATCTGCGCATTTCACTTGGGTATGAGACACCCCGGCAAAGGATAGATTGCCCCCTTGAGCGATATAACTGCCAAATAGGGTATTGCAGCCCGCGTAGCCTTGAAATTTGTTCAGCAGAAAGCGAATGTAAATGCGCTTACCGTTGGAAATTACCGGTTGGCCGTCCTCGATCACCACCCAATCGCGACCACTTAGGTTCCGAGCGCCTGAACGGGGAGCTCGTTGCAATTTGCAGCTCACCGCGGTAAAAAGCACCACAAAGACCCATGAGATATATGTCTTTCCATGATTCACAATCAAATGCTCCACTTGTCAACGCTGATTAAAGCCCATTTTTTCATGGGACAGCTTTGGACTGATCCGCACCGCTAACCCCTTCTGCAAAGTTAACCCGAATTTTTTGAGTAGCCCAGTTCACCAACATTTCCATCAAATGACGATCAGTGACATCGCATAACCGATACAACAGGCGCCGATCACACCGATTAAACCCGGTAGCATAAAGCTATGGTTGAAGTAATATTTGCCGATTTTAGTCGTGCCGGTGACATCGAAATTGGCGGTAGCGATATCCGTCGGGTAATTGGGAATAAAGAAGTACGCATAGGTTGCCGGCATCAGCGCGATCAACAGATGGGGTGTCAAGCCCATAGCCATTCCCACGGGCAACAGCATTCGGGCGGTGGCCGCTTGGCTGTTAATGACGACAGATACGGCGAACAAGGCTAAGGCAAAGGTCCAAGGATGGGTTTGTATCATCAGGGTTATACCTTGTTTAAACGAAGGCATGGCATGCTGGAAATACGTATCACTCATCCAGGCAATCCCAAAAATGGCAATGACCGCTACCATACCGGACCTGAAGACTGTACCTTGGGGTACGCTTGAGACTGGAGTGCGGGTTGCCAGCAAAATGAAGCCACCGGAAGCCAGCATCAGCATTTGGACCACCGCCGACATGGAAACAGCAGTCTCTGTGCCCCCTACATCGACTGTCCGTATTTCAGGCCACAGGGCAATCAGCACGATGATGGCCAAGGTGATCAAAAAATAGATCACCGACTGCCGGGCAGATGCGGGTAAATGCTCATCCAAGGTCGTGGCGGACGCATTTCTAATTTTCTCCGACCATACCGGGTCCTTGAGGCGGCGTTGATATGCCCGGTCTTGTGTCAAGTCTTTACCCCGGCGCAGACTGTAGAGCGACAGCAATAAGGTCCCGCCCAGCGTACCGGGAATGGTGACCGTCAGGATGCGCAACAGATTTATGTCGGGCTGAACCGCAGATAATTTAGCCAGATAATACACCACAGCAGCGGAAATCGGGCTGCCGGTAATGGCCAGCTGACAAGCCACCGAAGCGGCTGCCATCGGGCGCTCAGGGCGAATACCCTTCCTTAGCGCGACATCACCGATAACCGGCATGATGGCGTACACCGCATGCCCAGTGCCCAACAAAACCGTCATGGTATAGGTGATCAAAGGTGCCAATAGGGTCACGCGTTTGGGATGCCGCCTCAAAATCCGCTCAGCGATCTGCAACATGTATTTGAGCCCCCCAGCTGCTTCTAAGACTGACGTACAAGTGACCACTGCTATGATGATCATGATCACGACAATCGGTGGCTTCGTAGGCGGCATGCGCAAGAGGAAGACTTCGACCACCAGCCCGATGCCGGACACAACGCCCAGTCCAATGCCTCCGAAGCGGCTGCCGAGGTAAAGCATGAGCAGTAAGAATGCAAACTCAAAATATAGCATGGTGAAAGTGATAAAGTTCACATTTATGATAAAAAGATAATCAAAAAGAATCGGCTAAAGTGTGAGAATCGCATGGGTATCATCATTTAGATCGAAAAGCGTGCCACACAGAGGGATTTACCCAAAGTCAGGAGGTCAAAGGTTTGAATACAGTCGTTTACCGGGTATGAATGCGCTTGCTGCAGTATAAAATCCGCCTCCTATGACAATCGGTTTTTCTCGTGTCGGTAATTATTCGTCTCTTTAAAACCAATGGTTTTTAGAGCATCAGCCCTTATTTACTCGCAATCAAACGCCATGGGTTGGTTTTTAACTTCGATTTATTTTTTAACTGCGGTGCACCCCACAAATTTAGGCGATTTCCAGTCCATTTTTAGAAGGGTTAAATCGATTATCAAAACCAAAAGGGGCAATGTATTGATGGCCGCCCATGCAGGACACGGCATTTTCCGCATCGCCTTGCATTTACAGTTTTCTCAACTGCGCTTTCATAGAAATGCGCTCGGCCAAAAGACTTGGGATTCGGGTCAGTGGGACGCGCTCTTGCTCCATCGTGTCTCGATTTCGCAGGGTAGCGGATTGATCTTGGCGCGTGTCGTGATCTATCGTTATGCAATAGGGCGTACCGACCGCATCCTGCCTGCGATAACGGCGCCCGATGGTATCCTTATCATCGAGTGTTACATTGAAATCGTACTTTAAATCGCCAAAGAGCGATCTCGCTATTTCAGGCAAACCATCCTTCTTCACCAGCGGTAAGATCGCCGCTTGGATCGGTGCCAAAATGTGGGGCAGGCGCAAAACCGTTCGCGTACTTCCATCGGCCAGAGTTTCCTCTTGTAACGCCACGCTGAAAACAGCGAGAAACAAGCGATCCAAGCCGACAGATGTCTCGACTACATGGGGTACATGGCGTTGGTTGCTCACTGGATCGAAGAATTGCAGTTTTTTGTTGGCATATTTTTGGTGGTTGCGCAAATCGAAATCAGTTCGAGCGTGAATGCCTTCCAACTCTTTGAAGCCAAAGGGAAAACGAAACTCGATATCCGAAGCGGCGTCGGCATAATGCGCCAATTTGTCGTGATCGCGAAAGCGGTAATGCGCCGGCCCCAGCCCGAGGGATAGGTGCCATCGCATGCGTTTTTCTCTCCATTCTTCATAGTATTTCAGCGCCTCGCCGGGTCGGACGAAATACTGCAGCTCCATTTGTTCAAACTCACGCATGCGAAAGATAAACTGGCGCGCTACGATTTCGTTTCGGAAAGCCTTGCCGATTTGTGCAATGCCAAAGGGCAATTTCTGTCGTGCGGTCTTTTGCACATTTAGAAAGTTGACAAATGCACCCTGTGCGGTTTCAGGTCGCAGGTACAAATCGGGGGATGAATCCGCAGATGCGCTCAACTGAGTGGCAAACATCAGGTTAAACCGGCGTACATCCGTCCAGTTTTTTGAACCCGAGATCGGATCGGCAATGCCCAAATCGGTAATCAACCTTCTAAGCGCCTCCAGATCGTCTTTCTCGAGGGCCGCTATCATCCGCTCCGCCACCCTATCGCGCTGCTCGATACACCCCTTCAACTGGGTATCGGCTCGCTCACAGTCGCGCGCCTTGCCGATTTTCGCGTTCAACTCGGCGATATAATTTTCGATCAGCCAGTCAGCGCGGTAGCGCCTTTGGGTATCCCTGTTGTCGATCAGCAGCTCGTTAAACGCATCGACATGTCCAGAAGCCTTCCAAGTGGTGGGGTGCATAAAGATAGCCGCGTCCAACCCTTCTATATCTCCGTTGAGCTGTACCATCGCCTTCCACCAATATCGTTTGATGTTGTCCTTGAGGGCTACACCGTTTTGGCCGTAGTCGTAAACCGCGCTGAGACCGTCGTAAATCTCACTCGAAGGAAACACATAACCGTACTTCTTGGCGTATGATGCGATATCTTTGAGATCGGCTGCCTGATTTGTCATGGGACAAAAATAGGAAATGCGCAGCTGGCGAGGCTTTATTTTTTCCTCCCCCATATAAGTTGGATTTAAGCCCTCTGAAAAATGATGGATTCCACCTAGGATCACTTTGTGGGATCGGTAAAATCACTTGCGTCCACCATTCAAAACGGGGTTAAATCCAAAGTGGAGTGGATGCTGTAAACAAATTATAACGAGACGCAAAGCGACACCTTAGAGCCAGAATCGTGACAAAGACTGGAACTGTAGGTAATGCCGGGCTTTACGAGCTGAGTTGAGATTTTTTTACGCTTGATTGTAAATGTATAGAGGTGAAGCCCGTACCTTTATAGGGGTTTAATCGGTTGTTATAAATAATAAATTTCACAATTATGATTAGATATTTAAAATCCTCAACACTCGCTACATCTCTTACCAGTCTTTTGCGCTTGGCCAGCTGCAGAGAAGAAGATCAAGACACAGTTAATCCACCAGGAGCTAAACTTCAAGCCGTACGATTTGGAATCATTCTCAACTAGGGAAAAATGTACAGGTTATGAATGCTAATCTCAGTGATAACAGTAAACTCAGACTTAGCATTGCGACAGTTGAAAAGCGCAAAGAAAATGGAGATTATGCGACAAAAGAAAAAATCTACCCCCTTAACGCAAGTAATCTCACGTCTAAGATTCTACTCCAACCAGGTGTGTATTACATCACCCGATAGGAAGCATTAGGTAATTCAGATCGAGCTATCTTTTTCACACCGGAAAAAAGCAATGCTGGCTTAGCAAAACTTGTAAATACAGAATCTATCCTGCCCAGTCCACTTTCTATTCACAAAGTTAAAACAGGCAATATTGGAACTACGAGCTAAGCGTTCTCTACTTTCTGTCTTAAGCCGCTTGCCGCCGGTTTGATGTGCATCTCATACCATGCCCGTGCGCTTGGGAAGAGACTGGGAATGATACTTTTAATGGGATAATAGAGCTTGGAACGAGACAAAACAGCTCGCTGGACAAGGGTTATCCGACTGTTGAAAGCATGAAACACAATCAACGATAGACTCAGGATAAGGCTCCATTTCAATACGGAAAACAGCCCCCCCAAAATCCTATCCAAAAGCCCGAGCATAAGCGCAGCGGTTAGCTTACGAATCCACTTTCCAAGTACGCGAATAGCGATTAAAACGATGAGAAAAGTCAATACAAAAGCAAGGATATTCTCAGCTGCGCCCAAATCGATCACGCCACTGATGAGTTCTGCCGTATATTTTGAAAAGCAAACCGCAGCCAACAAGCCGACTACCAGCGCAGCAAAACCGGTCAGCTGGTGGATAAATCCCTTTTTAATGCCGGAAATCAAGCTGATCAAGAGGCAGCCTCCCAAGATAATATCGATATAACTCATGCGTTAACCCAGTTTAAAGCCTCGCCTTTTAAGTGTGTGGCATCCAAAAAATCCAGCGCTTCTGCCTACGGCACAATTGAGAGTCGCTCACCACCGATGTGGTGTTCACCACTCCATCCAGCACAAATCCAAGTGAACGTCCGAAAATACCCCCGTCAACAACTGAGCCAAAGCCATTGCCCAGGCGTTGCGCCCAACCTAAAACCCCGAAGGGAAATCCAGCTGCCTACCCCAACAAGGTCTCTCGGCGGTTTGCCGTAAAACCCATCTGTTCCTCCGACAAAGCCCAACTCAGATCAGAAGAGGGATAAGGCTTAGTAGCTCTTGTGTTTTTGAGCGGCATACGTATTCATCGAGCAACCACACAAAAATAGTAAATAGCTAACTTTGCGTCTGTAACAAATGGCAAAAGCATATCCATTCCTTAAAAGCGTTGCGACAAATGGCAAAAATACCCACCTTCCCAAAATGGCAGGCAGTTCGACAAACGGCAAAAAAAGCATCCACGCCTTAAAATGGCAGGCGGTGCAACAAATGGTATCCAAAAAGTTTGGAGCCCAAAGCGATGTGGGCTTAGAAGGTACCCTCTACCTCATCGGCTTGCAGGAATTGGGAAAGACGCGCCAGCGATTCAAAAAAGACGACAAGCTGAACCTGATGCATATCGGAGTCTGTACCCTATTGATTCCCTACGGTTATTATCGGTTTGTGGGAAAGGACCGAAACGGCTGGCCCCACTTTGAGCTTTTGGAAAAATTGCCCAAACTCAAAGCTGGCGAACAACAAGTGCTCATCAAAAGGGCCATCATCCAATACTTCGACCAAAACCAAACCCTCAGCCAAACATTTCGGAAAATCGAAAAGGAGCACGCTTAATATCACAAAAATTCTACCATGCTTGAAAGAATAACGCGGTTGTCAGAAGAAATAGCCGATTTCCAAAGTGCTGACCCAGCGGCCATCGAGCGGTTCCGGATTCAAGTCCTCGGTAAAAAAGGTGCTGTAAACGAGCTGTTTCGGGCCTTTAAAGCCGTACCCAAAGACCAAAAAAAAATCCTCGGACAAAGGCTCAATGAGCTAAGGGACAAGGCACGAGAAAAATTAGTCACCTTACAAGCCGCTTTAGAAGCTCATGCAGTGGACTCACCGAAGATCGATGACCTGACAAAGCCGGGTATTCCGGTTTGCCTCGGCTCACGCCACCCGATTTCCTTGGTTCAAAACCAGATCATTCGCATCTTCTCAAGGATGGGTTTTGGTGTTGCCCAAGGACCCGAAATCGAAGATGATTGGCACAACTTTACGGCGTTAAACCTGCCGGCGCACCACCCCGCGCGCGACATGCAGGATACTTTTTTCATAGAGAAAAACCCCGACCGGCTGTTGCGCACCCACACCTCATCGGTACAAATTCGCTATATGGAACAGCACGAGCCCCCCATACGAATCCTAGCCCCCGGCCGCGTGTACCGCAACGAAACCATCGCTGCGCATTCCCATTTCCAGTTTCACCAAGTAGAGGGTTTGTACGTGGACAAGGGGGTGTCTTTTGCCGACTTGAAACAAACGCTGCAGTTCTTTGCCAAGTCCCTGTTTGGAAAGTCAAAAATCCGCTTACGCCCTTCCTACTTTCCCTTTACCGAACCCAGCGCTGAAGTAGATGTATATTGGGGATTGAACTCAGAAGCCGACCACCGAATCACCAAGGGTACGGGTTGGCTGGAAATCATGGGTTGCGGCATGGTAGACCCCAACGTATTGGAAAATACAAATATCGATCCCAAAACCCACAGTGGCTTTGCCTTTGGAATGGGCATCGAACGCATAGCCATGCTGCGCTACCAAATCGACGACATACGCCTATTCTTTGAAAACGACGTGCGCTTTTTAAGCCAATTTGCCTCCGAATCACAAACACCCATCCCAAAGTGAAAAGCACAGCCCAACGCGAGAAGAGCGACAAAACAAGTCGAGGGATTCAGATGCCTTACAGCCGACAAAATCAAAAGACAATGCCCGCTTTCCAAACCGTTATAACAAGGTCAAAAACAAACGAGATCAACTCTTCAGAGGCCTTCAAGAGAGAAAACAACCCCGACCTTTCAAATACGCCCTAGGGTAATAAGGGATTGAGGTACTATAGCCGAGCGGAAACAAATAAAATAAGGCCGGCTCTTCAGATGCTCCATAGCGGCCCAACACAAAAAAGCCCACTTTTTAGCCTCGCAGAGTAAAGACAAAGAACAAGCCGCCCTTTTTCAACCCGCCAAATGCAAGCGAGAAAACAATGCATCCCAAAACCCGCCTACGTCAATCGCAGAAAAGGCATAAGCAAAAGACCGACAGGTATGACCCAATCGGTTCAACGAACCAGTCGCGCCAACACACTGAACAAGACAGCCCCGCCAATCCAAACGCTTACACGCACACAGCGGAAAATAACAAAAAGCCGCTCCTTTAGACCCGCGCAGAAGAAAAAACGCGAAAAGAAAATAAAAATAAACCCTACTTTCAGGTTTGATCGTCTGATACAAGTCAGCATAATAATGAAATGGTATCACAGTTCTTTTGTACGGTGAAGAAAAATTATTATATTGCACGGAGTTTTTCACCAGGCATTGAAAAGCGGTTTACTCATGTTATCGCGGGGCTTATCCATACAGCAAGTACTTAGCCAAAACAGGATGTCGGGAAAGTTTATAGATCAAACCCACCACCCGGTCCAATACTTGCAGATAACCGCTTCCACGAACGACTCCATAGCGGGTGGCACCCTGACCGACACTTCGGGCGTCTTTACCCTAAATCTGCCCAATGGAACCTATGCCCTTATGGCCAGCCTATTCGGCAGGCGGCTCTACCAAAGAGATAGAAGTCTTGTGCAGTCCATCGATTTGGGGACCATACAGGTGAATACGGACTTGTCCTTGAAGGAAGTGGCGATCACCGCCCAGAAAAAGCTGATCGAAAGGAAAGCAGACCGCCTCGTGTTTCACGTTGACAGAAGCATTTCCGCAACCGGTGGAACGGCCATAGACGCACTAAAGGCCACGCCCAGCTTACGCGTGCGAGACGAATCCATTCAGCTGATCGATGGCCGTGGGCTGTCCATTATGATTAACGGCCGGATATCGCGGCTCTCCGGCGCTGCGCTCGCCCATTTTTTACAGTCTATCCCATCAGCAGACATCCAAAGCATTGAGCTCATCTCCGAGCCACCAGCCCGGTACGAGGACGAAGGAAGCGGGGGCTTAGTCAATATCAAACTGAAAACCCTAGGCCCCGACAACTGGAATGCCTTTCTCCAAAGCTCCTACAGACAAGCCACCTATCCCGTAGGAAGTGCCAGCGGGTCTTTCAACTGTAAAAAAAGTAAGCTATCCCTCTACAGTAACCTTAGTCATAACAATGGCTCAGAAAGGGGAACCGATGACGAAAGCATACAGTACAGCCGTCAGGCTTGGGATAGCGAGTACAGGGACAGGTATTATATCCGATCGCTCAGCGGTCGTCTGGGACTGGATTACAAGTTCTCCAAAAAGTGGACTATGGGAATGGATTACACGGGCAGTTTCGATCGCCCCCATACCGATAGAACGGCACACACGGCGATAAGCAACAATCGGACGCTGGCGGTGGATTCAATAATCAATACGAGATCTGAGGATCAGTCAAAAGACCATTCCAATGGGCTGAACCTACACGCGATTGCCCAATTGGATACCCTCGGAAGCACACTAAATGCCGATCTGGATTATTTCGGCTACAGCCGTTCACTCGATAGGAATTCTAAGACGCAGAGCCAATACAGAGACGTTACGCCCATACCAAAAGGCTATAGTGCGTATAATGATGTGAGAACCCGAAAATTCGATATGTATTCGGCTAAGATCGATGTAACCACCCCCTTGAAATGGACTCAGCTCTCCTATGGGGGCAAGCTGTACTTTTCGCAAAGCGATTGCGACAATGCGCACTTCAATACCACTATGGCTACATCTGTAAAAGATGAGAAGCGAAGCAATGCATTTGAGTATGTAGAAAACGTATATGCGCTGTACTTTTCAGGGGAAGGAGCGATAAAGGAGCATTGGAAATTCAAATTCGGCTTGCGGATGGAGCACACCCAGACCCGAGGCAACTCCATCACACTGGCAGAAAGGCACAAAAACAGCTACACCGAATTCTTTCCCAGCGCTTACCTCATTATACGAGCTCAATGATGACCACAGCTTTGGCTTGTACTATGGCAGAAGGATCTCCAGGCCCAAGTTCCATATGTTAAACCCCTTTGAACTATTTCTGACACCCTATTGTTACGAAAAGGGGAATCCCTATCTCAAGCCTTCATTTACCCACAGCATAAAGTTTGAATACGATTTTCAAGATGTTTTATTTACACATCTCGCCCATGCGCACAGGGCACAGTTATCCACAGCATGCGTACCCCGGTTGGGCAGGCATCTCGCCCATGCGCACAGGGCAGTGGCAATCCGCCGGTCTTTGATGAAAGCAGCGGCATATCCTACTTGCGGTATTTAAATTACTACCGACTTGATAATTATAACTTTTATGCAGCTTATATTTTCAATCGGATAAGCGGTCTGGAAAGCGAATGTCAGATCAATGTTTATTACAGACAATTTCAGGTTACTAAGCCACAGCTAAAGCTCGACGATGTACAGAGTTGGGGGGCTTACTTTTCACTCGATAACCGCTTGGCTTTAAACCCGAGCAAAACGATTAAGGGAGAAGTCAATTTTTGGTACGAACCGCCATGGCTCGATGGCGTATATAAGGCAAAGGCCAGGGAGAGCTTGGACTTGGGCCTTCGGTTTTCCGCGCTCAAGCAGCAGCTAAACCTGAGCCTATTCGCCTGGGATATCTTAAAAACCAGAACTTATAAGGAAAGGCTGTGTTCGGAAAGCACGAGATACAGTTTTGTGGAATACGATGATAGCCGGGCGTTTCGACTCTCCCTTAGCTACCGCTTCGGCAGTCGGGATTTAAAGGTAAAACGAAGAGAAGCGGGCAATAAAACAGAGCGGAGACGAGCGATGTAAATCGTCGAACCCTTTACCCCTACTGTACAGAAAATCGACAGATGAGCAAAAATTACGCCTCTTTGTCAGAGGCAGGAAAATCGAGGTAAACAACCGAAAATGCATAAAAAAAGCGATCGACAAGCTAAATGAAAGGAAACCGATTGACGTTTCAGCAATCGCCGAGATACCGGACGAAAATTGGAATGCGGAGACCACCTATCAGCTGCTGTCTGCCCTACACCAAAGCCACGGCATTCAAGTGATAACCCAAGGATGAAAACGATTTGTCGTCAGAAAACACACTTCGCCAACTCGATTCAGCAAAAGCGGCTGGTTTTAGCTCCACCTCCCTTTATCTCATCATCTCATAAGAAATAGTAGCCAGCTGCGTCAATACGCGTAAAGGCTTAATGCCCAAACCCCAGCACAGCCCTCGCGTTGATTCAAGGGCAAAAGCAAAAAAATAAGCCCTATGACCTGTAAGAGCAAGGACAAGTCACCGATTTTCAAAGCCTTACAAAAGATCAAAAACAAAAGCAAAAAGAGACCTCTTTTTCAGATCGCCACGAGCGGGCAAACACAAAAATAAAACCGACTTTTTAAGCCCTTAAAAAGGCAAGGATAAAAACCGAGAAGACAAAAAGACTGAACTTTCAGTCTGCCCCTTATACAATAAAACACAATATAGTCCTCTCAATCTGACCGATGCCAGGGCTGGGCTTTTTCGACCGAAACCAGTATGGGCTTTCAAAGTAAGCCCCTTTTAAAACCGTACTCGTCAGCTGCGGCTGCCCAATTTGGCTAAGAGTCGGAGGAGTTCAAAGTACAACCAAACCAGGGTAACGGTTAGACCAAATGCCCCATACCATTCGAATTCTTTGGGTGCGCCTCGCTCGATGCCCCCCTCGATCAGATCGAAATCCAGCAAGAGGTTGAAAGCCGCCAAACCCACGACCAATAAGCTAAAGCCGATACTGGGAAGGCTCGAACTCATATCGAAGGGCTGAAAGTTAAAAAACGCGGTGGCCAACCACGAAAACAGATAATAGGTCAATATGGCCAATGTAGCTGCGATGACCAGCGATCGCAGCCTTTGCGTGACGCGAATCACCCGAAAGTAATACAGTGCCAGCATGACAAAGGCTACGGCAAAGCTCAGGCCGACGGCCCGCATGGGGAGGCCGGGGTACTTCAGCTCAAAAATGGCCGAAATGCCCCCCAAAAACAAACCTTCTAACACAGCGTAAATCGGCGCCAGGTATTTGGCCGCAGAGACGTTAAAAGGGATCACAAAACCGAGCACCAAGGCGCCGATGGCGCCTCCTACTGCATAGGGTATCACATTGCTACCACCCTTGTATAAATCCCAAGTGTAATAGGCGCCCAGCACGACCAAAGCCAGCATAAGGGCGGTTTTCCGCATCGTACCCCCGAGGGTCATGGGCTCGCTGCTCACCCGGGCTTCAACCCGCTTAAAAGCCCGCACGAGAACTGGGTTTGAACTCTTTTGCCTTTCCATATTCACAGCATTTCCATTTACCGAGCAAAGGTAAAAAAATCGCACCATTTACGCTACATTTGCAAAAAATTAACCCATGATTGCAGGCGAGACATCGGGGACAAAAATCGGTTTCCTCCAAAATTGGCTACGAAGCCTGGGGATACCCGCCGGTTTGAGCGAGTTTCTAGTGGCGGTTACGAGCATACTACTCCTCGCTGTCATCGCTTATGTATTGGATCTGATCGCGCGAAGGGTGACGAAATCAATAGTCGAAAGGATCATCCTAAAAACGACCAGTCGTTGGGACAACATTTTTTATGAGAAAGGCGTCTTTAACAGCTTGGCGCATTTGGCACCCATCATCGGCCTGCAAATTCTAACCCCGTTATTCCTATCGAACTACCCCTTTCTCGTCGAAAACGCAAAGGTCTTATACGAGGTCGCATTTCTGGTGGTCATCGTCTTGTTTGTCATCAATACGATTACGGCGCTGGAGATCATCGGCACCCACGAAAACAGGAAGCGGACCATTGCCGTTTCCACCTTTTCACAACTGATCAAAGTGCTCACGGTGATCATGGGCTTCCTGGTTTTGATCTCCATCCTGCTCAACATCGATATCAAAACCACCTTGGCGAGCCTAGGTGTGCTTTCAGCGGTGATCATCCTGGTGTTTAGAGATACCATTCTGGGCTTTGTCTCGGGTGTACAACTCGCTGCGACGAAATCCATCCAGGTCGGCGACTGGGTTACCCTACCCGACGAAAATGTAGATGGGACGGTTATCGAAGTGAACTTGGCAACGGCCAAAATACGCAATTTTGACATGACGATCAGTACGGTACCCACCTATTCCCTCATCTCCTCTACGGTTACCAATAACGAGCCGATCAGCGCGCTCCACGTCAGGCGTATCAAGCGATCGATCTACATCAACATCAAGTCCATTCGCTTTATAGACGAAGCGGCGCTATCAGATTTTAAGCGGTTTGAGTTAATCCAAAGTTACGTAACCGAGCGCCAGGCGGAAATCCGAGCCTTCAACCAGCGAAACCACACCGATAAATCCAAGCTGGCCAACGGCAGAAATCAAACGAATATCGGCATCTTTCGCGAATACGTCCGCGAATACCTAAAGCGACATCCCCATGTGGCACAGGGTCAAACGCTGATGATTCGGCTGTTAGAACCGACTAAGGATGGCGTTCCCATGCAGGTCTATTGTTTTGCCAACACCGCAGAATGGGTGCAATACGAACGGATTCAATCCGATATTTTCGACCACATATTGGCAGCTGCCGCTGAATTCGGCTTGGAGGTCTTCCAAAATCCATCCGGTTTGGATATCGACCGGCTGATTGCGAGCTGATGCAGACTGAGAAAATAATTCTGGGCATCGACCCCGGGACAACGATCATGGGATTCGGTATGTTGCACGTGGAGCAAGAGGAGATGAGGCTGCTCTACTTAGATGAAATTCACTTCGAAAAGCTGAGCGATCACAGCTTAAAGCTCAAGCGAATCTTTGAGCGCACCCTCGGGATTATCGATGCATACAAACCCGATGAGTTGGCCATTGAGGCGCCCTTTTACGGAAAAAACGCGCAGTCTATGCTCAAGCTGGGACGCGCACAAGGGGTGGCCATGGCAGCGGGACTGTACCGCGAAATACCGATAACAGAATACCCGCCCAAAAAGGTCAAAATGGCCATTACCGGAAATGGCAACGCCAGTAAGGGACAAGTAGCCGGCATGCTGCAACACCTGCTCCAGGTAGAAGCGCTCCCCGAGCGTTTCGATGCCACCGATGGGCTGGCAGTAGCCGTATGCCACCACTTTAATGCCGGAAAGGCGAAAACCCGAAGAAATTACCGCAGCTGGAACGCTTTCTTAAAAGAGAATCCCGAACGAAAAGGCTGATGCCTGTGCCCTACTTCCATATTTCCTCCTGTAGGCGGGTTTGCAGCCATTGCGACTCCTAGCTCTCATCCCGTTGAAAAAAGGCCTGCCATACGATCACTCATCAAAGAAATCCAATGCGCCCAATCGACATGCAGCTGACTGGAGATGAGATCGGGCAGGACTAAAAGCTTTTCCAACTCCGCGTCTTCAGCTTATGTTCCTAGGGTAAAAACCAAGACCACAATGGGATACCCAATTCAAACCAGCGTACTATAAATCCATATACAGAGCAAATAAAAGATTTTTTCGCCTCGCAAGGCTGATGGGCGTAAAAAGGTTCTCAACCCCAACCGAGACAAATTCGGAAAAAGACCAAGCCTTAAACCCATCGGAGGTACTATACAAAAAAGACCGTTTTGACAAACCAGCGCAGCATTGCTCAGTATTTTATATCTTTGCTCTGTGGAGCTCGAGGCAATGCGCGGCTGCTGCTTGGGGATGAAAGGCACGACGGAAGGCCTGCCCTTCGATGCGGACGCCCTGGTATTTAAAGTACGGGGCAAGGTATTCGCGCTGACCTCATTTTCCGCCTGGGAAAAGGGCGAACCCACTGTAAACCTGAAATGCGAACCCGAAAAAGCGTTGGTGCTGCGGGAAAAATACGAAGCCGTACGACCGGGCTATCACATGAATAAAAAGCATTGGAATACCGTGCGGATAGACACCGGCGAGCTCAGCGATGCGCAGGTATTCACCTGGGTAGCGGAGTCGTATCAACTCGTGGTGAAAAACTTGCCCAAAAAGGTTCAAGCCCAGTTAGCAGGAGCTGAAAAAGGCTAGCCCAGCATTTTAGGGACTGGTAATATTCATGGTTCGCAGCTTTTCAATATCTCGGTTGGCTGAGTCGGGGCAAACCCACAGTATGGTCGTTTGAATGAGAATAAGAATCATTTACCCGGTTGCCGAAATCGATGTCTTCACAAGATCAGATCCACCGATGCGAAAAATGCAAGTTTGATCTCTTTATCTGATCCAACAGCGTTGGTTTATTATAGTTATACGAAAAGCGATCTGCGCAGTCCAAAGCTGTTTCACAGATTAAAAAACATCTAAACGCCAACCATCTTCCCCTACAAGCCAGCACCGATGCATATCCACAACTGGAATCATCTAAGAACCCTGGAGAGCCGAATTGACACAACGACTCACTATCACACAAGGCTTCCTTTTACCTTAGCTCAGAAACCCAATCCGCCCAGCCTGCTTAAGGCTTTTACCAAATCCTATAAAGCGATCGCTGTCCGATCTTTACACCTTACCGTAGAAGGTGTTGTACCGATACGTATTACTAGCGAACCGGTATGAACTTGAACGTGGAAGCCGTGGGAACCACAACATCTCTTACCCCTATCGGAGCCTCTATCTCCACTAATCAGATAAGTAAATCCGCCCTTTACATCGGCCATCTCGGGCCTTTCCATCCGAGCGACTACCCTTTTGTTCAGCTCAAACTTTTCCATCTTTTTAAAGCATTAATTCTTTGCCTACGCTATTTGGATTTTCGGCTTCTTCCCACCTTCATCACCAACCATGAATTGTGGCGAGTATACAAAATTGAATTGAAAATCCAAGGCGGCTTAAAGAAATCATTTAAAGATTGGGGATTTTTGTACCTTGCTGCATACCTAATCACAGCTGATGAAAACATATATAAGCCTTTTGCTGGTATGGTGTGCGCTTACCTGTTTTAACTCTTGCATCAGCTTTGGTTCCAAACCCTTCGAGGCTTATAAGGATACAGAAAGAGAAATTCCATATAAAGGCGATTATTCTTATCGAGATATATCGATTAAAATCCCCGCTCACGCGGTTAACTACTCCAAGGTTAAGCACGCGAGAGAGAATGCGATTTCAGGGACTTTAGTCATGCCAAAAGGCTCATTTGATAAGGTAATCGCCATCGTCCCGGGTTCGGGTTACAACGAGAGAAATTCTCACTACTTACTCGCGCAAGCATTTTTAAAGGCCGGCATTGCCGTATTTAGATTTGATGACGGGGGGTCTTAGTGACAGAGTTGGAAGATTTGAGCAGTGATTTGTTTTGTGTCTTCTCCTGACTGCGAAACACGCCCGAATTGAAAGGCAAAAAGCTGGGGCTTCTCGGGCACAGCTTGGGCGGACTGGCCACCATAGATGTCTATCAAAGGCTTAAAGCGGATGTGGATTTTCTCGTTCAACGGGCTACCCCCATAGAAAAGTATGGTGCCGATTTTATATATCAAATCGTACAAGATTACTACGATAGGGCATTAACAGCTAAGAAAACTAAAGCAACAACTGGCCTATGGGAATCAATCTGTTCGATAGTCGCAAAGAATTCGGATAAAGGTCAAATTGAGCTTTATAAAATACTTTCCAAAGAATTAAAGAAAAAAGGCTATAAGAGAAGGGAGTTCGGTTGGAAAATTGCATATCCAAATAATACAGAGATAATCAAGAAAAATTATGAAGGTGCCTATCAGCATATCGGCATTCCCATGCTTTACATTATCGGGCCGAATGATCGACATGTAAATCCCAAAAGGAGTACCGAAATCTTAAAGGGTTTTCACAACGATCATATCAAGACCTTGGTTATGAAGGGATTAAATCACTACCTAAACGATATAGCACCATTGAAGCTCTCCGATATATACCGAATCAATAAAAAAGCCCATGATACAATAATAGGCTTTGTTCAGTCGGTGGACTAAATCTCCATTTACCCGAAATAATTCCCTAACCCAGCGCTTCGCAGGAGTTCCGCCACTCGGTTAACACGATTGACAGACACTTTGGTAAGCCCGCTTTTAAAGCAGTACTTTGGGCTTTAACTCAGCATAAGAAATCGGAACCCATACAGGTTGCCCACTGCTAAGGGTCGTTCACCCGTACTTCACACTGGCAAAATATAGCGCATTGCCATTCGATCAACCATCGATCACGCGGAGAGCGAGCGCAGATCAAAAACCCGGTAATTTGCCGCGACCAACACTTCCTTCAACGCATCACAGAAATTGTGCCACCTTGAAAAATCTCTTTTCCATATCAGCCGGCCGAGCCTGCCCGTTTCCCAATGGGCATAAACATGCAATGTATTTCCAACTCCCCTTCTTGTGGTTACACTGCATAAAAATCGATTGCGTATAATGATTTCTGATGCTTTGACGCTTAGCCTAAAATTTCTATCACGGGATAGTAAAGGCTTTATCATAGAAGCGATCACTCTCATCGGACAATGTAAGGTTATGTTTTAGAAAATCAAGCCGCAGGCGGCGTATCATCATCAGAACCACATGCTGGGTTCATATATAATAATCCCAAGCGGCAAAACCGATTCATCCGATGGGACCAAGAAAGTATCCCCCTACTATGCCCGCCATACCCATTGAAACAGCACACCCCCGTTGGGCTCCGCGCTGCGGCCGCCCTGCAACTTTTCCATTTGGGTTACCGATAGCCTTTACTATATAATTTAAAAGACTTCAATGCTCAAACATACAAAGACATACTAAGAAAGCAACGATATAGACATTCAAATTTTTATTTTCTACCCCTACTGTACCCTATCAGGGGGAAAGCGAATTGCACTTTTAAAAGAGACAAAAAAGCAGCAGACTCCAGTAAAACAAGAGCTATAAAGACGACCCCCAACTCAGCGACTAAAAGGTATAAGAAAAATCACGGAGTAAAAAGGCTTAGGTAGGGGCGACTTATATAACTTATGGATATGATCCATCTTTAATCGTGGATTTTTGCTGCGATCCAATCGCCCACCGCGACCATACCACAAGGCGCTTTATCCACTGCCAAATCTTCCGTAAGCACCCCAGCATCAAGGGATTTTTCAACGGCCTGGCGAACGCTTAGCGTCTCAGATTTCAAACCGAGTCCCAGCTCGAGCAGCATAGCAGCCGACAAAATGCTGGCCAGCGGGTTGGCGATATCCCTTCCCACCGCCTGGGGATAGGAACCGTGTATGGGTTCGAACAATTTGATGCGGTCACCGAGAGAGGCCGAGGGCATAATGCCCATGCTACCCGCTATCACGCTGGCTTCGTCGGTTAAAATATCACCGAAGAGATTTCCTGGTAATCAATACGTCATAGGTGGAAGGCCACTGGATTAAGCGCATGGCCACCGCATCGACAAATTCACAACACACGCTTACGTCTCGGTATTCGGATTCCATGTTTTGAACCGTTTCACGCCAAAGTCTCGAAGTAGCCAGCACATTGGCTTTATCGACCAGCGTCAGCTTCCCTTTTCGCTTTCGTGCCAACTCAAAACCGATACGCGCCAGGCGCTCGACTTCCTTCTTTAAGTACACTGCCGTATCAAAGGCAATCGATCCATCTTCGGAACGCCCACAGGGTTCACCAAAATAGATGCCGCCCGTGAGTTCGCGCACAAAGACGAAGTCCACCTCCTCAATTCGCGCGCGCTTCAAGGGAGAGCGGTCGATCAAACTCGGGAAGACAAAGGTGGGACGCACACTGGCATAGAGTCCCAAAGCCTTTCGCATTTGCAGCAACCCCTGTTCCGGTCGCTGTTCAGCTTTGGGATCACCATCGTATTTCGGGTCGCCAATCGCACCGAATAAAACCGAATCACTCTTCAGACAGGTTTCATGCGTAGATTCGGGATAAGGGATGCCACAGGCATCGATGGCTACACCTCCTATCGGAGCCTGGTGAAAGGAAAAGCTGTGGGCGAATCGCTTTCCAACAGCCTGCAACACTTTTACCGCTTGAGCGGTGACCTCGGGACCGATTCCATCGCCCGGTAAAACGGCTAAGTCGACATCCATGGGACCTTTTTCCGCTCTTCTTCGTATTGCAGAATGTCTTTCCAGATGCGCAACAGGTAGTCGATGTCGTCAAATCCATTGAGCAAGCAGTCCTTTTTATAGGCGTTGATTTCAAAGTGAGCTGCTAAGGGCGTGTCCACCACCGTAAAGCGCTGCGCCGGCAAATCGATGTGATAAGTGGTCCCTGGCTCTTCCAGGGCGCGCTTCGCGATTTCACGCACGAAGGATTCCGTCAAGGTGATCGGGAGCAAGCCGATATGTAAGGCATTGTTTTGAAAGATATCGGCAAAAAAACTGCTCACCACGGCGCGAAAGCCATAGTCGTATAAAGCTCAAGCCGCGTGTTCGCGGCTGGAACCACTTCCAAAATTGCGCCCTGTCAATAAGATTTTGCCCGGATAATTGGGATCGTTTAACACGAAGTCCGCTTTGGGACGACCGCTTTTATCGTAGCGCCAGTCGTGGAATAAGTGATCGCCAAAACCCTTGCGTTCAGTGGCTTTTAAAAAGCGCGCCGGAACGATCTGATCGGTATCGAAATTGTCAATCGGCAGGGTGACAGCGGTAGTGCTAAGGGTTGCAAACTTATCCACAGCCATAATTCAGATGAAATCCCTCGGATCGCTTATCTTTCCTGTGATGGTAGCTGCTGCAGCGACTAAGGGGCTCGCCAGCAGGGTGCGGGCAACCCGGACCTTGTCGGCCTTCAAAATTCCGATTGGAAGTGGAAACGGCGTTCTTTACGGCCGGAATTTTGTCCTCGTTCATCCCCAGACAAGCGGAACAACCCGGTTGGCGCAACACAAAACCGGCTTCCTTCAGAATCGAATCGATACCCTCTTCGCAAATTTGCCTTTCAACCGCTTTGCTGCCCGGCACCAGCCAAACTTCAACGCCTTTGGCTTTGCGACGGCCTTCCACCAAGGCGGCAAACCGACTGAAATCCGCTATGCGACCGTTGGTACAGCTGCTCAAAAAGACGTAGTCAATCGGCTTGCCCAGCAATTTCTCACCCTCGCGAAAACCCATGTATTGTAGGGCTTTGTGAAAATCGCCTTCCTTCGTACCTTCAGGCGGAGGGATTGCCGCATCGATCGGCATACCCATGCCCGGATGGGTGCCAAAGGTGATCATGGGCTTTACGTCTTCCGCCTGGAACCGGTATTCCTTATCAAATTGGGCACCTAGATCGCTTCTCAGCGTCTTCCAATAGGCAACTGCCCGATCCCAGGCCTGCCCTTTCGGGCTAAACGCCTTGCCTTTCAAGTAGTCAAATGTGGTTTGGTCTGGCGCTACCATGCCGCCGCCTGCACCCATTTCAATACTCATATTGCATATAGTCATCCGCCTTTCCATATCCAAGCGCTCTAGGGTGGTACCCGCGTATTCCACGAAGTAGCCCTTGGCGCCAGACACGCTCAGACGACTGATGAGGTAGAGGATCAAATCCTTGGCGGTAACCCCTGGGTGCAAATCGCCTTTGACCGAAATGCGCATGGTTTGGGGCTGGGTCCAAAGGAGGCACTGGGTAGCCAACACCATTTCGACCTCGGTGGTGCCAATCCCAAAGGCAACGCTGCCCAATGCGCCGTGGGTAGCGGTATGCGAATCACCACAAACCAAGGTCATTCCCGGCTGGGTGACGCCCAGCTCAGGGCCGATCACGTGGACGATGCCATTGCGCGCGTGGGCGATGTCGTACAGTTCAATGCCCTATGCTTTGCAATTCTCGCGGAGTGCATTCAGCTGTTGTGCTGAAAGGGCATCTCGAATCGGTTTGTCTTGATGCAGAGTCGGTATGTTGTGGTCGGCCGTAGCTACGGTTCGCTCGGGGCGAAACACTTTTATCCCTCGCTTCCGCAAGCCATCAAAGGCAACGGGAGAGGTGACCTCGTGAATGAAATGCGCATCGATGTACAGCACCTGAGTTCCCGCTGCTACCTCTTTGACCACATGGGCATCCCACACCTTTTCAAATAGGGTTTTGGGTGGGCTCACGGCGCTGAGCTAAGTTGGTTTAGGGCATCCGCAAAGGCTTTTGCAGCGGTCTCTACAGTGCCTGCGCTGGCAGCGAAACCGCGATAACCCCTGCCTTTGTGCGCAACCTGGACCTGTACTTTACACATATCGTCGCTGCCCTTTGCCAGGGGGTGGACGCGCAGTTCACCCAGGGTGCATTCATTCGCTCTTGGAACGGCCTTTTTAATCGCACGGATGGCCGAATCTACTGCGCCCTTACCCGTTGCAGTAGATTCAACGGGCTGGCCGGAAACGCGCAGCTGGACAGTGGCATCAGGTTTTGTGCCACCCACACTGCGCAGCTGCAAAGCCTGCCATGCAATCGGTTCAGAACTGCCGTTGGAAACGCCCATCAAACGGTATGTCCCCATCGCGAATGTCTTTTTTCTCATCGACAAGCGTTAAAAACGCCCGATAGGCTCGATCCAAAGCCGCCTTGTCGAAGCGGAAGCCGAGCCGTTCCACCGGTGCCTAAGCGCTGCCCGGCCACTGCGGGCGGTGAGGACGATAGCCGATTCCGCCACGCCAACTGTAGCGGGATCGATGATTTCGTAATTCTGCCGGTGTTTCAACACCCCATCCTGGTGGATGCCCGAAGAATGGGCAAAGGCATTGCCCCCCACAATCGCTTTGTTGGGTTGCACCGACATATGCATCAAGGCGGATACCAAGCGGCTGGTCTCATATAGTTTTTGGGTATCGATGCGGTTTGAAAATCGAGTTCTTCATGACTTTTAATGGCCATGACCACCTCTTCCAAAGCCGTATTACCAGCGCGTTCCCCGATTCCGTTTACCGTGACCTCCACCTGACGTGCACCCGCTTGTACACCGGCCAAGGTGTTGGTCGTGGCCAGACCCAAGTCGTTGTGGCAATGAGTAGAAATAATCGCTTTGTCTATGTCCTGAACGTGGTTGATCAAGTATGCGATCCGCTCCGCATATTGATGGGGCAAGCAATAACCAGTGGTATCGGGAATGTTGACCACCGTAGCACCCGCAGCGATAATCGCTTCGATCACCTGGGCCAGGTATTCGTTTTCGCTGCGCCCCGCATCTTCGGCGTAAAACTCCACATCTTCCACAAAAGACTTGGCGTATTGTACCGCCTTTACCGCACGCGCCAAAACCGCTTCGGGGGTGCCGTTCAACTTGTATTGAATGTGAAAGGGAGAGGTTCCAATACCGGTGTGGATACGGGGCTTCTCAGCAGACTTCAGAGCATCAGCAGCAACTTCTATATCTTTCTCCACCGCACGTGTGAGGGCACAAATGGTAGGGGTGCGCACCGCTTTGGCGATTTCAACCACCGAATTGAAATCACCGGGACTCGATATGGGAAAACCCGATTCGAAGACATCCACAACCAAACGCTCCAAGGCTTTGGCTACTTCGATCTTTTCGGCGGCATTCAGCTGGCAACTGGCCACCTGTTCCCATCGCGCAAGGTCGTATCAAAAATGTAGAGCCGACTCATAAAACGCCATTCTTTTTACTTCTCAAAATATAATAAAAACTGTTATCGAACGAAATCGCATATCGTCTCAAAATCCCATGAACACAAAACCTTTATGCACACAAAACTCACTATCGACGAAAATCCCTTATCAACAGGAAATCGCCATCGAAGCAACGCCCTATCGATACAAAACCCTTATCCACACGAAGCAGCTATCCACACACACCACAAGCCAAACCCAACTCTCCCAATGGCAAAGACATCTTTCAAACCAGCCGCAACCCAACTAAGCCAACTCAACGAACCAGTCGCGCCAGCCCAATGAAGAACGCAGCCCAACCAATCACAATTCAATCCAGTCAACACAACCAGCCAAACAACCCAACTCAACCCATCCAACCAATCAGCCCGCGCAACCCATCACATCAGCGAACTAGCCAAACCAGGCTATGCGACCGTGCAAAGTAACCCAACTGACTAACCCACCGACAAAACAGCTCGCCAAAACACCGATCAAACAAAGCGACGACGCAGCAACTCAAACCCATGCAACAGCCCGAGATCGCCAACTCAAAATCGCCCTTTTGAGCTAAAATGTATATCCAATACCTATGTGGAATACGCTGTTGTGATGACCCGAATCAAAAACCCGGGTCAAGCCATAGGTATAACGGAGGTCTAGATTCCAATTTTTATCGGCATAGTATGTAGCGCCGACATCCAGTCCCAATTCAAAGGTATTTACCCGGAGGGGGCTTTTCTCAGACAGACCTTTATCCAACACCAATCCAAACTGCGGCCCTGCATAGAGGCTACAGTTGGAAGCGACAAAGTACTCGACTGAGATGGGAAAGTTCAAGTAGAGGGGATCGAATACGAATTTTTCATCGCCTTTGGTGTTTTTATAGCCTTGGCTGGAAAGGACGACTTCAGGTCGAATAGCCCATTTCGCATGGAACTTGTAAAATCCGTATCCCCCTATATGATAAGCAGTACGCGCTTTGGAACCGCCTTCATCGGTTACCGATGCCCAGTTTAGACCGGCCCTCAAACCCCATTGCCAGTCATCCCAGTCTATGGCTCGCTTACCCTCGGCAAGCGCTTTCGCTATTTTCTTCTCAATTGTTTGGGCTTGCCCGACACAGCTTAGGCCCAGCGCAAAGACGATTGCAAACACCCACTTCTTCATACTCCTTTGTTTAAAAAAATTACGCGACAAATATAAGTCGCTTAAGAGCAAGGTCACACCCAAGCCCTCCATTCGCGCAAAGGCATCCCATCAAAAGAGTCGTGCTGTGACCATCGATACAACTGCGATTAGAAAAGCCCAGGTTCTAACTCACCCTAGAATTCCGCATCGGCTTTAAAATTTTCCAAATAATCTGCCACGCGCTTGACAAACCGACTGCCCAGTGCACCATCCACCACGCGGTGGTCATAGGTATGGGACAAAAACATCTTTTGGCGAATGGCCAACACATCGCCTTGCGCTGTTTCCAATACCGCCGGTACTTTCCGTATGGCCCCCAAGGCCAAAATCGCCACCTGAGGTTGATTGATAATGGGGGTGCCCATAATGCTACCGAAGGAACCGATATTGCTCACCGTATAGGTACCCCCCTGGATTTCATCGGGCTTCAAGTCATGGCGCCGGGCACGTGTAGCGAGGTCGTTCACGGCTTTGCTCAATCCGAAAAGGCTGTATCGGTCTGCATGCTTGATGACCGGCACGATCAAATTGCCGTTGGGCAGTGCTGTGGCCACACCGATGTGAATGCACTTCTTCCGGATGATTCGATCTTCGTCCACCGAAATGTTAACCATGGGGAAATCTGCAATAGCCTTGACAACGGCTTGTATAAAGAGGGGGGTAAAGGTGATTTTTTCCCCTTCGCGCTCAAAAAATTTATCCTTGATGCGATTCCGCCAATTCACCATATGGGTCACATCGGCTTCTACAAAAGAAGTGACATGCGGCGATACTTGTTTGCTGCGCAACATATGAGCGGCGATTTGCTTGCGCACGCGATCCATCTCGATGATTTCGTCATCAGCAACCGGTTGAGCAACCGCCACTTGGGGCCGCTCCGATTTTTTACGCTGCACGTAGGCCAACATATCGTCCTTGGTCACGCGTCCGTTTGCCCCAGTTCCTGGGATGGCTTCCAATTCCCGTTGTGAAATCCGTTCGCGCGCTGCGATGGTCTTGACCAAAGGAGAGTAAAAACGCGACTCGAATTCTTCCGCGGCCTCAGCCCTGGGCAAATCGGTCTCATCAACCGTAAAAACATCCCTATCAGTATGCTGTCCGTTCGATTCGACTGCAGCGCTCCGAGCCTCGAGGATAGCCACCGATTGGCCTACCTGTACCACTTCGTCAACACGTACCAACCTCTTCTTGAGTACACCTTTTACAGGTGACGGAATATCACTGTCCACCT
This sequence comes from Flavobacteriales bacterium, assembly GCA_028280815.1. Lineage (GTDB taxonomy): Bacteria > Bacteroidota > Bacteroidia > Flavobacteriales > JANQLC01 > JANQLC01. The sequence goes on along the minus strand of JANQLC010000031.1, from coordinate 11,965 downwards.
TGTCGGTGGCGATTTCCAATACCGGCTCATCCAAATCCACCCGATCGCCTTCTTCTTTCAGCCATTTGATGACCGTGGCTTCGGCGATGCTCTCGCCCATCTCGGGTAAGGTAAGCCTGTATTCCGCCATCTGTTCTGCGCGTTTGTTCAGACACAAAGATATGCTTTTTTCACCGCTCAGTCCGCTCAGTGCTTCAGCACGCTCTCATACGGGACCCGATGGGTCAGGGATTTTCCCAGTGTAATCGAATCGGCGTATTCCAGCGCATCACCGACGGCGACACCCCGTGCTAAGGTGGTGATCCGTATGGGAAAATCCTGCAGCTGCTTAAATAGGTAAAACATGGTCGTATCCCCTTCCATCGTACTGCTGAGGGCAAAAATGATTTCGCTGACCGCGCCACGACTCACTTTTTCGACCAAATCGGCAATGTACAAATCCCGGGGCCCAACACCGTCCATCGGAGAGATCTTACCGCCCAACACCTGATACAGGCCGCGATATGCACCCGTGTTTTCCATTGCCAGCACGTCTCGTATATCTTCGACCACACAGACGGTTTGCGCATCGCGCTTGGGGTCCGCACATATATGGCAGATTTCAGTATCGGATAGGTTGTGGCAACGTTGGCACCTCTTGATCCCATCGACGAACTGTTGCAGTGCAAAGGCCAAGCGATGCGTATGGCTTTTGGGCAGGTGCAAGAGGTGTAGAGCCATCCCGAGGGCGGTTTTCCGACCCAGACCGGGGAGCTGGGCGATTTCGTAAACCGCCTGTTCCAAGAGCTTGGAAGGTAAATTCACGCGGACGAAGTTACGGATAATTCAAACTCAAATGAACCAATCCCCCACCATCAACCCGCGCCTAAAAGACCAGTCCCCCACACCAACCCAAATCCAAAGAAACCAATCCCTCGCCACCAACCCGCTCCTTAAAAGATGATCAAGCCCTTTACCATGAATCCGCATTTAAGAGGAATAGCCTCTGCGGCAAGCCCAACCCAAATGAGGCCGTGCTAAAGCCAATCGGCTTTTTAAAAAGCCCTGACCGTATGGTTAGCCCATACTTTATTTGTAGCTATACTCGAAAAATCGGGTTTTAACCCAGGTTTATATAACATATTTCTATGCTTCACGGCTCAATAAAATAATCGACGACCATACACATTATGAGTTCAACCGGTCTTTTTCTTCTCGGTTGCTGCCTTCGCGCTTTTCGACCTTAATCTTTTTGTTGCCCAAGCGATAGGACACGGAAACCCTGATATACCGATCCCCCCAATAAGCTCTTGCATAGCGCAACAAGCGATTTCGTACGCTTCTGTGGTGATACCCAAACTCCCGGGTCAAATTATTCCCCTTGATAGAGATTTGCAAATCCCGATTGAGCAACAACAGCTTACAGAATTCGTTTAATCGGTATCTCGCGTAGTTACGCCTCAGATCACCGGACTCGCCCGGAGATACATATCTAAACTGAAAACCAGCGCCAAGCGTTTTTTTCGCATTTAAAAAAAAGTTACTCAATATGCCGAGAACACCGAAGAAAGCATCTATTGATTTGGGCGTAATCGGATATACCTTCGAGTCTGAATGTTGGTAAAACAAACTCAAGTCCATCTGAATCCGGCACCAACCGATCGCATCGTATTGAAGCCCATGCCAAATCCCAATGGCATAATCATCAAAATAGTTTAAGTTTACATATGCCTGTTTGTGTTCATAGGGATCCGCAGCTAATAAATTTACGCGTGAGGCGTTGCCCTTTTCGTGCATATACCAAGTTGAAGCACGCAGAAAATCATTGTAATTATAGTCTAATTCCACATCTGTGGTATATACGGGCTTCAAGTTCGGGGTTGCCTGAGCTATAGGAATAGGGGCTGGTATAAAACTTAAAGGGATTGAGGGAGTGAAAGCCAGGCCGCGGAATTCTCCTGCCATAAGAAAGGGAGTAGCTGTGCTTGGCATTGGGCTTATACATCAAATAAGCCGTGGGAAACAACTGAAAATACGAATGCCTATCGATCTGATGCAGCGTTATCGAATGGCCCCGCGTCTGCGTGTGCTCCCCCCTCAGACCCAGTTTAGTCTGCCGCTTTTCGCCAAACTTTTTACGAGCGGAAAAACAAGCCGCTCCGATGCGTTCTCTAAACTGAAAAGCGTCGCTGCGCTTGAGATCCGGCTTGGGGTCTGCTTCCTCAGCAGTGTTGTAATATTTAAAATCGTCGTCGGCTTGCGATTGTGAAAACTTAAGGCCGTAATTCAAGTTGAGGCCTGGTGTGGGGTGCTCGACATCTACTTGAAAGGCGTAGTTGGTAATATCCCGATGGCTTACATTCCGAGCGGCATATTCAGAATCGGTAAAGTCCGCTATTTTCCAACCCGCATCGGTTTGGGTTTGCGAATGGAAATCTCTGTCCTGCTTGTAATCGTAATCTAAAAAATCAACATTCACACTGATTTTCCGACCCACTGAATCGAGCTTTACAATGCCGTGCAGGTTGAGGGAACGCAGATCGCTTCGGGTCTTATTCCGCCCATCTATGGTAATATGGGCTAAATGCCCTTGTGCATCATTTAGTAAGGTATTTGTTCGGTCTGGAGAACGGGCTGGATTGTCGTAGCTGCCCGTATATTGCGCGTCCAGTTTTTACCCACATCCCAAGCCTGCCCGAATGCGCAGCCCATTTTCATAGTAGTTAACGACTTCCTTATCAACCCATAACAAATCTGGATAACGAATGCTACCGACTTCATCGCCCATATATAAGCCATTGCTGTATGAGGTGCTCAAAAAAAAGGATAGCTTACGCTTGTGGTAATCAAGGGCATGGCTTAGCCAACCCATCGCATACTCCGCTTGCCGGTAAGTGGATTACACGGAGGCGTTCCAGCTGTTGTTCTTCGGTTTTTTCAAAACGATATTGACCAAGCCGCGATTGCCTTCTGCTTCGTATTTGCCGGTGGTACGGTGATGACTTCCACATCTTTGATCCGCTCAGCCCGTATCGTCAAACCTTACCGCGCCCTTACCCGCTATGGATACCTGATCCTGCGAAACCAAAAGCCGCGGCGCCAATTCCAACACATCTAAGGCATCACCTCCTTCTGCGCCAGCCACATCTTCCGCATGGAATACCAATCGGTCTAACTTTTGCTCTACCAAAGGCTTGCGCTTGACCACCTTGACCTCCGACAGTTGCTGCGCCAGGGGTTTTAGTATCAGGGTCCCTACATCGATAGGACGCCCTGTCGCAAGTGCAATGCGCTTCTTATAGGTCTGATAGCCCATGAATTTTACCACTAAGCTAACGCCACTCCTTGGTGCGCACTTCAAGGTGAAGGTCCCCAAGGTATCCGAAACCGCACCCGCAAGGGGTGTATCGCTGGTATCCCGCAGGATAAAGACGCTGGCAAATGCAATGGGATGGCCCTTTTCATCGGCGACTTTTCCCTTTATCTCAGCTGCGTCGTTTTGTGCGGATAAGCCTTAAATAAGGACAAAGAAAGTCAGGCAAACCCACTTAAACCGCGGCATTTCTTTGGGCATTGCGGGTTAAATCCTTTGGGTCGGGTTCAAGAAAGACGAGCTACTCTGCAAAGGCACTCTACAAGGCATAGGAATCGAGATGGGGCACCCCCTTAAATGAGCCGTATCTCATAGTATAAAGCGGTTAAAAAATCAAAAGCTCAAAATACCTCAGCTGCCAACCCAGCTTTATTGAAAATTTAAAAGGGGCATAAGCATGTACTTTATTCTGGCTATGATGCCGAACCGCAGTTTTGAATGTGACAATTATTGGTAACACATTTATAGTAATTTGTGTCCTCCATCTGCTCTGGTGTTTCGTCTTGCCTTTCTGTCGTGTCTGGTCTTCCCGATCCCCCATAAACAGACGAAAAACCACCTCTGAGTACATCTCCATCGCTTTCCAAAGGCTCGAAACGCGTCACATCCAGTTCCTTTTTCATCTGTAACAAATTTTAAGGTTTAACATACATTTCGGCTCTAGGATAAGCATTATTTTATAAATGACCATGCTTTACCCAAACTTATTTTACGCACTGGCATGGGGATTACAGCAGTGGGATAAAAACGCTAAATTGAGAGTAAAAATCATGCGCTATACAGAAGCCATGTTGAAAGCGGATGCGCTCAAGGGGCGCACCTATATCGTGACCGGAGGTGGAAGTGGCCTGGGAAAGGCTATGACGAGATGTTTTATGCAACTCGGGGCACGCGTGGTCATCACCATCGATGACGGCGAGTGGCTCAAAGGAGCTGGCCAGTTCAACCGACTGGAAGAAATTCCCGATTCGATGTGGGACAGCCTGGAACAAGCGATTAAAGCCAAAAAGAAAAGTTGATCTCGGCTCTAAAAAACGCCGGGAAAATTTGATCTTTGAGCCAACCGGACTCCCATCCCTTGTAAAAGCCGCATAGTGGGTGGGACGCTGAACACAGCGAAAAAACTACCCCCCCCTTTTAAACCGCAAGGCAAAGACAAAAAATTACAGAACCAACACAAAAAGTCTTTTCAAACCCGTGCAAAAGGGCAAGGGCAAAAAGCGATTCCCGCCTTTCGGGCAGCCCCAGCGACAAGAGACAAATCCCAGTTTCCAAGCCGTCAATCGGGAACAAACCATACTTTATTAAGCTCTCATACACAAACAAATACAAAAATAACATCCCCTTTTTAAACGGCCAAACAGCAACGGGAAAACACCCCCAAATTTTCAAATCCTTACAAGGGGGCAAAAAACCAAGACCGCCCTTTTAGAAACCCTCATAGAACAAGTACAAAAAGGCTTTTAAATCGTCGATTAAAGATAAGACTCAGCTTTCAAACCATCACACAGGCGAATGCAAAAACGCCTCCTTTCCGATCGCTACGCACAGACGAATAAACAAAGACTACCCGGTTTTCAAAATCCATAGGCCGGATAAATACAAAGTCCGCTTGTCAGGGTGTGGTCACAGGTCAAAAAACAAGCCCCCTTTTTAAACGCCCCCATAGAGACCAGAACAAAAAAGACCTCGCCCTCAGGGCGTCCAGACGGGAATAAAAAACAAAATCAGCCTTTCAGACGAGCCCCTTATGATTGACAACACGACTGGGGATTTGACGAGCAGCGAGCAGCACAAGCAAAGAGCAAATGAATGGATTCCCTTTTTCAGGCCTTGCGAAAGATTAAAAGCCAAGAGACGAGGCCGCCTCTTTAGATCACCCGTTTAGATCAACCGCAGGGACAAAAAGATTCCGAGTTCCAGAATCCCCACATGCGGATAAAGACAAAAAGCAACCAGCTTTCAAACCAGCCTTCCAAAGGACAAAAACAAGGAAATAAGGCCCCTTTCTTAAAGGTCTCCTTTAGAGACGAAGCCAAAAACACCCCTCGCCCTTCACACGCCCCAGGTGAAAGATAGGATAAAATCCCGCATAGCCCTCACAGACAAACACAAAAAATAAAATCCGCCTTTCAAACCCTTCCAAAGGGTCAAAGACGAGAAGACAAAGCACCCCTCAAATCCCTTGCATTCGTTCAGGGACTCATCCTCGCTTTGGAAAGGTAAAAGCCACCTATATCTTAAGTCGGGCAGCAGCAGTTGTATCCAAGGCACTAAACGAGCGGTTTTGCAGTTTCAGCACCCCGACCATAGCGATCATGGCAGCGTTATCCGTGGTGTATGCCAGCTCGGGCACATAAACCCGCCAAGCATTTTGTTCGGCGCGTTTGCGCAATGCGCTGCGCAAACCGCGATTGGCCGACACCCCACCGGCAAGGGCAATTCGTCTCATACCAAACCGATCAGCAGCGAGGGCGAGCTTTTCGAGCAAGGTTTCAGTTATCGCGTGCTGGGCGCTAGCCGCCAGGTCGTTTATTCGCCGTTCGACAAAGTTGGGATCGCTTTTCACCGCTCGCTGCAGGAAACGCAAAATGTCGGTCTTCAATCCACTAAAACTAAGGTTGAGGCCTTCAACCTTGGGTTTGGTAAAGGCAAAGGCTTTTGGGTTCCCCTTTTCCGCTGAGGAATCGATGTGAGGACCACCGGGATAGGGGAGCCCCAGGATTTTGGCAATCTTATCGAAGGCTTCGCCAGCGGCGTCATCCAAGGTTTCACCCAGCACTTCCATATCGAAATAATCCCGCACCAAAACGATTTGCGTATGCCCACCGCTCACCGTAAGGGCCAAAAATGGGAAGCTGGGCACCGTTGCACCGGCAGCTGCTATAAAATGCGCTAAAATATGCGCTTTCACGTGATTTACCGCTATCAAGGGGATGTCGAGCGCCACAGACAGGGATTTGGCAAAGGATGCCCCCACCAAAAGCGCACCGATTAACCCCGGTCCTCGCGTAAAAGCGACCGCATCGACCTCTTTTTTTGATACCTTTGCTTCGCAAAGCGCTCGATGGACGACGGGTACGATATTTTGCTGATGGGCACGCGAAGCCAATTCGGGCACCACCCCCCCATAGGCCTGGTGCACAGCCTGGGAAGCCACTACATTGGCGAGGACTCGGCTGCCCCTCAAAACGGCAGCAGCCGTATCGTCACAGGAGGACTCAATGCCCAATACGACTGGATCGCCTTTCACAATACAAAAGTATGAAATAACAGATGGGCAAGCGAATGACCCAAGTAGCGCGCTATGCCTTTTTGAGCTTACTGGGCTCGTCGGCTGTTGTGGCTATCGCCATAAACACGGCACCGGTACAAAAATTCATTTTAAACAAAGTTGTCTCCGATATAAATAAAAACTTTGGCACCGACATCTCCTTTGCGGAAATATACGTTTCCCCCTGGCTGGAGATCGACCTGATAGGCGTGAAAGCCTTGGATCAAAAAAAAGACACCCTCTTGTACATCGAGGAGCTAAAAACGACGTTAAGCCAGTTCAATCTCGCCCTAGGCAGATATCGCTTCAAGGATATACAGCTCAGCAATCCCACCGTGATCGACCGCCTATACAAAGGCGATTCGTCGAGTACCCTACATGCATTCCTCGAAAAATGGGTGAGGAAAAAGAGTGGGAAATCTCGGGTTCCCATAAGCATTTCCGGAGATCTGTCCATTCAAAACGGTCGGTTTCGACAACTGAACTACAGTAAAAGAGATCCGTTGCGATGCGATCTCAAAGACATCGCCCTCAGGGCATCCCAGGTAAAATACAATGGCGATGTCATCGCAGCGACCATCGATTCGGCTGCGCTGCGCGAAGCCCTGTCGGGTTTTGCGATAAAAAAACTATCCCTACAGGGCAGATTGGCGGAAAAATCGGGTGTAGTAAACGATTTCGAGCTGTTGACCCATCACTCTGCGATCCACATTCCATCGCTGCGATTCGCTCTTAAAAGCAAAGACTGGACAGGTTTTGACTCCTTATACCAAAGCGTTTTCTGGAAAGCGCGCATTGCAGAGACCACCCTGGGTTTGCAAGACCTGCGCGCGTTTCTACCGGATTGGGATCAGCGGGCCAACCTGCAGCTCAGCACAGAGTTGGAAGGCAGCCTTTCCAACTTAAAAATAAGGGACCTACGGGTTGACGCAGCCCGACAAACGGCGGTTTCAGCCGACTTAACCCTGGGGTTAAACGGCAAAAACTATAGCGTCAGTGGAAATTTTAAACAGCTGCAAACCGACTACGCAGACCTGGTAAAAGTGCTACCCCAACCCAAGGGACAAAACATTCCCTTGGCGATTGCGCACTGCGGACTGCTCAATTACGTGGGAACCGCTGAAATAGCAACCGATCACCTCTCCCTGGACGGTCATCTGCACACCGATATTGGAACCCTGCTCGTCCAAGGGAATTTCACGCACTACGACACCGCATCAAAGGTTCGATACGCAGGCTTCTTCCAAAGCGAGCGATTCAACATCGGAAAGCTAACCGACCATCCTTCCCTCGGCGATATGGGAATTGAAATCACACTAAGTGGTACCGGGCTGAGCCCAGCTCGATTCGAGGGGAAAATGAAGGGGAAAATAAATTATTTGGAGGCTGGAGGCTACCGCTATCAAAATATGACAGCAAGCGGCCGGATCAAAGATGAAGTATTCAACGGCGAAATCCATATGAATGACCCCAATGCCAAACTCAGCATAAATGGAAAGATAGATGCGACTACCGAAAATCATCGGCTCGACCTATGTGCCACCGTCGAGAAAATCAACCTGGGAAAACTGAAGGGGTACAAAACCGATAGCCTGGTTTCCTGTAGTGGTAAAATCAGCGTGAACATAGCCGGCACATCCATAGACAATGCCGTGGGAACCATCGGTTTTTCCAATATGCGCTATGCGAATTCCCACGCGCATTACCACTTCAAAGATTTTGATATCTCCTCAAAAATAGACACAGATGGATCTCGCCGCATTCAAGTCGATTCGCCCGATATCCTAAGTGGGAAAATAGAAGGAAAATTCAAATTAACCCGATTCTTACCCCTTAGCAAAAACGCCTTGGGCAGATCATTTGGCAACTACCAACCTATAAACTTAGATAAAGAGCAATACTTTTCCTATCATTTCAACGTGTACAATTCGGCCATCAGCGCGCTTATCCCCCGACTAAAAATCCAGGCTAACACACAGCTCAGCGGCAGCTTAAATGAAGCAGAGAACCGCTTTAAACTCAGTCTCAGCAGCCCCGGCATTCGGTATGGGGATAATGCAGCCCTCGGCCTACGCGTTCAAATAGATACGCAATCCGATGAAAGCAATGAAATAAGGTGTAGCCAGGCCCTGATTCAAGGGATTGCCATATATCGCTTTGTCACCCGAGCACGATTTGGAAGTGATACCCTATTTTTACGCTCCGGTCTAAACTTCTCGAAAGCAGAAGAAAACGCATTTCACATCGACTGGTATCAAACCATCGACGCTGATAATCGATTCGTCATCGGGTTCTCACCATCAAAGCTCAGTTACAAAAACAAAGACTGGCTACTCAATCCCCAAAAAGCGGACGACGTAAAGTTGATCATCGACCCCAAAGCGGGCTCGGTTGAGATGCCCCATTTCGCCATACAGTCAGGCGCGTCCAAACTCACGGGTTCGGTACGCCTACAGGGGAAGCGCATTCAGCACATCGATATACAAGCCCAGGCGATCAGCCTCTCCGATATTACGCCTGAACTCAAACACATTCAATTGGCAGGCATCGCCTCCGGTAGGATTGGCATACAGGCGCTAAACGGTAGGCCAGACCCCCAAGTCGACCTGCACATCGCCGACCTTACCTATAACGGTATCCGCTACGGAAATCTAAGCGCTGCGGTCATGCGTGCTGACACCACGCCAAGCTACGAGGTAAGCGCGGTGATCAGAGACGAGAAAGGCCGAGGTCTCCATTTGAAAACGCGAGTCTTCAAAAATAGCGATGACCGATTTGAAGTCAGCGGACAGTTAAAACTAAATGACTTTGACGCTCGGTTTGTAAATGGATTCTTGACCCATGCGATGGAGCTCAAAGGCAGAATAAGCGGTGACCTAACCCTGTCAGGCCCACTCGAAAAACCCGTGGCTGAAGGGATCACTTACGAAAGAGAGCTGGAGATATACGTCCCCTACACCAACGTAAAATATAAATTTCCAACCCAGGTTTCAATCGGCGTCTCAGCTGGAAAATTAAGCATCCCACCCACAGCGTTTCAAGACGTAGAATCCGATCAAAGCGGAACGATACAAGGTGAATTGACCCACGAGCAATTTTCAGATTGGGGTATAAATATCCAGGTTAAGGCCGATCGATTGCTGGTACTACACACCGATAGAATGCGGAATCCAGACTATTTCGGAACCGTTTTTGCCAAGGCGTTGCACGTCGATGTACGCGGCCCGACTCACAACCTGAATATAGAGGTAAATGCAACCACTGATAAAAACAGCACCCTCAGCATTCCCCTAGGCGGATTCCACAGGGTTGACAAGACGGGTTTTATCACTTTTCTGCCGCCCAAAAAAGAAGGCGAAGCACCCAGCTCTTTTGAAGGGGGAGGGCCAAAAGAGGAGCGACACGAGAAGAGGGGCAACGTGAACTTCCACATGAACCTCAAAGCCACAAAAGAGGCCGAGGTGCAGGTTACGCTTGGCGGTGAAAACGCCAATCATTTGATAGGTCGAGGAGACGGTGACTTGGAAATGAAGACCAACTCCTACAGGGATTTCAACCTGTACGGTACTTACCGAGTAACTGAAGGAAGCTACATTTTTAACTTTAACAACCTCATATCCAAGCGGTTTACCATAGAAAAGGGAAGCGCGATAAGCTGGAACGGAAACCCCTATGAAGCCACTTTAAACCTGCGTGCGCGCTATGATACAAAGGCTTCAAACCTAGGTACATACTTAGAAGACAAGACGCTCAAAGGAAATATCGATATCGCACTGCTATCTCAGCTCTCGGGCAATTCGTCAAATCCCCGCTTTGACTTTGAGGTGACTACCCCAAGAGCCGGACAAGCCATTCAAACCGCATTACAGAATCACATGCAATCTAAGGATGAGGAAATCAAACAGTTTGGATCGATCTTGACCCTGCAAAGATTTTCCACTACCGAGCCTTCCAACCTAGGTAGTGGACTGTCGAGAAGTGCTATAGAGACACTGCTCAATCAGCTGGGGTATATCTTTTCAAATATCAGCAACAGGGTAGGCATCAGACTGAAGTACACACAAGGCGATCGCATTTCCAATACCGCTGACGAGTTCAATGTGGGCTTAACCGCTCAGCTCAACGATCGAATCACATTGGACAGCAATTTGGGCATGCCCATGGGGCAAAGCCAAACTTCGCGTTTCAGCGGTGAAGTAGAAGTACTCTACGATTTAAACGCGAAAAAAACCTTGCAGCTCAAAGCTTTTAACCGGCGAGACGAGATGGAAGGGCTCTCAACTCAAATCAACGGTTATAGACAAGGATTGGGAATTCAATACACGCGAGACTTCAATACATTTAAAGAACTGAAAGAGAAAATTTTTGGAAAAAAGACAAAACCGCACAAGACGATACCCAAGACCCAAACCGATTCTACGCCGAGTAAGCGGACAGAATCCAAAAGCGTCAGCGGCGCGTAAACGATCTTTTTTAAGGCGTTTTGATTCACCGCTTTACCCAGGGCTGCATTTGATGAGTCGCATACTCTATCCAGGTTGCCATTGGCTGTCCGGAAAGCCAGCCTTATCTTTTACCCTTGTGCCTACGGGTTGATTCAAGACATTTAATGATTTTTACCAGAAAAACTACTTTTACCCTTGTGCCTACGGGTTGATTTGAAAAAGGAGCGCATCTCTTACCCTTTTCCCGATGGTACGTCACGCTGAGCTTTTACTTCCGATTGAGGGTTTGAAAATCCAATCCTTATTTTTTGGTGCTTACCCATCGGTTCTTAAGCCTTGCAAACTCCGTGGAGATAAACCTGTAAAATCGGGGCTTATTTTTTATAGTCATCCTTTTCTACCGGTTTCGGTCGCATCCTTTTATCTTTGTCCGTGGGTGGCCTGGGCTATAATCCGAAAAACGAAATCAGGTCGGTTTGAAAAACAAAATCAGATTTTTTGAGAAACACACTGCTCATCAATAAGAAAGCCCCTATGTCGAGGCGTGATTTAGTGGTTCAATGCACTTTAAAGCCTTTATTTATAGGAGATAGCCCGTTTATGACGTTTATACGACGGTTAATGATAAAAGACATGTGCGTATCGTCTCAGAATGAGGATCAAATGACGGTTTCATCTGATTTCGTTTTTGTTTGGGTACTCATCCTGATTCACTTGTACTGCTTGTAGTTACTGGCGTTCCCGCGCATTTTCACTTTTCTTCAATTTGATGGAATTCGTTCTATGCTCTCCATACTTTTGTGAGTGGGCTAACCCAATCGGTTCCGCATATAAAATAATCGGATTTTGCTTCTATCGGTAATTTTTTAATAACTTAGTAGGCAGCGAGCTAAA
>JANQLC010000006.1 GCA_028280815.1 Flavobacteriales bacterium | reverse complement strand
GGGGTAAACGCCTGTGATAGGCTGGTCATTCTGCGTAAGCAGCAGGGGTTATCAAATCATTTCAAATACAGCTTTCAAAATAACACCAGCGTGAGATATAGCATTATTTGCCTAACCCTGGTTAGCGCTTTGTTTATCGGTTGCTCCGATGATAGGGGTGTCAGAAACCCAGCCAAACCTAAGTCCAAAGCCGAATCTAAGACCGAATCCAAAGCCTAGCCTAAGCCTGATCCCAAATCTAAGTCCAAAGCCGAATCTAAGACCGAATCTAAACCGCCTCTAAAACTGGATCTAATAAGGCAGCTACCTCAAGGGCCGGATCAGCTAAGCCTGGTTTCGAATCCTGACTTTAAATCTGACCTTAAAGTTGCATCCCTTGGCCTTATAGGCTACACTATGTTTAAGGTGAGTTCGAAAAATCCTCACTATTATAAAGACACATCTTATAAATGGGCTCAAAAATTATTGTTCTATCCGGATTCGTTTTCAAATTCCTGGAGCGGAGTAGATATTGCAATTGTTGATCGACAAGGGGTGGATTATGGGATACTTATTTCGAATTTCGACGGAGTGTTGGAAATTGATCTGAATTTCAAAATCAAGCGTTTTAAGGATGATCAGACTCATAAAAAATTATTAAAGGACATTGAGCAAGACCAACAACAGACTTATGAGTCTTATATATCTTGTGTTGGTGTTCATTTCTCGGGCGGTAAACCGTCTTATTGGTACGAGCGACGAAAGTCAGTAGGCTACGTGTTTTCCAAAAGACCTAAACGTACTGTTATACATATAAAAGTCAAAAAAGGAGATTACCTTGTCTTGTGTTTAATTGATAGAGATTATGATGAAAATGAACTGAATCCCACTATTGCCACCGGCTCGGCATACTTTTATAGAAAATAATTGAACCCAAAAACGGAGTAGCGCTAAAATGATGCTTTTGTTTCAGAATTAAGGGGGTACATGCTAAATTAAAGTTCATAGGAGTGATTAATAAAATTCTTTACTTAACCCTGGTTAGCGCTTTGCTTATCAGTTGCTCCGATGATAGTGGTGTCCGCCCTCTATCCAAACCTGATTCTAATCTCAGACCTAAAGCCAAGCCTGAGTCCAAGGCTAAATCTACAGCAGCCAAAAGAGGTTCCCCAATTACTATAGCCTGTACTGCGTTAAAGTTCTCTTCAGCGCATATTTCAGGCAGTTATTATGAGGTGCGTATGCGTTTTTTAGGCAGTTATGAAGGATTATCCGTGTGACTCCCGACATACGAGAGATATCACAATTAATAAGAATACTCATTGTCCTGAAATGCACTTTAAAGGGAATTTAATAATAAATCTGGATTTGGAACTCATGCCTTCCGTGTATCAAAAACAGAGGGGAGATTAGTGCGTGCACAACTAAGGTGTTTTATTACCGAGGACCTGTTCTCTCCCGATTGGAGTACGGACTATCATAAAACAATATCCCTTTCCTTGGATAAAAGCGAAGCCAAACAAAGCTTTATTATTATTTTAAATATGGAAGTGGAAGAAGGAAGTCAAGTTCTTATAGAGTTAAGTCTGCATTATAATTATATTGGACATCTGAAATTTGATCCTGTAGTCACCCTGAGCTAGCAAAACATACCGTCTCCAGCGGCGAGGTGTGCTTTCGGAGAATCTCAGACTAAAGAAGGGGGCGTAGCAGTAAATTGCAATAGGTCTTTCGGCTTATCGGGGACGCGCCACAGCAAATACCTTTCCCAACACGGCGTATTCACTTGTGCCTAGCCGCGATAGGGGGTTGACGCTCAACGCGTCGATTTTCAACCGCTCCGACTTCCCATCGGCTACTTCAGGGCTTAGGTAAACCCGTTCAATTCGGGCGAATATCAGGATTTGTAGGGTGTCACCGATCGCTTTCACCTCGTATAGCGAACAGCCAAAAGCGATTGGACAGTCCTTGAGACGCGGCATGTCAAAGCTTTCAAATTCGACCAACTCTAACTCATTGTCCACCACTTCGGATCGCCCGTATTCCAGGGTTGCCGATGTCTGTGTCAAGGCATGGGCAGAACCTACGCTGGCGATGTGAATCACCATCTTTTTAACTTCAAGCGAATTACGCGTCGTATCTTTGACTTCACCCGTTGGCTTTTTACCTGTGGAAAACATCAGCAGCGGTGGGCTGCTCGCAATGGGCGCAAAGTAGGAAAAAGGGGCGAGGTTGTAGTTCGCTTCACCCGAATCGGTAAGCACCCAAGCAATGGGACGTGGGATGACCGTTTGGGTCATCAGGTGATAGGTTTGGGTAGGGGCTAAGGTGCTGATATCGATATTCATCATGCATTCTCATTCAATCGGGCTGAAGTCACTTCGATTTTCCACCTCAATTGGTGTGATCCGTACTCCATACCAACAGCGGTTGGGTTTCAGGCAAAGGTCTGAATTTTCTCTTATATCACAGCTTGGATGCTGTCCGAGTATCTCGAGTGCTTATGAGCTATAAAAACGCATTCCATGCATCGATAATCGGGTTTAAAATCTTTGAGAGCGCTTCTAAGAGCACAGTTATCTCCTAAGCCGGTTTTTTTGAGTTTCGGACTTGTTAACGGAAGCCTCCACCACTCCATATTTACTAGGCGTTTTGTATTCTTTTTAAATTTAATCATGGAAACCTTTACTTGATGCTTTTCTTATGTGAAAGGTATTTTTTAGTTTACTCGTCTTTTTCCAAAGCGAGCCCAATCCATTTGGACTTTTCTCAACGGAAAGGATGCCTCGCTTGCTCGTTCGGTTTTAAATAGACCGTTCATGCCTAAGCCGCTGGTATATGTAAGGCTGAGCTGGGTTGCATGCAACAGCTTGGCGCTGGTCTTTTCTATCCGCTTGCCAACTTTACTTCGACGACTGCTATAGAAACGGCGATGGTTAGGATTAACCCGACTAGAAAGACGTAAGGTGAGATCGTCTTAAAAGCGTACTTCGCTGCGATCAGGGCGGCGACCAAAACAGTGAGCGGATTAAAAGGCTCTGACTGCAATACGCATTGGCCAGCTTCCAATTTTGAATGCTCTTCATAGCGGCAGGCGTTCTGTATCCATAGAGCCAATTCGTGCTTTTGGGTGGAAAAAGGCGATAAAGTGCGCTCAAAGCCAAAAAGATTAAAGACTTAATGATTTCTTTGTCTAACATGATCGTCATCTTTTGCGGTTAAATATAGGGTTAGGGCTGCACACATGGTGCAGAAAAAACGCATCAGTCCGTGTCTCGGTTTGCAAGCGAAGTTTAAGAAATTCGCCAATACAAATACGGCAAACAAAGGGCTTCTCGCAATTTGTCTAACTTGCCTCATGATAGGGTATCGTTCTTTTCATAAATATATTCATCATAGCTTAGTTTTTCAAATGAAATTCTGTTTTTTTTACCGAGTTGCTGAGATGTAGTTCCAATAGAAAAGGTGAGAATCTGATATTGGCACTGGTAAAGCCTATATTGAGAAAGCGCACAGTCTGAGTGTGTGGAAGGCGACCATCCCCAATCTGAAGCGGGGATAAAACCGATACGAGGCGCAGACTGCCCGATGGAAAAAGCGCAATAACAGCCTTAAGACCGCACAAGTAGGAAGGGGTAAGCCAAAAGGAATCCAAATAATGTGTAGGTTTTACAAATGGAAAAGGTAAAAAACGGGAAATTCAGCCTGCGCGCTGATCCCATGGGGGTAAAAGACTTATTCTGGGCTACCCACCATGGATTCAGGTCTGACCCATTCGTCGAATTGCTCAGCCGTCAGGTAACCCAGCGCAACCGCCTCTTCTCTTAAAGTCGTTCCCCTTCGATAGGCGGTTTGGGCGATTTCAGCTGCTCTTTCATAGCCGATATGGGTATTTAAAGCGGTTACCAACATCAGCGACTTGTCCAAATGCGCTTGGATGTACGCTTTGTTGGGTGTCAGGCCTTTCACGCAATGGATGGCAAAGGACTTACACACATCGCCGAGCAGCCGAGCAGATTGCAAAATCGCAGCAGCCATGACCGGCTTAAAGACATTGAGTTGGTATTGTCCACTGGCACCCGCATAGGTTATCGCAGTGTCGTTGCCCATGACTTGGGTGGCTACTAAGGTGACCGCCTCACATTGGGTTGGGTTGACTTTGCCCGGCATGATGGAAGAGCCGGGTTCATTGGCTGGGATCACATATTCGCCTATACCGGCGCGGGGGCCAGAGGCGAGCATGCGAATGTCGTTGGCGATCTTCACGAGTGAGACAGCGAGCTGCTTTAAGGCGCCGTGGGATTCCACAATGGCGTCATGCGCCGAGAGGGCTTCAAACTTGTTGGACGCCGTCACGAAGGGCAAGCCGGTCAGCTCGGCAATTTTCTCCGCCACTCTTTCGGCGTAGCCCTTCGGCGCATTTAAGCCGGTGCCCACCGCTGTGCCCCCCAAGGCCAGTTCGGCCAGGTGGGGGAACGTATTTTGGATAGCTCGGCTACCGTGATCCAATTGCGATACATAGCCAGAGAGCTCTTGTCCCATAGTCAGCGGAGTCGCATCCATCAGGTGTGTCCGGCCGATCTTTATGACATCGGCAAACGCAGCGGATTTTTGCTGCAAGGCATCGCGAAGCGCCCTGAGGCCCGGCAGGGTGGTTTTCGCAATCATCTCGTATGCGGCGATGTGCATGGCGGTGGGAAAGGTATCGTTGCTCGATTGCGAGCGGTTGACATCGTCATTCGGATGGATGCACTTGACTCGATCCGTCAGCTCTCCGCCCTGCATCACGTGGGCGCGGTTGGCGATGACCTCGTTTGCGTTCATATTGGACTGGGTGCCCGAACCGGTTTGCCAGATGACCAGTGGAAATTGGTCGTCTAATGCACCCCGCAGAATTTCGTCCGCCACCGCTGTTATCAGTTTCATCTTGGATTCGCTCAGCACGCCCAACTCAAAATTGGTCACGGCAGCTGCTTTCTTCAAATGCGCAAAGGCGCGGATGATTTCAATGGGCATGGAAGCCGATTCGCCGATCTTGAAATTTTGTAGAGAACGCTGGGTTTGAGCACCCCAATATCGGTCTGCGGGCACTCGGACTTCGCCCAAAGTATCGCGTTCGATTCGGTGGTTCATCGGCAGTCTTTTATCGATCTTAAGTTATAATTCTATGGGTCTCTGTTGCAAAACGATGGAATGTGACTACTCCTGAGGGATTTACCGAAATACTGGTCTTCTTCCCCTGCAGAATGAGAGGCAAAGGTACTTCAAATCGGATACAGTGACAAGTTTGCGGCAATTGTCTTTTCAATTGAGAAAATGTATTACATTTGTAGAAAATCTAACGCAAATGGCAGGGTTTCTAGGCTTTTTACTCTTTGTCTGTATCGGCACACTCGGTTTTTGGATCCTTTCCTTTTTGGTCAGTTTTTTGCCCTATTGGATCGCATTCCGTATGCGAGCGGATTCGGAGGATAAAGATAAGTCCACGACGGCTGTGCCGCCTCGAATGGGGGCGGTGATTTGGGTGAAGGACTGACACCCTGGGCTTCTGGAATAGCTTTTGCGCAGCGGGTCTCTGCGTGCCTCAGGCATCATGCCGCCTTCGTCTGCGATCTTTTCGTTCGGCTATGTTGCACTTCGTCGATGTTATTTTGCCCTTGCCCATAGCCGGTACCTTTACCTATCGCTTGGAGGCCGAACAGCTGGCTTGGGTCAAACCCGGCATCCGGGTTGCCGTACCCTTTGGCAAGGGGAAAACCCAAACCGGCCTGGTTTATAGAATCCACGGCGATGCCCCTGAACACTATGCGCCCAAGGCGGTCTATTACGTATTGGATCGATCGCCCGTAGTCTATCCGCAACAGCTGAAATTTTGGGTTTGGATGGCTGCGTATTACAGCTGCACCCTGGGCGATGTGTATCGGGCGGCACTGCCTTCGGGCTTGCGGTTGGAAAGCGAAATGCGCATTCGCCTTCAATCGGCGACAGGGAGGCGAGCCGATGCGTCGATCTCAGCCGATTCACAAGCGATTTTGGAGGCTTTGCAGTCGAGCACTGCGCTCAGCGTTTCTGAGATCGAAAAGCGCTTGGGCACATCGAAAAGCCTGGCTGCCATACAGGCGCTCATGCGCCTGGGACGGGTAGTCAAAGAGGAGGTACTCGCGGAACGCTACAAGCCTAAGAAGCTACGTTTTGTAAGGCTCTGCGTCGATATCACAGTCGATTCAGTGCTGGAGAGCAGCCTCAAATCCCTGTCCAGATCTGCGAAACAAAAGGATGTATTTCTCTACCTCATACGCGAAAAACAAAGGGGTAAGCCCGCGGTCGAGCGCTCGCAATTGCTCCGAGAGACGAATGTCAAACAGCATATCATCCGAGCACTGGCGGCCAAAGGGCTGATCGAGGTCTATGAGCAAGCGGTTGGGCGCCGGATTTTGCCCGAGGTGAAGCACAGTCGGATAAAAGGTTTAGGCCCCGCTCAGAGGGCGGCTTTTCAAGCTGTGTTAAAAAGGTTTGAAAAAGGTGGTGTCGCATTGCTCAAAGGGGCTACCGGAAGCGGTAAAAACGAGGTTTATATGCATTTGATTCAAAAGCAGCTCGAGTCCGGTGCACAAGTGCTCCTTTTGCTGCCCGAAATCGCTTTAACCCATTCTTTTATCCATCGGATGAAAGCTTATTTTGGCGAAGCCGTAGGGGTTTTTAGCTCGCATTACAGCGACGACGAGCGCGTAGAGATCTGGCATTCGGTGAAGGCGGGACATTTCAAAGTAGTGGTGACCGCCCGATCGGGCATTTTTTTACCCTTTCAAAACCTGGGTCTGATCATCGTAGACGAGGAGCACGAGGCTTCCTACAAGCAGCAGGAGCCCGCACCCCGTTACCACGCCCGGGACGCCGCCCTGGTGTTGGCGCGTCTCTACGAAGCTAAGACCTTGTTGGGCAGCGCTACACCTGCGATTGAAAGCTATGTAAAAGCGCAAACCGGCACCTACGGATTCGCAGCCCTACAGCAGCGATTCGACGGTGATCCGCGCCCACCTATAGAGGTGGTAGACCTGTTTGAGGCGCGGAAGCGGAAACGTTTAAAAGGCTTATTCAGCCCTGTGCTGCTCGAAGGCATAGCCAATACCTTGGCCGAAGAGAAACAGGTTTTGTTGTTTCAAAACCGCCGGGGCTATGCCCCCGTCCTCGAATGTCATAGCTGTGGCACGGTCCCCCAGTGCCCCCATTGCGACGTATCGCTCACGTATCACGTGGCTGTCGATCAGCTGCGTTGTCACTACTGCGGCTATGCGCAGGCGGCTCCGCAATCCTGCCTGGCTTGTGGCAGTACGAACTTGAGCTACAAGGGTTTGGGTACTGAGCAGGTCGAAATAGCGCTGAGGCGCTTGTTTCCACAAGCGCGGATCGACCGCATGGACCGAGACAGCACGCGCAAAAAAAAATCCTTTGAAACCATCTTATCGAGATTTCAAAGCCGAGAGACAGACGTCTTGATCGGAACCCAGATGATCGCCAAGGAGCTAGACTTCGACCGGGTGAAACTAATCGGCATCATGCAAGCAGACAGCCTTTTGAGCTACCCTGATTTTCGCGCTCACGAACGCGCCTTTCAACTGATGACCCAGCTGGTTGGACACACGAGCGGACAGGGTTTGGTAATCATTCAGACCTACCAGCCGAAAAATCGAATCATCCGACAAGTCATCGACGGAAATTACGAGGAAATGGTTTCCGAACAGCTCGCTGAGCGCAAGCGCTTCTCCTATCCGCCCTATGCGAGACTGATTCGAATTGCGTTGAAGCACCGCAATAAATACCGGGTAGAGGAGGCGTCAAAATACCTGTCCGACCTGTTGAGAAGCGGATTTACAACCCACCTATTGGGTCCTGAAATGCCAGCGGTTGGACGCATTCGAGACCGATATATCTTTGGGATTACCCTTAAAATT
The DNA here is from genome assembly GCA_028280815.1 of Flavobacteriales bacterium. Taxonomy (GTDB): domain Bacteria; phylum Bacteroidota; class Bacteroidia; order Flavobacteriales; family JANQLC01; genus JANQLC01. Next base: position 39,410 of record JANQLC010000006.1, on the reverse strand, counting down.
CCAGCGGATTTTTCCCTGAAAAAATCAAAGCGATTCCTCTCCAAAAAGCTGACGGCCTTCGCCCAGCTGAAAGCCTATCGCTCGGTTCAATTGATCGTCGATGTGGACCCGCAATGAGGCCTCATAGCGGCGTGGTCGAAGCTTTGAAAGCGGCCATCCCGATGGATTTAGCGGCTGGGAATCGATGGATTTTTCTTCGAGCTAGCTTTAGTCTATTCGGTACTTCAGCTTCACGGTGATCGAGGCGGTTTTTTTCTTTGAAGAAGTGTTGCGGGTTCCAGCCCAGGAATAGCTTTCATCTGTGTTTTGTCCGGTGACTTGAAATACACCCATACGAGCTGAGACGAGCTTTCCGACTTTAGCGTTCGCATTTTGTGCTATTTTCTCGGCGCGCAACCGACCGTTTTCCGTGGCGGCAGCGATCATCTTGATCTTTAAATCTCCGAGTTTGGTGTAGTAATAACGCGGCGGTTCCGAATAGAATTTCACGCCTTTATCTAAGAGATCACCAATCGCCCGGGATACCTTTTCAATTTTCTCAACCGCTTTTGATTCGACTTTTATCTTTTGGCTTAAGGTATATCCCGTAAATTCCGATCCGATATAATTCCCGTTGGCCGCATACTTGGGTTTGGAGTCTCGTGTGATATCAATCGCTTGAAAGACGATTGACGCTGGGGTGATTCCCTTTTTGCCGAGGTAATCGGCGACGATTTTCTTATCTGCGGCCAGGCCTGCATAGGCTTGTTGCAAGCGCGTATGCGTCTTGGAGAAAGAACCCGTCCAGACGATTAAGTCCGAGGTGAAATCGGCTTTTCCCAACCCCGTGACGGTTAGGGTCTGTTGGGCTTTGTTGCGGTTTATCAAGGCATGGGCCAAAACGATGGAAACGACGATTATCGAGATGCTAAACAAAAGTGCACTCAGATTGCTTTTCATAGCTCAAGTGATTTTACCCTTGCAAATGTAAGGAATTGTCTCAACATTACAGGCCTGAAGTGATGTGAATACTACAAGCACCTGGATGATTGGAATGCGATAAAGATTTGACATAGGCCCATGTGTATTTGTTACGAACGCAACGCTTGGTTTTTGTATCTTTGCGCTAAATTAAATCTTCGGATTTATGAGCTGCTTAAAATCAAGGTATTAAAAAATACATACTTGTGAATTATAGTATTCTAAAGTATAGTGTAGTCAATTTCCTTTCCATAATCATGCTCCTCGACTGCCGAAGCGATGTGCGGGAAATGCCATCTTTGCGAATCCGTCTGGCGTTGCCTCAATTGCAAGTTAAGCGACAATTTGTAAATGAACCTACGGTTGATCTGACTGATATCACCGGAGTGAGGTTTAGTATTTCGACCAAACGCGATCCCCAAAAAGATGGAGATTACGTGAAAAAAGAATCACTCGTTATGATTGAAAATACAATCAGCAAAGGCATATCACTAATTCCATCAATCTATTACATCACTGAATTAAAAGCATTAAACAAAGGTGATAAAACTATATTTTTCGCAGTCAATGAAAATAGTGATGAACAATTACGAAGCTTTGTCAATCCAGCATCAATCCTACCTGTGAAGTTCTCTTTAGTGGAAAGTGATACAACTGTTTCCATTGAACTTTTACCTTCTTCTTATTTAGAGGACAAGTTGATCGGTGAATTTTCAACACATAAGAAACGACTCAAACTAGGCCTAGAAGTCGAATCGACTTCAAAATTTTATCTGTACTGTTATTACGATGATATCTTGACCAGAGAAGTCAAGCTGTCTTTAGAAGGAATTAGAGCAGATAAATCGCATCGCTACATTTACAAAGATGTGGACTTGTCGGAAAAACTGGGTAAAGGGCTGGGTGGTGCATCCATCACTTTTCCCACTGATGGTTATGAAAAGTATAAATTGAAGATTGTGCACAAAGAGGGAGGTATTTTTATCAAAGAGCTTGAGGGAGATCAATTGAGTGCTTATACCGAAAGTAGTCCACTTTTCGTTCGAATCTCGAGCGCTGTAACAAAAGTTGGTCGGTAAGCGTATATGCAGAGAGGGTGAAGGGAAGAGGACAGGCTAAATGGGAATCAGGTGCTGTTAAGAAACAGTTTGAATTTTATTATATTCAATATTCAAAGTCTTACCCCTCTTTAACTGTAAAATGCCTCGTATTACCTGAAGAAGCCAACGACAAAAGGGTAGAATGGAAAAGCAGTAATGAGAAATATGCCTATGTAAGTAAAGTGGACGACACAACAGCTCGCTTAGAGGTTATCGATGGCGGGATTGAAAATCCAGTGGAAGTCTTGTTACAGCGACTTCGTTGGATGGCAGCAATAAGTCGGATATGATCAAAGTGAAATGTACTGAGTTTGGAAAACAGGCCGAATAGACTCTTATTTTTGCGTATCGTCGATTCAACGTAGATAGCCCGCTTTCGATTGATCGCAGTGATTCGTCGCTTTTTCCGCTGACCCTGTATTTTACTCAGTTACCCTAACTTTGGCATTTGATTTGTCGGTGCGGAAAGTCGATTTATCTCTATGGCAAAGCTGATGATAGAGATACGGGATTTGCAGAAGTCTTACCACAGGGGTAAAGATGCATTGCACGTCCTAAAGGGCATCTGCCTGAGCGTTGAGTCAGGCGAGCTGGTCTCCATCATGGGTTCTTCCGGTTCGGGTAAATCAACCTTGCTCAACGTTATCGGCATGCTGGATAAGGCCGATTCCGGCGATTATATCTTGGATGGTGTCCCGATTGAAAACTTAAATGAATACACGGCAGCCCGGTATCGCAATAAATTTCTGGGCTTTATCTTTCAGTCCTTCCATCTAATCGCATATAAAAATGCCTTAGAAAACGTTGCCTTACCCTTGTACTACCAAGGTGTTCGGCGCAGGGAGCGCATGGAACGCGCCATGCATTACTTGGATAAGGTGGGGCTGGCGCAATGGGCTACGCACCATCCCAATGCGCTCTCCGGTGGTCAAAGACAACGCGTGGCCATCGCCCGGGCTTTGGCCGCTGACCCCAAATTGTTGCTGGCCGACGAGTTGACGGGCAATTTGGATACCGAGAATTCATATGAGATCATGCGCTTGATACAAGATATTAACGAAGAGGGGCGCACGATCCTCATCGTCACGCATGAAACCGACATCGCCGATATGACGAAACGCATCGTCCACCTGAAAGACGGTCAAATCGTTCGGGACGAAGCGATAAACCAGACCCGAGCGCTGCGATATGTTTGATAGGGATCGCTGGCAGGAAGTATTCGATGCGATTAGAAAAAACAAGCTCCGCAGCGCGCTGAGTGGCTTTACGGTTTTTATCGGCATCTATATCTTTAGCACCATGACGGGCATGGGCAATGGTTTGAGAAATTCGTTCCTCGGTCAATTCAAAAAGGATGCATCCAACGCCGTATACGTATATGCCGGTTTTTCGTCTTTGCCATACGCCGGTTTTAAAAGCGGTCGAAAAATACGGTTGACCAATCGGGACCTGACCTATATCCGAGACAGATTTCCCGATGCAGTTCAACACCTAAGCGGGCGCATAGGCTTAGATCTTCCCATGCGTCACGGAATTGAGTATGGCAGCTATCAGCTCAGAGCTGTCGATCCCGGTTGCCAATTTGCCGAGCGACTCAGATTGTGCAGCGGCCGCTTCCTCAATGGCGGCGATATCAAAGACAGGCGAAAAGTGGCCGTGATCGGTCAGCCCGTGCAAGCCGACTTGTTCAAGCACAAAAGCGCTGTGGGAAAGTACGTCTACGTAGATGGCATTGCTTTTAAAGTCATAGGCGTCTTTGTGGAAAAAGGGGGCAACAGCAGGGAGGAGAATCGGATATATGTGCCCCGCACCACCCTGCAGCTGCTTCGCCAGCTGGGCGATGGGATAGGACTGATCACCATGACTTACAAGCCGGAGATGAGTTTTGACCAGGTGATGGCTTTCCAAAATAAGCTGGGGAAAGCCTTAAAAAAGCGCCATTTCGTCAACCCGGAAGACCAGGGGGGTATCTACATCCATAGCCTGGCAGAAGGGCTGAAAAGAATCGACAGCTTCTTATGGGTGATCGGGGCTATCGTAACGCTGATCAGTATCGGAACGCTGTTGGCGGGTGCTATCGGCATCAGCAACATCATGGTCTTCGTGGTCAAGGAACGGACGCGGGAAATCGGCATTCGCAAAGCCTTGGGGGCTACCCCGCGGGCGGTAATCGGCTTGGTCTTGCAGGAATCGGTTTTTATAACGGCTATTTCGGGCTATTTCGGGCTGGTAGCGGGTGTGCTGAGCTTGCGTGCAATCGGCGACAATCTGAAGGATTATTTTATCACCAACCCATATGTGGGTAACGGCATGGTGATAACGGCGACGATCTTGCTCATCGTTTCCGGTGTGCTGGCTGGTTATGTGCCGGCTCGACGCGCAGCCCAGATCAAACCCATAGTGGCTTTAAACGATGAATAGCCTAACATTTATACTGAAGAGAGATACCTGGCAGGAAATTTTCGATTCGATTGGAAAGAATCAGGTGCGTACAGCCATAACCGTCATAGGTGTGCTTTGGGGTGTCTTCTTATCCATTGCATTGCTGGGAACGGCGCGGGGCATGGAAAACAGATTTGCCCAACTCTTCGGAGATTTTGCGACGAATAGTATTTTCATATGGGGTGGACGCAGCAGCATCCCTTATCAGGGGTTTCAGCGCGGCCATCGGGTTCGGCTCAACCTCGACGATATAAAAACGCTTCAGCGTGGAATTTCCAAAGCTCAGTTTATCATCCCACGTAACCAACTGGGAAAATGGGGAGCCCATGCACCCTCGGTTTCGCATGAGTTGCAATCTTACCCGTTCCCGGTCTATGGCGATTATCCGCTGATTGACAAGGTCAATAAGAACGGGCTTACGGCCGGCCGTTTTCTAAATGACAACGATTTGAAAAACCGCCGAAAAGTGGTGGTCATCAGCGAGAAAGATGCGGCGCAACTCTTTGATAAGGGTGAAGACCCCATCGGCCAATTCATCCGGATTGACGAACTCTATTTTCAGGTCATCGGGATCTATCGCCCCAATCCCCACATCCGAATCGGTTCCGATGAAGCCATATTTATGCCCTTTACCACTTTTCAGCGCGCTTTTAATCAGGGTAATCACATCCAATCAATCGTCGTGACCTTACAGGGCGGTGCCGATGCCAAAGCCGTGCAACAGCGGGTTGAAACCCGTTTAAAACAGCTTCACCACATATCGCCCAAAGATACCCAAGCGATCCGAGCCTTTAATATGAGTGAGAATTATAAAAAGCTGACCGGCTTCCTCAGCGGCATTCAATTGCTCACGATAATCGTAGGTATGGCTACCTTTATCGCCGGCGTGGTCGCCATAGGAAATATACTGTTGATCTCGGTCAAGGAGCGAACCCGTGAGATCGGTGTGCGCCGGGCCTTGGGCGCTACCCCTGGGTCGATAAGGAGCTTGATACTCTTAGAGGCGATTTCTCTTACCCTCGCCGCCGGTTTGTTAGGTGTGGTATTCGGCGTGGGGATATTAGCCCTTTTAAATTTTTATGCGACAGGGAGGGATATTCCTTTTTATAACCCGACAGTGAGCATATGGTTTTTAATCATCTCCGTATTCCTAATGATATCATCGGGTGCGCTAATCGGTCTGATACCGGCCCAAAAGGCTGTTGGCATGCGGCCGATAGATGCGTTGAGGGAGGCGTAAAAGACTAAAATAGATGGATAACCATTAATTGTAACACCATGAACAAGGTATTGCGGTATGCTTTACTCGGCTTATTGATTTTGGTCGTGTTTACCGCCTTCATTTACGTGGTCAAGGCCAACAGGACTACTGCGGAAGTTTACGAGGTAAAAAAGCCTCAAATGCGCCGCATCGTGGAAAAAACGGTGGCTACCGGTAGCATAGTTCCCAGGCGGGAAGTCGAGATCAAGCCCAATATTTCCGGTATTGTGAGCGACGTATATGTCGAGGCAGGCCAAAGGGTGAAAAAAGGCGATTTACTCGCCCGCATTGCCGTGGTGACGGATATAAGCCGCTTGAGCGAGGCGGATTCAAATCTGCACAAAGCACAAATCACGCTGCAAAACAGTCAAAAGAACTATGAGCGGCAAAAGCGACTCTTCGATGGAAGCGTGATTTCCGCTGCTGATTTTCAGAAAGTACAGGTACAGTATCAAACCGATCGACAAAACTACCTGGCCGCCCAGCAAAAACTGGAGATCATCAAAACCGGCGCTGCCCAAGGCTTAGGCGGTGCCGGTAATACATGGGTTAAATCCACCGTTGGCGGCACGGTACTAAATGTACCCGTCGAGGTGGGTTCTCAAGTCACAGAGACCAACAACTTTAACGCTGGAACTACGATTGCCAGTATTGCCGATTTGGGCCAGATGATTTTCGACGGTAAGGTCGATGAAGCCGATGTGGGTCGGATCGAGACGGGTATGCCCGTCGAAATTAGCGTGGGCGCCATTCCGGATACCACCTTCAAAGCCGAGCTCGATTTTATCTCACCGAAGGGTGAGGCGAAAAACGGCGTGGTTCAATTTGAAATCAAAGCGGCTGTTCAACCGCTTAAGCGCATCTTTTTGAGGAGCGGTTACAGCGCCAATGCCTCCATCGTGTTGCAAAGCGCAGAAGTATTGGCCATCCCCGAAGCCTTGCTGCAATACGATTCAAAAGGCGAGCCTTATGTAGAGGTCAAGACAGCAGCGGGCCAATACGAAAAGAAAAACCTAGAATTGGGCATTTCGGACGACAACTATGTCGAAATTAAATCCGGGCTGCGTGAAACCGATGAGATAAAGGTTTGGAACCCCTTGGTTAAAAGAGAGGGTGTGAATAAAAAAGATGGGGCAAAGCGGTAATCGGCTCAAAGGCATCCTGTAACACGTACCCTACACGAGCTCAAAAGGAGGGTGATTCGGTTTAAAATGATAGAGAGATATAACTGTTGAAGAGCGAATCGAAAAATCTGAAACCCGTGTTTTCAAGGCTATTTTTCCCAATGTGATAAATCATTACAACACCTTATTTGGCGGCATGGCTATGCTGTTGATGGACGAGGTGGCATTTATTACGGCTACCCGATTCAGCCGGCGACGGATGGTGACGGTGAGTAGCGATAAGGTGGATTTTAATAGATCCATAGCCGCCGGTGCCCTCGTAGAGTTAGTCGGCGTGGTAACCCAGGTGGGCCATACGAGTCTGAAAGTCCGCGTGGATATATTCGTGGAGCAAATGTATTCGAGCGGGCGCGAAAAGGCTGCAACCGGCGCGTTTTCACTCGTTGCCATCGATGAAAATAAAAACCCCACCCCGGTATTGTGATAAACTGCATAAGAGCTCGCGGACAGTCGATGGTAGGCGAAAGGGCAATTTTTTAAAGCTGTGGTGCGCTGTTAGACGCGACAAATCCAATCGAGATCGATTATTTGATGAAGTTAAAACGCTTGGATTAAGCGCTAACCCCAAATAAAAAGGGGTGTTACACCTAGGATCGTGTTCTTCCCATACTATCATCAACCTCTACTTTGCATGTAGCTGTCTTACCACCGTCTTTCGTAGTTACTATGACTCTTGCTTCCCCTACATTACCATGCGTCTCGACTAAGGCTGTTTTTCCATTATCTAAGAGTCTCTCTATGGTGATTATGGGCCTTCGGGGGTCTGGCTCGGGTTCTATGCGCCAGGTTACGGCTTGGTTGTCGGCATTTCCTGGATGTATAGTGGCAGTAAGCGTTCTCTCAGCGAAGTCTCCCGAACCACGTTTGTAAAAAACATGAAAATAATTGTCGTCAAGAGATACCGAACTCACGTGCACTGTTTGGTCGGAATGCCATTCAATTTCAAATGGATTACGGTGATCATGCTCGATCAATTCTGCTTCGGAGAAAACCTTGCCATGGTTGTCCCATTTATAAAGTTGCGCTCCTTTTGTATAGGTAACCTTTATATAATATGATGGATAACCCTTGGGAAACCAAACGACTAAACCCTCTCCGCCTGTACCTCTAATTATGCTATCCACAGGTTCATCATCGTGAAAACGCAAAATTTTACCCTCTTTTGTATGCGGGTACATGGTAAAATTAAAATCGGTAACGAAATCACCATTTACATAACAATACAACTCAAATCTCGCAAATTCAATTACCTTGAGCCCTACTTTAAACTTTGGTCTCCGTGATCTTCTCCTCCAAAAGTGTCAGTCTCAATTGTGCAAGGGACTACTAGAACTTTAACAGGATCCATTTTCCCTTTAAATGGCACAGAGAATGACACAGGTACCGCTAACTCTTTACCTTCGTCCTTTAATGAAAGGGCTTCTTTTTTGTTAGGCGAGAAATAAATAGGTTGATGTGATTCATTCAATACTTTACATTCCGTTAAATAATAGTTACCCGGTTTGATTTTTATGGGTTCTGTAAATCCATTAGATAGAATCCTATAAGTAGTTTTTTCGACGACATAGTCCCCTTTTTACTGGTCTTTTCAATTGTCGCAATGCTCAATTCCGCATAGGTGGATTCTGCAAGACCAACATCACTATTGGCTGGTTTAATCCCTGTGGTAGAGGGAATTAATTCAAATTGCAGGCTTGGGAGTTCATCTACTGTGAGCTTGATTACATCTCCTCCCTCGCAGCCGGCCAATAGGAAAAGGCTGAGGGAAGATAAAATAAACACACTGGATTTTTGATTTAATATCATACGTGTGAAATTTATCTTTTTACAAATTCACAAGAATGTTGCTTTAATCCGCGGCACACACCTGCGAAGTACATAATTTTACAACTAAAAAACAACCACCCCAACTGAGAATAAAAACGTCAACTCAGTTCATAAGGTCCAGTGGTACGCAACCCTTGTTTTTACCGTGCTTCTGTTTCTGAGATAGCGGTGCCGCGCACCTCGTTATAGCTCGTTTATAAGATCCATTCCTCTCGAACCTTACATACCGAGGAACCGGCCGCCGACAGAGGGATACTTCCGACTTGCCTAAGCGGTTTATAGCCTTGGCTTTACCACTGCGGTCAAATACTCTTTGAAAAGATATCGCGTAAAGCCAGCTCCAAACTGGGATGGGCAAAGGCAAAACCGGTGTCCAACACCTTTTTTGGGGAAGCCCACTGGCCCTTGAGCACGAGGTCGCTCATTTCACCGAGGTACAGCCGTAAGATGAAAGCCGGAATGCGGGGCATAAAAAAAGCCTTGTGCATCGCTTTGGCCAGGGTGCTGGAAAACGATTGATTTTGAACCCGATCGGGGGCTACGGCATTGTAAGGGCCGTTCAATTCGTTCTCCATAGCGTGGGTGTAAAGGGCTACCAAATCGTCTAAGTGAATCCAGGAGAGTCCCTGTTTGCCGCTGCCCAGCGCTGCGCCCAGGTTGCGTTTAAAGAGGGCGCACATCTTGGGTAAAGCCCCCCCGTCCAGACTTAAGACCACAGGCGTGCGCAATTGAACCGAACCCATGCCCAGGTTTTCAAACCGGCGTGCAGCGGCTTCCCATTCGACACAAACCGCCGACAGAAACCCCGTTCCAGGTGGGTCTTCTTCGGTGCACACGCGGGTGGCATGTCCAGTCCCATAATAACTGATTCCAGAAGCCGATAGGAAGGCTTTGGGCTTGCGGTTGCACCGTTCTATGCCCTGATAGAGCAATTGCGCACCCTTTACCCGGCTGTCGGCTATGATTTTTTTTCGTCTGGCCGTCCAGCGCTTTGCTGTCACACCGGCCCCGGCCAAATGGATGACATAGTCAGCATTTGTGAGGGCTTCCCCATCGATTTGCATATTTTCTACATCCCAACCATAGCATTTGTATTGGGATGCTCGGCTGGGATTTCGCGTGAGCCAGCTCACTCCATAGCCCTTTTGGGCTAAAACCGCGCTGAGTCGCTGGCCGATCATACCGCTTCCGCCGGAGATCAAAACAGTCTTGCGCATGGCCTTACGAATTGGGTTTTTATCGGTTTGCGCCCTGGGTGTGGTGCCATAGATACTCGATTGGATACCCCACAAAGTTGCGCTTTTTTTCTAAGCAGGCAAGCGTTACTTTTGTCGTGTGAAGCACTGCCTCTTGCAAATTGGAAAGACGAAAGAAAATGAGATGGGTTCAATTTGAAACCCGAATCCCTTCCAAACCCAGCTTTAAAGCCTTAAATAGAAAAGGAATCAAACGCGGGGAAGGCCGATTGGCAACAGCTGGGATAAGGGATTCAGACCAGGTGGCGTTGTGCGGTGATAAGGGACACACATCTGCATCGGTCGGGCCTTCCAAAAGGGCGGACAGTCATCTGCCCTGAGGCGTGCAGCGGGTAGTCGTCTCAAGGTGGGGTTTTTGAGAGCTGAAACCTGTCCAAGCTGACGCTTTCACATCAGATGGGATGCCTCTCTCTTGTCGAGCAACGGCATCGCGCTTTTAGCATGCTAAATGCTGCCTCCCATGATGAATAGCGAACGGTGGTTCCCCGGTTTTTGGCAGGCGATCGGATTGCTGCTGTGCTTTATGGCAGTTGGGCTGTTGATGCATTTCGCATGGGTGCCCGTTGAAGCCTATACACCGGCTTACCTGCGACTTCCCATTTCGTATGCGCTGCCTTTTTTGCTCTGCCTACCGCTTTTTTTCGCCTTGTACAAAAGACGAAATCGACAAGTGCTGAGCCTTCGGCTCGTCTTACCCGGCTGGCCGCTGTTGATCACAGCACTCATCATCGCGTTCGGTGTGGCTAACACAAGCGAGCTACTGGTGGACTGGCTCTCTCACATCGATTTCCTCGATTCGCTGAACGAATCAACGGCAAAAGCCTTTGCAAAGATGTATCGACAGAGTTTTTTGGGTTTTTTCATCAGTACGGTCTTTCTGGCCCCGTTCCTCGAGGAGGTTTTGTTCAGGGGGTACTTTCTAAAAGCTTTTCTGAAGAACTATAGGCCCTGGGTAGCCATTGCCTCGAGCGCTTTTTTATTCGGTTTGCTACACGCCAATCCGACGCAGTTCGTCGCCGGCTTTGCCGTGGGGCTCTTTTTGGGTTATAGTTATTGGCGTACGAATTCTTTGCTCCTGCCCATTTTGACACACTTTTTTAACAATCTGTTAGCCCTTGTATGGCTCATTTTCGATGTGCGGCGATTGGGATTGGAAAAGGCGATGAAAATGCCCTCGATCAGTGGTGCGGAACGCCTTGGGTTCATCCTCAGCGGCCTGGTGGCTTTGGTTTTGTGGTGTGGCATGGAGCGCAGGTATCGCAGGCAAAAGTGAGTCTGATCGGGTCGCGATTGGGTTTTCCAAACCCAGTGGTTGTGCACAGTGCGCTTGTGTGTATTCCTTTGACAACAGCCATGCAAAATAAGCCATCTCGGCTCAGTGCTTAAAAAATTATCGACTTTCTCTCCCACGACTGAAAAAGCTGAGGTGCACGGCTCCGTATTTTCGCCTTTCCAAAAAGCCCTCCGCCCCTTCAAAGCACTGTCTTCTCGCATGCTCAAAAACCAGTAATCCAGCCGTTTTCAAGACTTCTCCATCGAAGATCAAGCGGTGAATGTCGCCGTAGTCCCCCTCGCATAAGTCGTAAGGTGGGTCTGCAAAGACGAAGTCGAATTCCCGGTTTGTCTTTTCCAAAAAGCGAATCGCATCTACGTGGAGAACGCGAATTGGCAACTTCAACTCCGCTGCGGTTTTCTCGATAAAATTTTGGCAGTATCGACTTCTGTCTATGCTGATGATGTGGGCAACGCCCCGCGATGCCAACTCGTAGCTGATGTTTCCCGTCCCGGAAAACAAATCCAAAGCACGGATAGCACCGAAGGCAAAACGGTTTTCTAAGATGTTGAACAAGGCCTCTTTGGCGCGATCTGTCGTAGGGCGCACACCGAGGTTTTTGGGCGGGTAGATGCGCTTTCCCTTGTGGCGGCCACAGATGATTCTCACCCTAAAATGATTTGATGCGTTTGAATTAAACCAAGGAGTTCGGCTGATGGCTCAGGATATATGCGGCTTTGAAAACCGGCTATCTCCGATAGCGCTCCAAAGTATTCTCGCAAGGACTGGTGTAAGGCTGGATCGCCGGATAAGTCGCCCGATATGTTGAGTTTCTGACTTTTATTGGATAGGGAAAAATGGTCGAAGAGCGCCAGCAGGTAATACAAGGTATCGGCTGGGGTATAGGTGTCATAAGCGTTGGCGAGAAGCAGATTTTCATTCCGAAAGATCGAGACGGAGAGTCGGTTCTGATATTGGTGTGCGAAAAAATCTACCTCCTCCCGCGTCAGTTCTTCTTGGGTTACAAACCGCAAAAAAGCGCTTGAGAAGTGTAAATTTTGACAGTTGGGCAAACCCTTGGGCTTGGGGTTGAGCCCATCGATGTAAAGGATGTACACGCCCAGCCCTGGAATCGCATCGGCAGCTGTGACTTCACAGTCAGAGACCTCTGTACTGCATGCGAGTAGTTTTCTCTCTCGACTCGAATCGTAAAGAGCAGCGGGGATCGGCGTGAATCGACAATGGTTTTGTGTGAGTATAAGGCTTTGAATCGCAGGGTCTAAAATTCGGTTTTCTTCAAACGCCGCATCGATATCAGCGCTATCAAATCCAGCTTTCCGAAAGGACTTAAGCCTTGTGATCTGCCTGAGCCCCGTGTCGAAAACGGCGAGAGAAAACCCATCCGTCGTCACGTGGACGGATAGGGTTTTTGCAATTGGTTTCTCGATCAAGGTTCATTCTCGATTTGAGCTGGCCTCATAGCCCGGTTCCAGATTTTTAGGCCAGTTGCCACTGGTCGTAACTTTTTTTAGATCGCCCACCTGAAGATAAGTACCCTGTACCGAAGCGGTTGGTGTGATCACGTCTTCTTCGATGAGTTGCGCATCCAACCCCGCCAGCAGAACCCGTTTGTTTACACGGGCGTAAAACACGGGATTTAACAGCGCATTCTTTTCTAAGCGACCGGCTTTTAATTCGAATTTCGCGCCCTGGGTAAAGGGGACGACTTCCAATCGGCGGTAGTCATAGCCGGGGAATAAGGAATCTTTTACGGATCGAAACCCCAAGGTATCCACGATCACCGAATCCACTTGTTTGTCGATTCTATAAACCTTGTCATAAAGCTGGAAAGAGGTATCTCGACGGGAGGTCAAAACGAACTCTCCCGTATCCAAAAATTGAAAGAGCGCCTTGAAATCACCCGTGTATTCACCCTTTATCGCTTTGTAGGCCTGCTCTGCGTTCCGGATCTCGATCAGTTTGGCAACCGCTGCTCTGTAGCGCTCATCTCTTTCCTTCTTGAACTCCACCGGCCCCATGATGGATTGGTAAGCGAAGTAACAGAGGACCAAAGCCAATGCGAATAGTCCAGCGGAAATCGTTTTATACATTTTACTGCTGAATCGGTTTTAAAATGAATAGGGGCAAAACTACAACTTTTTTTCATCACGCAGAAATCTTTTAACCCGGACTGTGCAATTGGTAGGGGGGTTGCAGCCAAACAGAGGAAATGATCAAAACCGAGATGGCAAAGTTTTTAAAGCAGCGCTGCGAGCGTTTCTAGCTTGAGCGTGCTATGAGAGGCGCACTTGTTTCAGCAGGCTGGGGTTGCCAGTCGTTTTATCAGTAAGTTTGCCCTGCGGAAACCCCATTGAACCCCTTGTCAGATGCGCGATAAAATCGTACAGAAGTTAATCGAAAAGGAGCGAGAGCGGCAAAGCCAGGGTATTGAATTGATCGCTTCCGAAAATTTTGTGAGCGCGGACGTGATGCGTGCGGTGGGTTCCGTACTGACAAATAAATACGCAGAGGGCTATCCGAGCAGGCGTTATTACGGCGGTTGTGAAGTGGTGGATGAAGTGGAGACCTCAGCCATCGACCGCGCCAAAGCGCTCTTCGATGCAGCATACGCCAATGTGCAGCCCCATTCGGGTTCCCAGGCCAACGCTGCGGTATATATGGCTTGTTTAAAACCGGGGGACTCGATCCTCGGATTCGACCTTTCACACGGTGGACATTTGACCCATGGCTCACCCGTAAATTTCTCCGGCAAGCTGTACAAAGCTTTCTTTTACGGTGTCCATGCGGAGACGGGGATCATCGATTACGACCAAATGGAAGAAACCGCTCGAGCGGTGAAGCCCAAGCTGATCATCTGCGGTGCATCTGCCTATTCGAGGGATATGGATTACGAACGGTTTAGAGCGGTAGCCGATGCGGTGGGGGCCCTGTTGCTGGCCGACATTTCACACCCCGCTGGACTAATCGCGCGCGACTTGCTCAAGAATCCATTGCCCCATTGCCATGTCGTGACTTCCACCACGCATAAAACCCTGCGCGGACCTCGGGGTGGAATCATCTTAATGGGCAGGGATTTCGACAATCCCTTCGGTCAAAAGACGCCTAAGGGAAAGGTAAAAAAGATGTCGTCCTGTCTCGATGCTGCGGTTTTCCCCGGAACGCAGGGCGGTCCTTTGGAACACGTCGTCGCCGCCAAGGCCGTTGCATTTGGGGAGGCGCTAACCGATTCATACGCCACCTACGTCTCACAGGTGAAGCGGAATGCAGCCACGATGGCTCGAGAACTGACGGACAGAAACTATAAAATCGTCTCCGGGCGCACGGAAAATCATTGCCTGCTGATCGATTTGCGCAACCGAAATATTTCCGGCAAAGATGCTGAGATAGCCCTCGGTAAAGCGGGCATTACGTGCAATAAAAATATGGTACCCTTTGATGACAAATCGCCTTTTATCACTTCGGGCATTCGCCTGGGAACCCCTGCGATTACCACCCGGGGATTGACGGAAAAAGAGATGCCTATCATCGCAGATTGGATCGACTCGGTTCTCAGGAATCCAGAAGATGAGGCGTTTCTCAAGAGGATTGAGAAAGCGGTTGCCCACATGATGAAAGCCTATCCGCTCTTTAAGTGGTAAGTTGTGAATCGCTACCGAAATCTCGCATTTGCACAGCGGTCACAGAAATCAGATTACAAACCCCAATCATACGGCTGAACCCATAGAAATGTAATAATAGTAAAAAATAGCACATTGTGAAAATTTGAAATATCGGCGGGCAAACGCAAGGAAGAAAACTTTTGACCGCTATAAAAAATACGTATTCTTAAAGGTATGATGTACGCATAATCTGACCGTTGTACCACACTAAAAGAGAATGAGATATGGATTTTCAAATCAAAGCGCTAAATCATGAATTATTCGAACCGATGTTCGATTTGACCGATGAGGAATTATCTGATAGGGGGGTATCAGGATGAAAGTAGATGAAAAACCCGGATTTCTTTGTAGGGTAAGTTTAGAAGATGCTGAACTCGGAGAGGAAGTCATTTTGATACCATTTGAATTTCACAAAACAAAATCCCCATACCAAGCCAAAGGCCCAACCTTCATAAGAAAAGGTGTAAAGCAGAAGGAATTGCGGAAAAATGAAATACCCAAAATGTTAAACCACCGCCTTCTCTCATTCAGAGGATACGACAGAGGTGGGATCATGAAAGTCGCTATTGCCGATGAAGGAATCAATACGAAAGAGAGGATTGAGGAAATATTTAGCCATGAAGAAATAAGTTATATCCATATTCACAATTCAAGTCCTGGATGTTTTAATTGTGAAGTTCGAAGAATTATCGGATAAGATTAAAACGTGACACAATCGTTGTGAATGGCTACCGGAAATGCGCAGCATTCGTGCATCCCGATAAAACCAGGCAACGAAAAACCTCAACTTTTTCTTAGCAGTCACAGGGGAACTCTTTTTTTCAGCCCTTGTCCTGTGATCAGCCGAGCTGAGCCTCTGCGCCTGCAGATCGGTTTGAAAAGCGGGTTTTTTCCTTCCCGTTTGGCAGCCTGGGGAAGGGGTTTATCCTTGGATTCTGCTTATGGAGCTGTTATAAAGAAGAGGGCTTATCTCTTGGGTTTCTGCACTGCGTAAATCCGCCTGAGAAAGGGGCTTTATTCTTTTGCTTTTGAGCTTTTGGATCGGTTTGAAAGTTCGGGCTTGCCCTCGCGGTTGTTCCTGTGGGCAGACATGCGGGTCTTGTTAAAAACCAAATCCAAGAGAGGGGTTATTTTTTGGCCTTTATCCGTGCATAGCGATTTAAAGTCTGGTGTTATTTTTTGTTTTTACCCTTTTGCGTCGGCGTAAGGGGTATTTTTCATTCCGCGTTGTCAATCATTATGGAGACGGGCTGAAAACCCAACCTCATTCCTCTGTATTCATCACTGAGTAAGGCCTCAAAGCAGGGCTTATCTTTGTTTCCGATTGACGGTTTGAGAAGTGGTGCTCGTCTTTTTGTGTTTGGCTCTATAGAGCAGTTTGAAAAGCGGGGCTTATTTTTTCCTCGTATGCTTCCCTATGGTGGTTTGGAAATAGCGATTGGTCTTTTTATCTTCATTCACCATGCCTGTGGGCGATTGGAAAAGGAGGGGCTTATCTTCTGGCACTTGTCCTATGGGGGTATCCGAAAGCCCGGTCTCGATCTTTTGTCTTTGCCCGTATGTGGTAATTTGAAAACTCGGAACTATTCTTTGCGTTTGACCCTGCGGCCTTTTTAAAAGAAGGGTTCATTCTTTTGGTTTTGTCCCTTTATACGCTTTTAAAAAAAGGTGTTTTCCCCTCTTCTTCGGTGGTTAAAAAAGAGTGCCCTATTCTCTGTGTTTGACCTTTTGGGATGACTTGAAAAGTCCGCTCATTTTCCTTCCTGTGATTGATCCCGGCAAGCCTTATCACATATTTGAATCGGGTTGAATTTTTTACCCCGTGCCCAAAGACTAAGTTTCAATCCCCAGGACCTGCAAGCCGTTGGTCGTGGCGATCTTCACCAAGTTGTCGATGTCGTAGTAATGGCAGGCCTCCAGCATGACGCGGAGTTCCGTCCACAGGTCGCCGTCGCTAAAGGGTTTGTAAATGTCGCAGATGTTGTCCGTGCCAAGGGCGACGGTTAGGCCGCAGGGCACCATTTCATCCACTGGCGTAACGGAATTGTGGCTGACGCTCAGGCGCTCCGTACGGTTGTGATCAATCCAGGCCGTAGGACAGGAGATCACGTGCAGTTGCGCTTCACGCATCAGCTCATATAGGGCTTCGCGGTATTTCTTGGGGTGTGCGGCTAGCGATATACTGTGGATGGCCGCTACCTTGCCCTGCATACCGTGTTCGATGGTTTTGCGCGCGAGTTGTTCGGTTTCTCTTTCTTCATCGGTGTTGAACTGGTCTACGTGTACGTGTAGCAATTTTCCCCGCTCTTTGGCCGTGGACAACAAAATGTCTAAGTGTTCCGCTTCGCGGCCGAAGTCCTTGGCCGGCAGCCCGCCAATGATGTCCACAAAGTCGGCGCTCAGGTCGAACCAGTACCGCGCCTTGGGGTCTATCACGCCTTTTAGTACCTGGTTGGCAAAGCGGATTTCAATGTCTTTGCCGTAATCCGCTCTGACCTTTTGGGCTGCTCTGATGGACTTCTCCTCGATCTTGTCATCCACATCGATAAAAGTACCTACGGCTTGGGCACCTTGGGATAGAAACAATTCAATGGCCTTGGCCATGCGGGCATAGATGTCGTCTACCGTAGACCGCGCTTTCATCTCATCTACGAGATGCCACTTCTCTTTCAGGTAGCTGTACGAATTGTTGAAATTCGATTCGGTGAGCGTATAAGCCCGGTCGAGGTGGGCGTGGGTGTTTACCCATCCTCCGTTTTGCTCGATCCTTTCAACTACGCACTGTTTGGGATCCATATGCTTTTGTATTGGGGTGACAAAATATGCCCTTAGAGCGGTGCACGGGTACCGAGCAGTTTGGCCTTTGCCCGTTCCATGCGCTTAAATGCAAATCGCTCATAGGCTTCCCGCATCAAGCGTTTGATTTCGTCGTGACACAGATTTCCAATGCTCCCCTCATGCGTGTGATTCACCTTGCGGATGGGTTCAAATTTACCCGCCTGTATGTCCGAGCCCACCTTTTTGTAGGCATCGCGAAACGACATGCCCTTCCATACCGCATCATTGACCGCTTCCACGCTAAATAGGTACTTGTATCTGTCGTCTTCGATTGCATTTTCGTTTATCACGATGTGTTTCAGCATATATTCGCTGATGTGCAAACAGCTCTTCAGTTCTTCAAATACGGGTAAAAAGCACTCTTTAATCGTCTGCAGGTCGCGGTGGTAGCCCGAGGCCAAATTCCCTGTGATCAAGGCGATTTCATTGGGCAATGCGTTCATTTTATTGCATTTGGATCGGACTAGCTCAAATACGTCTGGATTCTTTTTATGGGGCATGATACTGGAGCCGGTGGTCAGCCGATCGGGAAAGCTGAGGAAACCGAAATTCTGACTCATATAGAGGGTGACGTCTTGTGCCATCTTGGCCAAAGTGCTCGCTACCGAGGCGATGGCATCGGAGACGATGCGTTCGGTCTTTCCACGCCCCATTTGCGCATAGACCACATTGTAATTCAAGTCGTCAAAGCCCAACAGCTCGGTGGTCATCTTTCGATCTAAGGGAAAAGAGGAACCATAACCGGCTGCTGAACCCAACGGATTTTTATTCGCCACCCGAAAAGCGGCATACAGCATATGCATATCGTCCACCAGGCTCTCCGCATAGGCCCCAAACCACAGGCCAAAAGAGCTCGGCATGGCGATTTGATAGTGGGTGTAACCGGGTATGAGCACCCCTTTGTATCGATCGCTCAAATCGATCAATCGGTTGAAGAGATCTCGGATTGCGATCACGACCGCTTGCAGCTGTGCCCGGATGTAGAGCTTGAGATCGAGCATGACTTGGTCATTGCGGCTGCGACCACTGTGTATCTTCTTGCCCATATCCCCGAGGCGGCGGGTCAGCACGAGCTCCACTTGTGAGTGCACATCTTCGACGCCATCCTCAATTTCGAAGCGTCCCTGTTCGGCCTCGTGATGGAGCTGTTTGAGTTCTCGGCTGAGAGCCGTGCACTCCGCTTGGGTGAGCAAACCTATGGACTGGAGCATTTGGATATGCGCGAGCGTACCCAATACATCGTGTGCGGCGAGTAAGCGGTCGAGCTCCCTATCTTTACCAATGGTAAAAGTTTCGATTTCTTTGCTGATGTCAAAGTCCTTTTGCCAGAGCTTCATCGATTGATGACTGAGTTTTGACAATTTTACAACATTTCACACAGCCCGACAAAAAGAATTATCAACAGCGAGCAGTTGCAGATCAAGGCGCCGGTTCTCATTGGAATGGGTTAAAATCACTACTTTTGACTCGCTTAACCGCCGTGGTGTGAGAAGGAAAATCTTTTTGAATTATACCATCCCTGAAAAATACCGGCTCGGGGCACCGATCCGGCAGGATTCCCATTTGTCGGATGGCAAAATGCTAAGGTGGGACGGAGCGATGCAGGCGGTTTACTCCCCGGTTTACCAGGGCGGCAAACCCATCCTATTGGGACACATACCCGAGATGGGTGAAGGAGATGCGTTAGCCGCACTCGATGCCGCTTATAGAGCCTACGATTTGGGAAGAGGGGTGTGGCCCACCCAGAAACCAAAGGACCGCATCCGCTGTATGGAGGCCTTTGTCGCACTGATGAAAACCATGCGTGACGAAGTGGTTAAACGCTTGATGTGGGAAATTGGCAAAACGCTCGGCGATTCCGAAAGCGAATTCGATCGAACGCTGGCCTATATCGTCGATACGATTCGAGAATACGAGGAGATGAGTCGGCAAGCCGCTGAGCTAAGGCTCGCCGGTGGAGTATATGCGCAGATTCGAAGAGGCCCCCTGGGCGTGGTGCTCTGTCTCGGCCCCTACAACTATCCCTTAAATGAAACCTTTTGCCTGCTCATTCCCGCCATTTTAATGGGCAATACAGTGGTGTTCAAGCCCGCACGGCACGGTATCTTGTTGCTCTCCCCCCTGATGGAAGCCTTCGCGGAAGCCTTTCCCAAAGGTGTGGTCAATATTTTGTATGGCTCAGGATCTACAGTGGTTCCCCCGGTGATGAGGTCCGGCAAGGTAGATGCGCTGGCCCTGATCGGTAGCAGTCGATCCGCCAACGCGATAAGGCAATACCACCCCAGGCCCAACCGCCTGCGCACCGTATTGGGGCTGGAGGCCAAAAATCCAGCTGTTGTCATGCCCGACGCCGATTTGGATTTGGCTGTTTCAGAATGCGTTTTGGGCGCCTTGTCGTTCAACGGCCAGCGCTGCACAGCTTTAAAGCTCCTATTCGTTCACGAATCGATCGCCAAGTCTTTTACGAAAGCCTTTGTCCATCGGGTTGCAGCCCTGCGATGCGGCTTGCCTTGGGAGGCGGGTGTGCGATTGACCCCCTTGCCCGAACCGGGCAAACCGGACTATTTGCAAGCGCTCGTAGCCGATGCGGAAGCACAGGGCGCAAAAGTGATCAATGAAGGGGGGGGGGCACGCGAAGAGAGCTTTTTTTATCCGGCCGTCTTATATCCGGTCGACAAAGGGATGCGCATCTATCACGAGGAACAGTTCGGTCCGGTCGTGCCGATTGTACCCTTTACATCGATTTCAGAGCCCGTAGCGCGCATTTGCGAATCCCATTACGGACAACAAGTGAGCTTATTTAGCCAAAACATCGATGAACTCGCCCCTTTGATAGACGGCTTGGTCAATCAGGTTTGCCGCGTGAACATCAACTCCCAGTGCCAGCGCGGCCCAGACGTATATCCCTTTACCGGTCGCAAGGACTCGGCAGTGGGTACCCTGAGCGTACACGATGCCCTGCGCTCCTTTTCCATTCGTACAATGGTCGCCTGTAAGGCGTTTGAAGCGAACAGGAAATTGTTGAAGGCCCTTTTAAACAGCGGGAAATCCAATTTTGTCAATGCGGGTGTCACACCTTGTAATCAAAGGCTTTTTCAGGGTTCTTCAGGAGATCTCGATTGAAGCGCGCGATAAGCGATTAGCCAACCAACTGGACACAACGGTTAAAAATGCAAAAAAAACCCGCCATTCCCAAAGGGACGCGTGACTTTTCACCTCGGGAAACGGTAAGGCGCAAGTACCTCATCCGCGTGATAGAAGAAAAGTTTCAACGCTATGGCTATGCACCGATTGAAACCCCATCTTTTGAAAACCGCTCCACCCTGATGGGCAAGTACGGGGAAGCGGGCGATCGGTTGATCTTTCAGATTCTCGATTCGGGTGACTTTTTGAAACGGGCCGACAAAGACGCTTGGGCGCAAGGCAATTCGAGTGCTTTGGCCCCTAGCATTGCAAGCAAAGTCCTCCGCTACGACCTCACCGTACCCTTTGCCCGTTACGTGGCCCAACACCAAAGCGAGGTCTGCTTTCCGTTTAAGCGCTATCAGATCCAAGCGGTTTGGCGGGCCGATCGGCCGCAGAAGGGACGTTTTCGCGAGTTTTATCAGTGCGACGCCGATGTGGTGGGCGCGGATTCGCTTTGGCAGGAGGTGGAGCTGGTGCAGCTCTACGACGATGTGTTTAACGCCTTGCACCTACCGGTGTGCATCCGACTAAACAGCAGAAAGCTGCTCGCAGGCCTGGCTGAAGTAGCCGGCATTTCGGATCGCTTCGCCCCCTTTACCACAGCACTCGACAAATGGGATAAAATCGGGTCCCAAAAAGCGGTGGCAGAAATGCGCCAGGCCGGCATTCCGCAGTCGGCTATCGACGCTTTGGCGCCCTTCTTCGAGCTCGATACCGCTTCCAATCAGCAAAGGCTCGAAGTTTTGGAAAGCACGCTCAAATCCGTTGCGGTGGGACAAAGTGGAATCGCGGAACTGCGCTTCATCTTAGAAAGGATACAAGACCATGGGCTTAAAATCGCGGAGCTCGACCTCGATCTCACCCTGGCCCGTGGATTGGACTATTATACCGGCGCCATTTTTGAGGTGTTGGGCAAAGGCATTGCATTGGGGTCGCTCGGTGGTGGGGGGCGTTACGACGAGCTCACCGGTATTTTTGGGCTCAGCGGTATTTCTGGCGTCGGCATCTCTTTTGGCCTGGATCGAGTTTATCTCGCCCTCGAAGCGCGCGGCTTGTTTCCCGATTTGGCCGGCGACAAACCCCAGCTGTTGTTCGTCCATTTTGGAGCGGCTGAAGCGGCTTACAGCTACCGATTGGTGGCAGCGCTTCGCGATCGGGGGGTCAGTTGCGAACTCTATCCCGAAGCGGTCAAGCTCAAAAAGCAGCTCGCCTACGCCCACAAAAACCAGGTGCCCTACGTGGCTGTGGCAGGCAGCGAGGAGGTCGCATCACAGGCGGTTACCCTGAGAAATATGTGTACCGGCCAGCAGGAGACTTTGAGCCGAGACGCTTTTTTAAAGCGCGTCCTGCTATTCCATACCCGCTCTGAGAAAACGGATTGAGCCGGTTAAAACTGTACAGCCCCCTAAAAAACCACGCTTACGGCGCCTTAAACAACCCCTGAAATCCGTTTATTCTGCAGCCCTCTGTCGCTCTTTATCGGAGGCAGCTGCACTTGTCGAAGTCTCTTCTTTTGGTGTTCTCGGCTACTTTTTTCCGTAGGGAGATCAAAGCCCGCGACGAGGATAAATAAGCCCCGAAACGAGTTCATTCCCCCAGTCCATATATCTTTGTTGAGGAGGGGTTGCCACATGGCAGCCCCCGCTTTTAAATTGTCGTACACAAGTCTATAAAAATGCTCGTCTTTTAAACCAGCATAAAAATGATTAAAAGCTGAAAAATAGCCCTTTTTAAACCCCTACACAGAGGCGAAAACAGAAAATTAAGACCGGGGTTTCAAAACCTTCCATACAGAGATAAAATCAAGAGATGGCTTTCGGCACCTCCCCCTATGATCGATTCCCCAGATGAGGATTTTACAGAGAATCCCGGATAGAGGAGAAGAGAAAAAATCCCCTTTTCAAGCCGAGCCACAGGGCGTAAAGAGATGGGGTCACTTCTCAAACCCACACAAAGGAAACAAGTCAAAGAGATAAGCCTGCTCTTCAGACCGACCCCACAGGCAAAAGAATGATCCTTTTTTACAAACGGATACACACGGACAAACGCCAAAAAATAAGCGCTGCTTTTCAGGTTACCTCAATTTGATTTTTTAAAGACACCATTTCACAACTGGAACAAATCAAAAGCTCAAAGACCAGAAATACCCCCTCCTTTAAATCCTCAAACTGGAACAAAAGGTAAGTCCGGCTTTTAAATCCTCACAAAAGGGCAAATACAAAAGAGCAACCCCTGCTTTTGAAACCGAGCCACAAAGGACAAGCACGAGATGCAAAGTCTCTCTTTAGTAGGCTTGACGCACTTTTTCCCATAGGGGGTTGAAGTCGGCGGCAAAGACTTGTTCGGATAAGGTATAGGCGCGCTCCAATTCTCTTTTATCCAGCTTGGATGTCATCCCCCTTTCATCCATGTATTGCACCACTTTTTCCGTGGGCATATTGCCCACCAGATCATCTTTTGCCATCGGACAGCCGCCCAAGCCTCTGATAGCGGTGTCAAATCGCCTACAGCCCGCTTGATAAGCGGCGTTGATCTTTTCGCGCCAGGTCTCCGGCCGGCTGTGGAGGTGTGCGCCGAATTCCACCTGCGGGTATTGCAGAATTAAGGACTCATAGACAGCTGCGATGTCTTCTTTCTGCGAGACGCCAATGGTATCCGAAAGCGCGATGATCCGGATGCCGCTTTGGATCAGTCTTTCCGCCCATTCCGCCAATAGGTCGAGACACCAGGGTTCGCCATAGGGATTGCCAAAACCCATAGAGAGGTAAACCACCATTTGCTTGTCGTGCTCTATCGCTACATTTTGCATGGCATCTAAGCTGGCAAAGGATTCAGCTATCGTCTTATGCGTGTTGCGAAGCTGAAAGCGCTCTGAGATGGAGAGGGGGTAGCCCAGATAAGCGATCTCCTCAAACTGACCCGCTTCTTCCACGCCGCGCTGGTTGGCTACAATGGCCAGCAGTTTTGTTCGGCTTTGCGGCAGCTCGAGTCTTTTGAGTACTTCAGCGGTATCGCGCATTTGCGGAATCGCCTTGGGCGAGACGAAACTCCCGAAATCCAGCGTATCGAAACCGACTTTTAAAAGCTGATTGATATACCTGGCTTTGCATTCGGTGGGAATGAATACTTTCCAGCCTTGCATGGCATCCCTCGGGCATTCGACCACTTTGATGGGCATCGCTTCATCGCTTTGAAAGCCTAAAGATATGAATAAACCGCTAAAATATGAGACGGTCTAAGGGCCGGATTTACCTGCTTGCTCCTGTGCTGTGTTCTCGTTTTAATTCGTTTTGAGCCCTCGTATATTATCCCTGGTATTTTGCCGGTGAGCAACGCTTTCAGCCCTCTTTTTGTCTCGAGTCCCTACAACCTAAACGAAGGAGATTTGGAGGGGTGCGCCAATGTGCCTTGGGGTAGAAGGGTCGGGCTTACCCGCTTGCTCCTGTGCCGTGCTCTCGTCCGAGAAGTCGACCTCGTTCTAAGGGATCCGTCTTTTATCTCGTCTCTATGGGCCGGACTGAAAAGGAGGCGTTTTTGTTTTGTCCCTGTGAGTTGATTTAAAAAGTGGGGGTGTTCTCGTACGCTCCCCGTGCTTCGCTTTAAAAGCTCAGTCTTTATCTCTTCGGTTTTTACCCCCTGCGCATCTCGGTTTGAAAGCTCAGCCTCATGTTTTGTGTTTGTGCTGTGTGGACAGGTCTAAAGGAGCTTTCTGTACGGGTTTGAAAACCGGGGACTGTTTTTTGCTTTTTCCTGTATGAGGGTTTGGACAGCGGCTCTCATTTTCCAGCGTTTGTCCGCGCATGATGGTTTGAAAAATGTACTCGTTCTTTTGTCTCTATAGGGAGCTGGAGATCCCAGCTTGAGACGCCCAGCGTTTAACCGCTTTCAGCTGTATCGGGTCTTTCTACTGAAATGGCAACCCCGTCTTTGGCTTCGTTCAGGTCGATCAGCAGCTGATCGCCGAAGGCGATCTTAGCGTTGATGATCTCTTCGGCCAGTGGGTCTTCAATGTATTTTTGGATGGCGCGTTTGAGCGGGCGTACGCCAAAGTCTTTGTCGAATCCTTTCTCAGCGATGAGCTCTTTGGCTTTGCCGGTAAGATCGAGCGCATAACCCAAGTCTTTTACGCGCTTGAACACCCTTTCCAATTCGATATCGACAATTTTGAGGATATCTCCTCTTTTCAAGCGGTTGAAGATGATCACGTCGTCTATGCGATTCAAGAATTCGGGGGCAAAGCTGCGCTTCAATGCACTTTCAATCACGCTGCGCACATGGGAATCCGCTGCCGCTTGCTTAGCGCTTGTGCCAAAGCCTACGCCATCCCCGAAATCTTTCAATTGACGCGTACCGATGTTAGAGGTGAGAATGATAATCGTATTTCGAAAGTCGACCCGGCGTCCGAGACTATCGGTGATGAATCCGTCGTCCAGCACCTGTAACAAAATGTTGAACACGTCGGGATGTGCCTTTTCGATCTCGTCGAGCAGGAGCACACTGTAGGGTTTGCGGCGAACTCTTTCGGTCAGCTGTCCCCCCTCTTCGTAGCCCACATAGCCCGGCGGTGCACCGACCAAGCGGGACACAGCAAATTTTTCCATGTATTCGCTCATGTCGATTCGGATCAACGCATCGTCTGAGTC
This sequence comes from Flavobacteriales bacterium, assembly GCA_028280815.1. GTDB lineage: Bacteria > Bacteroidota > Bacteroidia > Flavobacteriales > JANQLC01 > JANQLC01. The sequence continues at coordinate 13,760 of JANQLC010000006.1, read as the reverse complement.
AAACAATTCACGCGCCAAGATCTTGGCCAGCTGTGTTTTTCCGACTCCGGTTTGCCCCAAAAAGATAAAGGTTCCGATCGGCCTTTCGGGGTCTTTTAGGCCAGCGCGGTTTCGCTGAATGGCTTTTACCACTTTTTCGACAGCCTCATCTTGTCCAATCACTTTGTCGCGAACCGAATGGGCCATCGTCGCCAGTTTTTTACTCTCCGCCTGGGCTACGCGTTGTATGGGAATACCGGTCATCATGGCCACCACCTGGGCTACGCTCTCTTCACCGACGGTTTCGCGATGCGCCGTGGATTCGGCTTCCCAGCGCGCCTGCACCTTACTCAATTCGCTTTCCATGCGCTTTTCATCGTCTCGAAGCTTGGCCGCTTCTTCGTACTTTTGACTTTTTACGACCTTTGTCTTTTCTCGGCGTACGCGCTCCAGTTTCTCCTCCAAGTCCAACACTTCTTGGGGCACTTGGATATTGGTAATATGCACCCGCGAGCCCGCCTCGTCTAAGGCGTCTATGGCCTTGTCCGGCAGGAAGCGGTCGGTTACATAACGATTGGTCAGGGCGACACAAGCGCTCACCGCTGCTTCGGTATAGATCACATTGTGGTGCGCCTCATATTTATCCTTGATGTTATTCAGGATTTCCAGCGTTTCTTCGGGACTGGCCGGCTCTACCATGACCTTTTGGAATCGCCGCTCTAGTGCACCGTCCTTTTCAATGTATTGGCGGTATTCATCTAAGGTAGTGGCACCGATGCACTGGATTTCGCCCCGCGCCAGGGCCGGCTTGAAAATGTTGGACGCATCCAAGGAACCGGTAGCCCCTCCGGCACCTACAATCGTATGAATTTCATCGATAAACAGAATGATGTCATCGTTCTTTTCCAACTCGTTTATCACGGCTTTCATACGCTCTTCAAACTGTCCGCGATACTTGGTGCCGGCGACCAGACTGGTCAGATCCAAGGTGACGACGCGCTTGCTGTACAAAACGCGTGAAACCTTACGCGTGACGATCCGCAGGGCCAAGCCTTCGGCAATGGCAGATTTTCCCACACCGGGCTCACCGATGAGCAGCGGGTTGTTTTTCTTGCGTCGGCTCAGGATTTGAGATACGCGTTCGATCTCCTTTTTGCGCCCCACAACGGGGTCCAACTTACCACCGGTGGCAAGCTGGGTCAAATCTCGCCCAAAATTGTCTAAGACAGGCGTTTTAGAACGGCTCTTTTTTCGAGTACCCGAAGTACCAAAAGGGTGTTGGCACTGTGAGCCCTCATAATCCTCCTCTTCTTCGGAATAGGCCGATTCACCCTTGGCGTCCTCTACGATGTCGTCGGGGTGAAACTCCAATAGGAATTCCTCTTTGACCAAATCGTAATCGATGTTTAAGAGTTTGAACATTTGGGTCACCGGATCATTGGCGTTTCTCAAAACGCACAGCAACAAATGCGCGGTGTTCACCCTTTGGTCTTGAAAGGTTTTGGCTTCTGAGAATGTGGTTTCAAGCGCTCGCTTGGCTTGCTTGGTAAGGGTTAGGTTTTTTTTCTTGTCGACACCTCGGCTGGGCTGAGCCGGAAGCATGGACTCTACTTTGTCGCGTAAAACCCGAAGGTCCACCTCCAGCGACTCGAGTACCGCAATGGCTTTTCCCTCACCCTCGCGAATGATACCCAAAACCAAGTGCTCTGTACCGATAAAATCGTGCCCGAGGCGCAAGGCTTCTTCCTTGCTGTAGCTGATCACATCTCTTACCGTAGGTGAGAAGTTTTCGTCCATGGTCGATCGGTTCTAAAACTGAGATCAAATGTAATAAATCACCAATGGTTTATACAACAGGCCGAAAGTATTAAATTCTCAACGAATATACAGCATTTTTTATTTCACCCTGGGGTTTTGGCTGGGCTCAGTCCCTTGTGGTGAGTTGGTTTTTACGAGCTCTGGATTGAAAGGGACGTATCCGCACGGATTTTCCCTCCTAATATGCGCCGCATTTTGAAGGGTGCTAATTTTTCTACATTTATCCAGAAAAAGAAAAAAGAGATGTCGAAGTCCGTAAAAGAGCAAATCGAGGAATTGCGAAGGGCGCTCGAGCGACACAATTACAACTACTACGTCTTGGACCGCCCGACGATATCGGATTTCGATTTCGACCAGCGGCTAAAGCGGCTGCAACAACTCGAACGAGCCCATCCGGAGTTCGCTACCACTGATTCGCCAAGCGTCCGGGTAGGGGGTACGGTAACCAAGAATTTCCCCAGTCTGAAACACCGTTATCGGATGTATTCCCTCGACAATTCTTATTCTAAAGAAGAGCTGGCAAATTGGGAACAGCGCATTCGAAAGCGCATTGATTCGCCCCTTGCGTTCACCTGTGAGCTCAAGTACGACGGGGTTTCGATCAGCTTGACATATAAGAAGGGCAGATTGAAGCGAGCCGTCACGCGCGGTGACGGGATTTCGGGCGATGTGGTGACGGCCAATGTGCGTACCATCCGGTCGGTGCCGCTGAAGTTGAGCGGGGATTATCCCGAGTATTTTGCGGTTCGGGGCGAGATCGTCTTGCCGATAGCTGCGTTCAATGAAATGAATGAGAGCCGGGTGGAATCGGGCGAACCGCCCTATATGAATCCTCGAAATACCGCGAGTGGCAGTCTCAAACTCCAGGACAGCACAGTGGTCGCGCAGCGGCCGCTGGCGTGTTTGGCATACGGCGTAGTCGGGGCAGATCTGCCTTTCTCCACTCATCGTGAAGCCTTGCAAAAGGCGAGGAGTTGGGGATTTAAAGTACCGGATACGGATATTTTAACCGATTCCTTGGAAGGGGTTTTTCAATTCATAGATAAGTGGGACCGCAAACGCTTGCAACTCCCCTATGAAGTCGATGGGGTAGTGGTTAAGGTAAATGATTTCTCGCAGCGAGAAGCCTTGGGATTCACTTCCAAAGCACCCCGATGGGCTATGGCGTACAAGTTTAGGGCCGAACGGATTCAAACCGCTTTGGTGGGCGTCAGCTATCAGGTAGGCCGTACGGGCGCGGTGACACCTGTAGCGCATTTGCAGCCGGTTTTACTCGCGGGCACCACTGTAAAGCGCGCTTCCCTGCATAACGAAGGGATTATAAGCAAGTTAGACCTCCGGTTGGGAGATGCGGTTTGGGTGGAAAAGGGAGGCGAGATCATACCGAAAATAGCGGGCGTCTGCCTCGATCTAAGGCCCAAAGACAGTCGACCCATAGCCTATCCCGAGCATTGTCCGGCCTGTGGGATCGAGTTGCTGTGCCTGCCGGGTGAAGCCATTCGGTATTGCCCAAACCAAACGGGCTGCCCACCCCAGATCAAAGGCCGGATTGCGCATTTTGCCAGCCGCCGCGCCATGGATATCGAAGGGATTGGCGCGGAAACCGTAGCCTTGCTATACGAAAGCGACTTGGTACGGACGCCAGCAGACCTATACGACTTGACCCGAGAGGCCATTTTGCCCTTGGTGCGCATGGCAGCTAAGTCGTCGGACAACCTCATCGCGGGCATTAAAAAGTCGAAATCTAAGCCCTTTGAAAAGGTCTTGTATGCGCTGGGTATTCGTTTTGTCGGTGAGACCGTCGCACACCAATTAGCATCCCACTTTAAGGGCTTAGACGCCTTGCAGCGAGCCAGCTTTGATGAGTTGATCGCCGTTTACGAGATCGGTGAACGCATCGCCCAGAGCCTTATCGACTTCTTCGGGAAGGCGGAGAATCAAGACCAGATCCGCCGGCTGAAAGCGGCGGGGCTACAATTTGAAATGCGAGCCGAGCCATCGAAAAAAAGAGATGTTTTACAAGGCAAAACCCATCTCTTTACCGGTAGGCTGGCCCAGCTCACCCGCGATGAGGCGAAGGAAATGGTAGTGGCCAACGGTGGGAAAAATCTGAGTGCGGTAAGCGGCAAACTCGACGTGTTGGTGGTCGGTGCGCAACCGGGCTCTAAATTGGCTCAGGCACAAGAGGTGGGAACCGTAGAGATCCTAACCGAAGCGGAATTTTTGAGTCGGATTGGGTCGTCTTGAAAGGGCGGATTTTACCCATAGGAGTTCGGGTGCTTGATCAGGTCGTTCCTGATGGGACTTTGCATGGGTTGTTCCTGTAATTGGTGTGGGCGGAGCCGTCGGTTGTTGGCTGTCATTTCGCCGCGTTTGTGCACAGGGGCATGGGATATGGCCTCCGTTGGGATTTTGCATTTGTTTTTCTACCATCTGGTGTGGATGGGCTTTGGATTGCATGGGTTGCTCAATTTGTTCAGTGGGCTGCTGCGTGAGCCCGTCTGTGGGTTGGATCGTTTGATCGGGTGGCCATCTGTCGGGTTTTTGCTTGGGCATCTTATTGATTAGCTGGGGGGGGTTGTTGGTTGTAGGCTGTCGTTCCGCCGTGTTTGTGCACAGGTGCATGGGGTATGGTCCTCGTTGGGATTTTGCATTCTTCTTTCCTGCGGTTGATGTGAGCGGTTTGGGGTGCGTTGTTTTGATTGGGTTGTTCCAGTCGAGACTTCGCAGGGGTTTTTTCTACAATTGATGGAGTTGGATTTTGGATTGGATGGATAGATTGCGTTTGTGGACTGTTGCCTTGTTGGGTTGGCTAACTTGGATGGTTTGTTTGATCGGTTCAGTAGGTGGTGTGGCCAGTGCGTGGGCTCAGGTCTTTTTTCCAGGGCATGGGACGAGGGGCGAGTCTCAAAAACAGGAGGTGGCATCCTCTGAGAAGCACTGCTCAGTATGGCCATACAGCGCTTTGACATAGACGGGATTGGGGCGGTTCCAGCAAGCGTCTTTTGGATTGCCTCGCCTTTTCAGCCGTTGTCCCCATTGGGTTTTCGCCCCGCTTTTCCTGTGGTGATGTAGCCTCTTCTGGGTTAGGCCTCAGAATTGGGATTTTTCCGCGAAGTGAAAGTCGATTTCAATCCACGCGTTTTCATTGCTATCAGAGCCGTGGATGGCGTTCTCCTCGACGGATTTCGCATAGCGTTTTCGGATGGTACCCGCTGCAGCCTCAGCCGGGTCGGTCGCCCCGATTAAAGCCCTAAAATCCGCCACAGCGTTTTCCTTTTCCAGTACAGCCGCTACGATGGGGCCGCGCGTCACAAATGCGACCAAATCGTTAAAAAAAGGACGTTCTTTGTGGATGGCATAGAATTGCTGCGCCTGGTTTGGCGTCATCTGAGTCATTTCCAACGCCGATATTTTAAATCCAGCCGTTGTCACGCTTTGAAGTATGTCGCCGACATGTCCCCCCTCTACCGCATCGGGTTTGATCATCGCAAAGGTCTTCGTTCCCAGCATTTCTTCCCCCTTTTCGCAGCCACAAAGCTACCGCTTTAATTTATAAGAGGGCTAAGGTTTATAAAAGGGCCAGATGTCGTAATTTCGCCGCTGTGAATGCACGGCAAGTCCAAGGCTTAAAGGCGGTTTTAAAGAATCCCTGCCACATCGTTTTAGTCCCACATCAAAATCCGGATGCCGATGCGATAGGCGCTTGTTTGGGCTTGTGTCACTTCTTAAAAAAAATCGGTCAAAGCCCTCAGATCATAAGTCCTACGGACTATCCGAGGTATTTAAAATGGATGCCTGGCATTGAGCGTATATGGGTTTATAAGCGGGAATCGGCTGCGAGCGATCGGTTGTTAGAAGGAGCCGACCTGATTTTTTACCTGGACTTCAATACGGTATCGCGTACCGATGCGATGCGTGAATCCTTGATGCGGAGCCCGGCGGCGGTGGTCTTGATCGACCACCACCACCAACCCGATTCTTTTCCTTATGTGTATTCAGATGTGGATATGTCGAGCACCTGTGAAATGGTTTACCACTTCATATCGAAGCTCGGCGACCTAGACTCGATCGATGAAAAGGTAGCTACCTGCCTCTATACGGGGATCGTGACCGACACCGGTTCGTTTCGTTTCTCGGGCACCTCGCCTACGACTTATCGCGTAGCGGCCGACTTGGTGGAACGCGGTGCGGATGGCCCTGGGATTCAGGAACGCATTTGCGACAGCTATACCATTCAGCGCGTCAATTTGCTCAGGCTTGCATTAAAAAACCTGAAAGTCTTGGCTGCCTACCACACTGCCTACATCGCACTGCAGGCCGAAGACTTGGCGAGGAATAATTACCAAAGCGGTGACACAGAGGGCTTCGTCAATTACGGCTTGGCTATAAAAGGCATTCGGCTGGCTGCCCTTTTTGTGGAAGACAGGGCGCGCGGCCGGATTAAGGTTTCGCTCCGATCCAAGGGGAATTTTTCCGTTTGTGAACTGGCTCGTCAATACTTTAACGGTGGGGGGCATACCCATGCGGCAGGTGGGATTTCAGAGAGGAGCATGTCGGAAACCCTGGCCTACTTTGAAGATCTGGTAGCCAAACACCGCGGACTTTTGTATGAAGGCGCTTAGGCTCTTTCACCTCTTATGGCTGTGTCTGTTTCCATCGGCTTGCCAAAAACCCCAGGCACGCGCACCCATCTGCGCAGACACCGCAAAGGCGGATGGGGCCGCCCTGCGAGTTTCAAAAGCGGTATATGCAGCCGAGCGCCAAGCACTGCGCGCATATATCTGTCGAAGCGGGTTGGCATTTAAAAAGACGGGATTCGACCTGTGGTATGCTGTGGTGGATTCGGCTAAAAATCGCCGGGCCAGGCGGTTTCCACGAAGCGGAGAGACCGTCACCGTGGACTACGACATTCGGAATCTGAGGGGTGCGGTCATTTACAGCACGGATAAAAGCCAATCGAGGCAGCTAAAATTCGATGGACGAGCGCTCATCTACGGTTTAAATGAAGGGATAAAATTGTTAAAAGTAGGAGACTCTGCCGTTTTTCTCATACCTTCGCACATGGCTTTTGGCTTTCACGGTGATGAGGACAAAATCGCACCGAATACGCCTCTAGTCGTGCATGTAAAGTTGAAACAGATAAGCAACAGCCCATGAAAAAACCTATGTTTTCAACCCTGATTCTATCGCTATTACTAGCGATTTCTTGTAAGCCCAAAAAGGATTTAGCAGATGGTATGTACGCCGATATCCAAACTGATAAGGGGGATATCTGGGTCGAGTTGGCTCATCAAAAGGCACCGATGACGGTCGCCAACTTTGTTGGTTTGGCCGAAGGAACGCTAATCGATACGGGCAAATATGCAGCCAAGCCTTTTTACGACGGCCTCGTATTTCACCGCGTGGTTCCCGATTTCGTCATTCAAGCCGGTGATCCTTCGGGAACGGGGATGGGTGGACCAGGCTATCGGTTTCCAGATGAAATAAACGACGATTTGAAAAACGATCGAAGGGGGACGGTTGCCATGGCCAATTCAGGGCCCAACACCAATGGCAGTCAGTTTTATATCACTCTAAAAGCCACCCCCAACTTGGACGGGCGCTATTCCGTCTTTGGTTATGTATTGGATAGCCTCTCACAAAGCGTGGTGGACTCCATACGCGTCAAGGATACCATTCGGACCATAAAGATCGTTCGCGTAGGCCCGTCTGCCAAAGCCTTCCGCGCTGAGGAAGTATTTGCGAAAGAGCGGGCAGCACATCAGAGAAAGCAAGCAGCTTATAAAGAGGAGGCGACGAGAAAGCGTGACTTTTTTAGAGATGAGCTGTTTAAAAAAGCTGAGGTCTTTGAGTCGGGACTCAAAATGCTTTGGTTGCAGCGGGGTAAAGCAGGAGAAAAGCCTGAGCTCGGCACTGAGGTGGGTGTGAAGTACTCTGGCTACCTGTCAAATGGTCAATTATTTGATTCGAGTGATGAAGCGGTGGCTAGGAAAAACGGAAAGTTTGACCCCAGGCGCAAGCGCGCCCATGGCTATGGTGCCGTGCCGATGACATACAGCAAAAGCGCGAATTTGATTCCGGGCTTTCGGGAGGCCCTGCTCAAGATGAATTACGGCGATTCGGCCTGGGCGGTTATCCCACCCGATTTGGGATATGGTAAAAAGGGGGCCGGTAAAATCATTCCGCCCAACAGCACCCTTTGCTTCTTGATCAAAGTAGAAAAGCGGACGGAAAAAGCGAAATAGCTTCATTCCTTTGCCCCTGAGGAGCCAGGGCTCGTTGCCACTCAGGCCTTAGCACAATGTGAAATGGGGCCGGTATCCCGCTGACATCGTACCCGACCAGCATCCAACCGTGAATTTTAGCGCGAAATGGATGCGCACCTATATCCCTGACCTAAATGCGATCTGAGCACTACTTGGGGGAGCCCGACCTACGGTCGTCAAAAGAACTCGTAATGCCCTGATCACTCCATTCTGAGCACGCCCACAACGATTGCTATTCTGTATATAGCGCTTTTACGAATCACAAAAGGCGGATAATTTTCTTCGTTGTCCGAACGACATTCGAGTAATTCATCACCACCGGAAACGGGAAACAACCGTTTGATCACAACACCTTGATTGGTATCTAAGACATAGGGCTTGCCCCATTGAAAAAAAGAAGTGTCCGTAAAAGGCCGACAACCCAGTAAATCACCGTTGCTATAGGTGGGATACATACTGCTTCCACTAACCCTTATCATGTATTCAACCCCCTTGCCGTCGAACTCGGGAATCCGATATCTACCTATTACATCTCGTTCGCTCACTTGTATTTCTCCGTCACCAAAACCGGCCATGACATCTATCGGCACCAGGGGCACCCCCTCGTCGCGGTTATCCGGCTGCTTTGGCTCTTTATAAGCTGTAGCGGATTTTTTTAGCTCGTCTAACTGCAGATCCTCGTGCAACATCTCTCCTTTGCCAGTCAGCAGCCAGCTTGGGTTTATCTCCGGGTATTTGGAAACAACAGTCGCTAATGCATCGGAATTAAGGGACTTGTTTTTGGCCTTACCCTTGAAACTACTGTAAGACATACCCAATTCAGAAAAGAATTTTTCTTTAGTAATTTTTTTATAATCAGTTATTTGTAAAATTCTCTCTTTTATATTAGAAAAATTAGTGCCCATTCATTTGATTATGGTAAAGATAGTTGCTATACTTGTCATATCGCGGGTCTAAAGAAAGCAAACTTAATGAATCTACAGCAGATCGGTACTGCAGTTGGAAGCCATAAAATCGGGTAAAAAGACACGAGAAACATTTATACCCTCGAGTTTCATGCCCATGATATGGACAATATGAAGGTTGCGGAAATCGCATTGCAGCAAAATGTAGCCTTTTTATAGCAGCGTGATTTTAAAGACAGAAAAATATAAGACAAAAACATGAAGCCAATAGAAGTGGCGCTAACGCAGGTGGGGGTCAAAGAGATACCGGAAACGTGGATAATCCGGAAATATTAAAATATTTTATCGAAACAGGATTCGATGCCCGTAAGGTGCACTATGAGACGGCGTGATGCTCAGCATTTGTAAACTGGTGCGCGATTAAAGCGAACTGTGCCCATTCTAACGAGTTAAACGCTCGAAGCTGGCTCAAGGTGGGCAATGGTACATACGCCCCTTGCTTGGGTGATGTAGTGGTGTTTTGGCGCGAAGGCCCCAAGAGGTGGAGGGGACATGTGGGCTTTTTCATTGCAGGGCGAAATGGCTTTATATACATCCTTGGGGGCAATCAAAAGAATGCTGTAAACGTATATTGGCTTACCCGAGGAATCGAGTACTCGAATATCGAAAACTTTGAGCTATGAAACGAACCATGCGCTATTTCATCTTGACATTGCTGCTATTGCAAAGCTGTGTCTTGCTAAAAAAGAAAGTAAACCGAGAGCAGCATCAGGAAGCGACGGAGCAGAAATCGAAATCTACCATTCAATTCGAGCAGCGTAAAGAGGCGGAAACGACCCAAAAAACGGCACGGCTAACGGCCGAGCTGAAACAAGACGAGACTGTGACGCACACGGTTAAAGAGGTTTACGACACCACTGGCCACATCGAAGAGCGAACGACCACGACTACAAGAGCTAAAACACACAAGGAAAGTACGCGGCAAGCTACAACCGACTTAAAGCAAGGGATAGAGCAATCGGACTCCACAATAGAGAGAGTTGCCCAAACGAGGCAAAAACAGCAAAAGAGCGAGGCTGTCGGGAAAGACATTAAGCGCTCAGGACTGCCCCTTTGGTTGTGGTCTGCTTTGGTCGCTTCCTTAGGGTTTGTGGTATGGAAAAAAAGCGCTCTCAAACGCTTTTTAAACGCAGCGAAAGCACTGTTTAAACGCTGATAAAAAGCCGGGAAAATACAGGTGAAAAAGTACAACGCAGCTGAGTGGTGTGCGTTTGTCAAAAAAATCGGATTTTGTTTTTGAAACCAATCAGAATTCGTTTTTCGGATTATACACTTTTTAAAAAATTGCCTTACCAACTATTCAAAAAATAAGGGCTAAGCCATCAGACGGCGCTGGTTGAGCAACGCGATATAAGGTGCAAGGACAAATGGATTTGACCATTCCAATTTGATAGATGACCTGTGTTTCCCAAAAGAGGGCAATTCGTCTTTTGGACTATATTATGTGGAGAAGCTGCTCGGAGATAGGTCTAAGATAAAATTTCGGGCTTACCGAAGTGAGCTATAGGGGGTGGGTAGTGAGCCAGCCCGAAATGCAGGTCGAGAAATCACCGTATTGAAAAACCAGTTCTTTTGTTTTCAATCCTCATAGATATGGATTGCAAAAGCAGGCTGGGGTTTTAGACTCGGCCGTCTGACAAAGGCTGAGATGTTTGACCACCCTGAGATAGGGCAGTGCAACGCATAGGGGTATCCTCGCCACAAAAATCCTGAACGCAATCGATTTTAGGCTTGCAGCTTCTCTCGTAGGCCGTTTTGCAAAACCTGTAAAAAGGCTTCTGTATTTAAATAATCGCTTCGCTTCAAATCGTCTTTGTGAATCAACAAAGCCAGGTCTTTGGTCATCTTTCCGCTTTCAACGGCTTCAATACAAACGCCTTCAAGCTGTTGCGAAAAGTTTATAAGCCTCGGATTGTCATCCAACTTAGCCCGATGCTGCAGGCCCCTCGTCCAGGCAAAAATGGAGGCAATCGGGTTGGTAGAGGTCTCTTTTCCAAGCTGGTAGCGGCGATAATGGCGTGTAACCGTTCCGTGTGCCGCTTCGGCTTCCATCGTTTTGCCATCAGGTGTGAGCAGGGTAGAGGTCATCAATCCCAACGAACCAAAACCTTGTGCCACCGTATCGGATTGCACATCTCCGTCATAATTTTTGCAGGCCCACACAAAACCGCCTGTCCACTTGAGTGCAGCAGCCACCATATCGTCGATTAGCCGATGTTGGTAAGTCAGGCCGTTTGCCTCGAATTCGGCTTTGAACTCATCTCTATAAACCGCTTCAAATATATCTTTGAAGCGCCCGTCATACTGTTTTAAAATCGTGTTTTTAGTGGATAGATACAGGGGCCATTTCTTGTCCAAGGCACAGTTAAAACAGGAGCGGGCAAAGCCATAAATCGATTCATCGGTGTTGTACATGCCCATAGCTACGCCATCGCCTCTAAAATTGTAAATCTCAAATTGTCGCGGGGCACGGCCGTCTTCGGGGGCAAAGGTAATCGTGAGCTTTCCCCTGCCTTGGGTGGTAAAGTCGGTGGCTTTGTACTGGTCGCCAAAAGCGTGACGGCCGATGCAGATGGGCTGGGTCCAGCTCGGTACCAAGCGTGGGATGTTGCGCATGAGAATCGGCTCGCGAAAAACCGTTCCCCCTACGATATTTCGAATGGTTCCATTGGGTGAGCGCCACATCTCTTTTAGATTGAATTCCCTTACGCGTGATTCATCGGGGGTGATGGTGGCACACTTGATGCCGACCTGACATTTTCTGATGGCTTCCGCAGCAGCTGCGGTTACTTCGTCATTGGTTTTGTCGCGGTTCCCTATGCTGAGATCGTAATACTTTATTTCTAAATCCAAGTAGGGAAGGATAAGGCTTTCTTTGATAAAGCGCCATATAATTCGCGTCATCTCATCTCCGTCCATCTCCACCAGTGGACCGGACACTTTAATCTTATGCATAGGAGTTGAGTGTTGGTGTAAGAGATGCCCAAAAGTAAGGATTTTATCCTATAAAAGGCATTCCGGATGCTAGGGAGCAGCACGGCAACCCACGACTTTACGCTTTATCCATCCCATTTCGGGTGCTGCGCCGAACACCTTGTTCGACCCTCTTTTTATTTCTGCCGGTCGGTGTGACCGCTATTTTGATTCTGTGCACCCCCTTTTTGTCCTTGTAATACACCATCCTCGTCTTTTGATATCACAACATTTTTACTCAGGTGCTGGCTCTGATATAGCTCACCACTTTTGGCTTGGTCTCGTTAAACAGTATGTCGGGGTCGAAGGTTGAGCGGCCTGTATTGACGCGTGTACAGTTGTATCAAAAGGTGTTGTCGGGCAGACAACTGCATCGTCAAGCCGGATTTCTCAGCCGGATGTCAGTTTTTTGAAGGTGGTGATTCAAAGCGTGTAAGGCGCATGCTGTGCCGCTGAGTCGGGGCTGTGGACTATTTGCGAGACAGCATGCCAAGGGCGTGCAAATTTTGATACATTTGCAGCCGCATGCAACGGCGGGTCGCGTAGCTCAGCTGGATAGAGCATTTGCCTTCTAAGCAAAGGGTCGCAGGTTCGAATCCTGCCGCGATCACCAAAGTAATTTCACTGATTATCAGCACTTTATTCAAATCTGTCGCCTGATTTAAGTCCCGTTTTTTGCCTCTAAAAATCAATAGATGCCTCATTTTGTCTCAATGGCTTCAAATGCATTTCAAATGAGTTGAGCAGGCTTAAAACCAAAAGTCCCCATCGTTAGAATTTTATCATACGCCTGTCGAGGAGAACTTTTGGAGGGTAAAGCTGAGAAGAGCGTTTATATTTGGACGGCTTGCCAGATGAGGGAAAGCGGACTTTGCTACAACCCATAGGCGCTCGCACCCGCATTGCGATGAATTATCTTTTACCCTTGCTGAGCTTTTTTATAGCTTAGCAGGCAGCGAGCCAAATCCTCAATCGATGTCCAATCGAAAGTTATCCGAAATCGGCCCGTGGTGCCTGCTCTTGGGGTGGATCGGACTTATCACGAGCTGTATGCGCGATGATGATTTGGATAGGCTCGCCTCGCGGCAAATCCCAGCCTTTCATCCTGAGATTCAAACCCCTTCTCGGGGAGAAATTGAGCAATTCATAAGCGACAACCGACTGCTCAGCGCTGCAAATGGCATGTCGTATAGTGCTATTAACCCGATACGGTATATAAAAATGTCCAATAGAAATGCAGCAGCCGGTGTTATGCGACTCGTACGGGATGGTAAATTGGAACAATGGGTTTTTTACAAGGAATCTGGAGAATTGATAGGCAATCGGGTAAGCGCCATTCGTCGGAAGGGTTCGGCCTCTGCAAAGGGCTTTAGCGGGGTGATCGCTGTAAGTGAACTCAAAGGGACGGCTTGGACGACTTATGTGTATAAGCGGGGCCGTTTGCAGCGGATCTATGTGGGTGATGGGACTGGGTCTTCGGTCAAAGGTGGTAATATGATGGTCAGCAAACGGGTAGGAACAGGTAGGTACATGCGACCAGTATGGAGCAGAGCCGGGATGGGGCGCGTACGGTGAAGAAGGGAGTGTGGAATCCGAATTAGCCATGGACGTGCTCTCATCTTGTTATGGCGGTGGTGACGGCGGGCCTCCGCCTGGGCAACCCGATGAGTGGGCGGAGGATGAAGACGGTACGCTTGTTCCCGTATATCATTTAAAAGAGATGGTATATACAGCCCATCGCCAGAAACCCCATAGC
>JANQLC010000002.1 GCA_028280815.1 Flavobacteriales bacterium | reverse complement strand
TCGCTTCAAGACCGCTGCAAAAGGGCAAAATCAAAAAACAAAGCCTTTTTAACAGCCAAGCAGAAACGGAAAACAGACCGAACAACCAACCCGACTAACCCAGCAGCCCCTCTTTTTAGACGAGCCTTTAACCGATGAACTTTGCCAGCGTATCTCGAAAACAGAAGGCTGGACGGTGGATTATCTTAAGCGAAACAGGTATTTTAAGACCGGGGTACTGTATCTGAGATACAAGCCTTTGTCGAATTAAAGATGAAAAAGACTAAAATCGAATGGACGGAAGAAACTTGGAATCCAATCGGATAGATCGCCAGAATCACTATATTTGCTTATGTATGAAAGTGCAAGCGATAGGTATAAGAGCATAGCCTCCGTGAAGAACAACGCCCCGATACCGAAGTGGAAGACCGACTTAATCGGAAACCGCAACGGCAATCGCTATAGGATGCCTGCGGCGGAGACGCCGAGCTTTGAACTCGGAGAGCTGTTAGTTTTCACAAAACCCGAAAGCATGGTCGAACAATACACGGTTGTAGATTTGTTCTGCGGGGTCGGCGAAGCTAGAAAAGCTCGCATTCACTAACGCAACGACCTGCTGGGTTAAATGGGGCAAAAGATGGATGAAAAATGATATTTTTCGGCCTGAAACTCTAGCAAATAAAGGGGAAAAGATTGGATGAAATAAAGTATCCTTGTAGTATGAAACGCTTGGAAAACTAGTAATTTTGGGTGCTGAAGCAATATAAAATGGCTCGAGCCGATTTATTAATAAAACGCGTAAGTGCAGTAAACAAAGGAGACAACCGGTTGTATAAGAGTGTTGTTGAATGTATCATTGCAGAAGAACGCAAGAAAAATCATCAGATTCTTGCAGATCAATTACAAAACCGGATAGATCGGTTTAATAATGTAGTAAAAAAGGACGATTACCGACACTATATTAACGGCAACAAAAGCGCACAAAACGGCTTAGACAGTTTCCTACTAAATGTCAGACCCACCAAGAGTTTAAGCGACTTAGTCTTAGACGAAACCACAATCAAGCTAGTTTGTGACTTCATACAAGAGCATCACCGCAGAGATGTTTTAAAGGCTTATAATCTTGAGCCGCGTCGTGCTTTGCTCGCCATTGGGGCGCCCGGTACCGGTAAGACCTCATTAGCTGAAGCCATTGCTTATGAATTGACGATTCCCTTTTATGTTGTCAGATATGATGGAATTATCGGAAGCTATTTAGGCGAAACTGTGGCTAGGTTGAAGAAACTATTCGAATTTATTAAAACCCAGGAAGGCGTACTCTTTTTCGACGAATTTGATTCAATAGGAAAAGAAAGAGATGACGAGCACGAAGCAGGAGAAATAAAGCGTGTTGTCAGTTCCTTACTATTTCAAATCGACAACCTCCCCTGCTACGTAATTGGCATTGGTGCAACCAACCATCCTGAATTGCTGGATCGGGCTGTCTGGCGTAGATTTCAACTGCGCTTGCAGCTGAATCTGCCGAATACAGAAATGATAAGTCGGTTTATTGAGAAATTTGAAAGCCGTGCAGACACAAAGTTCGGTTATGCCCCAAACACCCTGGCTTTAAAACTCAAAGGACTGAGCTTTGCCGAGATCGAGGAATTTTGTCTTGATGTGCAGCGCAAGTATATCCTCGGGCTTCCTAAAGCTAAAATGAAACAAATCGTCCAGCGTTGTCTAGGTGATTTGGCCGGCAGTCTGCAAACAACACATGGAAGATAAACCGCTATTCATATTCCCCAAGCCGAGTGCGAATAGTGAAAGAACCAAGCTATATGGCCGCCAAGGTAAACCTTCACTTCCCAAACGCGAACGACAAATCGAACGGATTGAGGGCAAGTTTAGTCAACTTTTCGACGTCCTTAAAAGCAAGCGTGTCTTCCTGCAACAGAATGTTGCGGGCGCTATTCCTGAAATGGTGCTGGTTTTGGAATTCGTGGGTTCTGTCAAGGATTTTTCAAGGCTGTTCAGAAGGTGCCCGAACTTGAATTTCTAACCGAGTTTGAAGATGTCTTTGACCCCGATGATGACTTCCACCTGAAAGGCAAACAAGGGATAAGTCAAGCAGGTCAACTCGAGGGTTGACTTTTCCTGTGTGGAGCGGCTTAAAAAGGGCGCTTGCTCTTGTCCTACTCTTCGGTCTGAATCTCGATTTTACGCTTTGTCTTTTGCTCTTTTTGCAGGCTTAAAAAGTCTTTTTTGCTCTTGGACTGCACGAGGAGTCTGACCCGTTAGATTTTTTTGAATTCTCCGTGCGTGGGGGATGTATTCACGGCGCGATATTTGCCGTTTAATCTGTGTTTTTCAGGCTTGTTATCACTTCTATTAAAAGTGTTACCTTTACGGTGTGAAAAGTACAGCGCTTCTGATTTTCCTATTCCTCTCGAGTGCTTATTCAAAGGCACAGGGCATAGATTTGGATCGGAGCCGTGCTATTTTTTTCAATACGGATCCCGCCAATGCTTTATCGCTATCGCCGGTCTTTAATTTTAACAACCAGCTCAATCTTTCGTCCTTTAGTCAGCCTGTCGAACCCCCGACGGCAGATCGAAACCGTCTTTTCGGAAAAAAGGTCGGGTTGCCCGATTACGTATATAAAAACTTGGGGGACTTCATGCGGGGAATTAACACGGGTACCGACCGCGCTTCGAATCACAGCTTCGTGCTTCGCATCGGTCCATGCAATTGCCACGACCGCTATGATCACTTCAATAATTCTTTGAATCTCGTATATCCATTTGCGAGTCGATTTCATTTTTATCCGTATGCCCCATCGCTCCTGACTTATGGCTTGGACTATTGGGGTCGATTCATCACCTATTAGGTCGCATGGAACCCTTGGGATTTGGACTTTTTCTTTGATCAATTGGGAGTCCTTGTATCAGGTCTCGGAAATCGTTGGGGCGTAGTTGTTTCGCTCAGGTGTAGATCAGGTCGGCGATGGGGTGTGCCGCATAGAATTTACCTGCCTTTTCAAAGTGGTGGAAGGGTGTAGCCTATCTATCGATTTGGCGCTCGGTCGAGGGCCCCGGTGGGAAATTCCGTATGGGTAAATGCCATGGGATATACGGTATTCGCTTGGGCGTTTTTAGCCAAGGTGGCCTTGTAGATTGTGAACAGTACCAGGTCCGCATCTTCGTCCTTTGCCCGAACGCTGATGGAGAGTTTTCCCCCGCGTACATCCATTGGAAATGGCAGATCCCGCTGGGGTGAATCGGTCAAAAAATCTTCGCCTGGAAAGCTGGGTGCGGCACGGGCATCTGGCCTATATGGATTTCCGCGGTCCGCACCGCGGATCGCTACGTAAGTGCCCACAGCTGCCCGCGGCTCGGTTCGGTGCTGGGGCTCCGATTCGCTTTGGGATTCGGATTGATCTGAGGATTCGGATGGGGCTTGGGGAGCTGGAAAAGTGCCGAGGGAGAGTGGGGTGCCATTCTCGGTTTCAAAGTTGGCCTCATAGGTCCAGACATCGGGTAGCTCAGGCAGTCTTAGGGTGGGCTGCGGATCGCTTTCCGACCCGTTGTAAAACCATATGCCTGACAAAGCTGCCTCGCTCCTGCCATCGGTCGGGGTTTGGATGACAAAGCCTGCTTCCCCCTTGGAAAAATCCGTTTTGAAGGCCAGGTCGTCATCGATGGACAAATGGGCGACATCGTCGACAAATTTTCCCCCCATCACAACGTATGAGGAGGGACCCGGCAAATCCTCACCCGTGGGTTCCAAGGTGACAAAAACGCGGGTAGAAGCCCGTAGGTCTTGTTCGTCTATCTCGAAGCTGTTTTCAGACATCGCTCCGGATTCATCGATGGAAAACCGGCCGAGGCTTATCGGCTGTACGTTTAGCGAGACCCAGGCTTCATAGGTAAAGCCGCTCGGTGCGGGCTTGAGCTGCGCCGTTGAGAGCGCGACTTTTACGCTGGGGTGTTGATCGGAAAATGTGTCGCATGCGGCGAGCAGCAGGCTGATGGCCATGCAGCTGGCTATTTTTTCAGCGGCTTTCAACTCACTGGTCAGCTTTTTCAACTTCATATATTTCAAATTCGTACACGAGAATTGCATCCGTTGGAATGCCTCTGATGAAACGGTGTCCAAAGCCGCTTTCAGAGGGGATAAAGGCCACGCCTTGCACTTCGTAATCCGCTTCGGCCGGTCGTTCAGTCGCCCGGTAATGCGGCATGACTTCCGCCCACCAGGACTCGGCCTGATCGCTTAGATCGATCCATATCGGTCGGCCTGTAGCATTTCTGTCTAAGGTGCTGCCCGGAATGGGCGTGCCGGTCTTGTCTTGTGTCCCGACCACGGGAAAGGCCTTACCCGCTTTCACCGCTGTTCCCTCGTAGTGTACCCGGATTCGGCTCGTAGCCGTCGGGCGACTCCCCGTTCCCGCTTTGTTGTCTTTGTTGGTCCATATCCATATGCCGCTCGGCAGCTCCGCGGTGTTGTCGGATTGTGAAAACGGCTTGTCGGGTACTTCTCGACCGGCAATCGCATCGCCGATTGGGCGTATGCGGCCAAAGAAGTAGGTGTGCGTATCCATGTAATCGCGGATAGCCTTTTGATCCGCAGCAGCTCGTTCTCGAACCGATGGCTCGTCGTCTTGCTGGCAGGAAAAAGCGATGAGCAGCAGGCCTATCCATAGGCTGCAGCAGCGTATTTTTCTCATGGGGACCTCGTATTGGAATGCGCTGCAAGCTACGATTTTTGTAGGTTTTGACAGATCTCCGCTGCGATATCCCGCGGTGTTTTTTGAGCCTTGTTCTCGATGATCAGCTCGGCTCGCTCATAATAGACTGCGCGTTCAAATAGGTGTTTGGCGATGAATTCCGCCAACTCCTCCTCCGGTATTTCAGCGATTAAGGGTCGCTTGGATCGGTTGCGCAGCAAGCGTTGGGTTAAATCTTTTACCGGCGTTCTCAGGTAGACCGAGCGCGATTTTTGGTTGATGCGTTCCATGTTGTCGTAATAGGCGGGGGTGCCGCCGCCCAGGGACAAGACGGTGTTGGGTTTTTCCAGCAAAGCCTGTAGCGATTCTCGCTCTAACGCTCTAAAATAAAGGTTTCCCCTCGACACCAGGAGTTCGCTCAAGCTGCGTCCCTCCGCTCGTTCGATATGGCTATCCAAATCCTCGTGGTTGCAACGCAAGCGCTCGGCCAGGATTCGACCCACGCTGGACTTGCCGCTGCCCATATAGCCTAACAAACTGATTTTCAACGTTTTTGATTGTGCGTGGAAAGCTGTAATTTTACCGTTAAATATAAGGATTCTATGGCGTACAGGAGGTGGAAGACCCTCAAGGGTTACGAGGATATTTTGTTTGAATTTTTTGAAGGTGTAGCCAAGATAACCATCAATCGGCCTAAGGTTCACAATGCTTTCCGACCGGAGACCACGGCGGAGATGTTGGATGCGATGGAGATGGCGCGCGAACGCGACGACATAGATGTAGTGGTGTTTACCGGCGCGGGGGCTAAGGCCTTTTGCAGCGGTGGCGACCAAAATGTCAAAGGGCTGGGCGGCTATGTGGGAAGCGATGGGGTACCGCGTTTGAACATTTTGGATTTGCACAAGCGCATTCGCGAGCTGCCCAAGCCAGTTGTCGCCATGGTCAATGGGTATGCCATCGGTGGGGGGCATGTCTTGCATGTGGTTTGCGACCTGACAATCGCTTCGGAGAATGCGATTTTCGGACAGACCGGTCCCAAGGTAGGTAGCTTTGACGGTGGATTGGGTTCTTCTTATCTCGCCCGCCATGTGGGTCAGAAAAGAGCGCGTGAAATCTGGTTTTTGTGTCGGCAATACACTGCTGATCAAGCCATGGAAATGGGTATGGTAAACCGCGTGGTTCCTCTATCCGACTTGGAAGATGCCGTAATGGAATGGTGTCGGCTCATGCAAGCGCGTTCTCCCTTGGCCCTTCGCATGATCAAGCGCGCCTTAAATGCCGAGTTAGACGGACAGCACGGCTTGATGCAATTGGCCGGAGATGCGACGCTGCTGTACTACCTCACCGAGGAAGCCCAAGAGGGGAAGGATGCTTTTCTCGAAAAGCGGGCGCCCAACTTCAGGCGGTATCCCAAATTTCCATAGGAAACCGGATAGTTTATGAGCTACAAAACCCTCCTCTTTCTAATCTGTACGGCCGTCATTTTCTCATATCTATTCGACCTCATCGCGAGGCGGACCCGTTTTCCTTCGGTCATCCTATTGATTGGACTGGGGTTGGGCACGCGTCTGCTCGCAGATTCCTTCGGATATCGAGTTCCCCATCTCGAGGAGATTTTACCGAGTCTCGGCAAGGTCGGCTTGATACTCATCGTGCTCGAGGCAGCCTTGGAGCTGCGCATCACCAAGGAAAAACGGGGATTGATCTGGCGGAGCTTTTTGTCGGCGTCGATATTGCTAATAGCTACCGCTTTGGGATTGGCTTATGTCTTTTGCCATTATATGGGAATGGGGGACTTCCGCTTGGGGTTGACCTATGCCATTCCCCTGTCCGTGATCAGTAGCGCCGTAGCCATTCCCAGCGTTTCGGGCGCACCCGAGAGCCAAAGGGAATTCATCGTTTACGAGGCTACTTTTTCAGATATATTGGGGGTCATTTTCTTCAACTTTGTCCAGAACGACGCAGTGTATGACCTGTGGTCTTTTGCCAAATTGGGGGCCGACGCCCTCATCATATTTGTCGCAGCGGTGGCGATCGCCTATTTTTTATTGGCGTTACTCGACCGGATTGCGCACCATGTGCAGTTCTTCTTAATTTTATCCCTACTCGTCATCCTCTATCTAATCGGTGATAAGCTGCACTTGCCAGCCTTGATCATCGTCTTCTTTTTCGGTTTGGCCATGAGTAACTTAGAGGCATTGATACCGAGCGCTTGGAAAAAATATACGCAGCACTTGCGCCAAACCGAGTCGGAGCTGCATCGCTTTTTCCTGCTGTCAGCTGAATCCGCTTTTTTGGTGCGTACCTTTTTCTTTTTGGCTTTTGGATACTCGATTGACATACGGAAATTCTCGAATTGGGATGATTACGCCTATGCCGGCTCGGTCTTGTTGTTCATATTTGCGCTGCGCTTTTTGTACCTATGTCTCACGCAGCGGAAAGCTGTGCTGCCCCAGGGTTTTATCGCGCCCCGGGGCCTGATCAGCGTGTTGCTGTTTTTGAGCATACCCGCTGCCGGGAAGGAAGTGTCGGGCTTTGTACCCAGTGCGCATTTCCTATTGTTGGTCATACTGGGTTCTATGCTCATCATGCTATATGGCAGCCTTCGGTTTGGCGCTGAGCGTGGAGCGAAGCGAAAGCGCGCCGAAGAAATAAATGAAAAGATGGGGTCACCGACCGATTTGGAACTGCGTGACCCAGCCCATAATGGGGTTTAATAGCCGGTGATATGGCCAACTTGAACGCTTGGTTGAAAGCCAGCCGACCCAAGACCTTAGCACTCGCCTTGGCGGGTATCTCGGCCGGCTCCCTTATGGCGGCGGCACAGGGGTACTTTCGGTGGGACATTTTTCTGTTGGCTTGCTCGACAGCCCTATGCCTTCAGATTTTGTCCAATTGGGCTAATGATTACGGCGATGGGGTAAGAGCTGCGGACAACGCCATGCGCCAAGGCCCCAAACGCGCCGTGTCCAGCGGTGTGATCACACCGCTAAGCATGTTGCGCGGCATTGTCTCATTGGGTGTCGCATGCCTCATTCTCGGCTTTGCGCTTATCTGTATCGCCTTTGATCGCAGCCAGCTCCTTGAAATCCTGTCGTTTGTCCTCTTGGGTATCGCTGCTGTGGTCGCTGCCATCACGTACACCATGGGGCGTGCACCTTATGGTTACCGCGGATGGGGAGACTTTTTCGTATTCCTATTTTTCGGCCTCGTCCCCGTACAGGGGGGGTACTACCTATATGATCACGATTGGTTGTCGGTTAATCTCTTGCCAGCTGTGGCTATCGGAGCGTTTGGCGTGGGCGTTTTAAACTTGAATAATCTGAGGGATTACCAATCGGATAAAGCCGTCGGTAAAAACACGCTAGTCGTTCGACTCGGCTTTCAAAACGGGAAGCGCTACCAGTTGGCTTTAACCCTTTTGCCCTATATCAGCATTTTGATTTACAACCTTTTGTTGCGGAGAGGGCTCCTGTCTTATCTATTTCTCCTGAGCTTTGTGCCGGCTGGGCTGCAGCTGAGGCGGCTGTTTAAAACCGACAGGCCTACGGCTTTGTACGCGGAGCTAAAGCGCTTGGCATTGATCGCTTTATCGTTTTCCATACTGTTTGGTTTGGGCGAATGCCTCGCCAGCTGATCGGCCTGCGGTGATGTACCCTTTATGCAACCCCTATACGGGCACTACCTGACCATAAAAAATGCCGATCTGGGCTAATCACAGTGGCTTTTCTCGCCTTTTGAGTCATTTGCAAATACAACCTGAAAAATGCCCATCCAACCGAGCCAAATGAAAACCCACTCGCCCTCTTTATATATAAGGGATTAACTTTTGCTTCTATCGGTGATTTTTTTATAACCTGGCAGTCGTTGAGCCGAACTCTTGAGAAATGACGCTGAGAAAGTTATCAGCCATCGGCCCGTGGTGTCTGTTCCTGGGGTGGATCGAGCTTGTCACGAGCTGTGTTCGCGATGATGATTTGGATGTATTCGCCTCGCGGCAAACCCCAGCATCTCGTCTGAGATTCAAACCCCTTCTCGGGGAGAAATTCAACGATTTTTAAGAGAAAATCAACTGCTCAGCCCGGCGAATGGGGTGTCATATAGTGCTATCAGCCCGATACGGTATATAAAAATGTCGAATAGAAATGCAGCAGCCGGGGTTATGCGACTCGTACGGGATGGTAAAGTGGAACAATGGGTTTTTTACAAGGAATCTGGGGAATTGATAGGCAACCGGGTACGAGTCATTTGCAAGCCCGGTTCACAGGGTATTTTGGGCTTTAGCGGGGTGATCGCTGTAAGTGAACTCAAAGGGACGGCTTGGACGGTTTATGTGCATAAAAGGGGTCGGTTGCAGCGGATATATTACGGTGATTATGCATCAGCGGGTCGTAGCAATCAATGTGTTCTGGAAGCAGAGCCGGAATGGGGCACGTACCGTGAAGAAGGGAGTATGGGCCCCGAATCAGTTATGTCTATGCCATCTTGTCATGGCGGTGGTGGCGGAGGGCCTCCTGGCCAACCCGATGAGTGGGTGGAGGGTGAAGACGGTAAGCACATTCCCGTATATCATTTAAAAGAGGTGGTATATACGGCCCATCGCAAGAAACCCCATCGATCACCGGCTCCTACTCATTCCTCGTCTGATATAGGTGGTGGCGGTCATTCAGAAGAAGAGGGTTGGTGGTCTGGGCGCCCATGGGCTGGACACAAAGGGCAGGGACAAGAGAAGACCCCTATGAGCTGGGGCCGGTAGAGGTGGTGGGCCATCGGCGTCCTTCGGGCGGGGGCTCATCGGCAAGACCCATGCCGAGTCGTATGTCGGCTATCCCCAGGGTGCCGGGTTTGGTGGATGAGCGGGGAGAGCCGGTCGATAGCGTGCACACTGAAGAAAAGACCGAAGTACAGCAGAAAAAGGAAGAAGAACCCTGCCCGGGTGATCCCGTTCCCCATCCGGAAATAGCACCCCAAACCGCATCGAGTGTTCGAGGTGGGATGTTTGGGTTTACAAGAAAAAAGAAAGATGGTGCGCCAAAGTGGCACAATGGTGTTGATTTTAAAAATCCCTATGGCGCCCCTGATTATGCCATGTACGACGGCGTAGCAACCTTGCATACAGAAGTAGCTGGCGCTGGATATTATGTGACGGCGGCTTCTGAGATAGGCGGTCGGCAAGTAGAGATACTGTATTTCCATATGCAAAAGGAAAGGCGGGTATCGGGTGTGGTAAAAGCGGGGGATATTATCGGCTATCAAGGTGATTCGGGAAACCTAAAAGAAGCCATTCGTAAAGGAAAAACCGTTTCACATGTTCACATTAAGGTAAGAGTAGCCGGAGAGACCGTGGATCCGTTGCCTTATTTGGCGACAGAGATCGATCCTGAGACGGGAGGAGTAACCCAACCCTGCGAATGACGATCGAAAAACCAGAAACCATGAAAACCATATTGAAAATATGCTGTATCGGTGCATTTCTTTTTGTCTGCATATGCCATGCGCAACCCAGAGAAGGCCCTGTTAATTACCTGACGCTTGCAGCATATGAGGCGATTACAATCAACGGGGTTGACTGGGAGTGCATACCCAGTGATGACATCAATACGCATTACGATATACATGATATTATCCATCAGATGGAAAAACACTTCGGCAAGCATAGTTTTTCCATTACAAAGGGAACAGAGCCCTCTTTGTATATCGACTTTTGGAATAGTGCGATTTATTTTCACTTTGAGGATGTAATGGATACAGGAAACAACTATGGTTTAGTACGCCTTAGAGTTAGGGAAAACACCTGGAATATAACGATTAAGGGGACGACATTGACCATTGGCGACCCCATTGGCAAGTTGGGAAAGGTTAAAACGCTTGCGAATGATGATGGCACCAAGACTGTATTTTTCGATTGCGAGACCTGCGAGGCAGAAGGTTGGAGCATTGATTTCGATTCTAACAATGGGGTCAAGGAGATCAGATATACCGTATTTGACTGATATGATCGAGGGGTAGAATCATTTTAAACTGCACAAAAGCAAAGCCCTGTAAAACCGCCGTATCGGACTTGCAGAAAGTGTTTCCCCATACGAGTTCGACCCAGTTAAAACAAGTAGCCGACCTGATTAACCGATATGGCAAAGATTTTGGGATAGATAGCGCAGCGAAGTTGCAGCATTTTCTGGCACAGGCCGGTGAAGAGACCTATGGCTTTCAATCCTTTCACGAATATACGAACTATCGGCTATCCCTATTGGGAACGAGTAGAGCCTATTGGTCAAAAAAGTTCAATACGATAAAAAATCCCAACAAACCCGGTAAGCAAAATCCGTACGATTATGCTAATCCTAAGAAACCCGGCTATGCCGATGGAGAGAAATTATTAAACTATGTGTATGAGGAAAACAAAACCCTGGGCAACGCCCAATCGGGTGATGGCTGGAAATACCGCGGACGGGGTATTTTGCAACTGACCGGCAGAGCGAACTACACAGCCTTTCATGAATTTTACCGGGAACATTACGACAGCAAAGTGGATGTGTTAACGCACTCGGATTTAGTTGCTTCTGATAGGAAAATTATGGTGATTAGTGCGTTGTGGTATTTTAAAAATAACCTGTTAATAATATTAATGCCTTACTGTAAGTCAAATCGCCCTCTCAGTTGTTATAGGTTGATCACTTATAAGGTTTTAGCTCATCTTTTTGCCCCTTTGGCCTCTTTTGGGCAGCTTATTGTGGGTGTTTTCGAGCGTTTTTGTGAATTTTTACCCCCTGTTGCAGTACTTTGCGCTTTTAAGCTGCCAATTGGTCTTCGGTATTTCGGCATAAAAATCTATATAGGTGGTCGTTGTTTGCGGCTTGAGAGGCATTGAAGCCTTTGTTTATAGGAGATGGTCTGTTTGTTACATCGTGGGGTAGTCTGAGATCCTCTGGTGCTTGTCCCATCAAGATGGAAGCCAACCGGCGATCAATCGGAAGGCTTTAGGGTGTTTTGCCTTTTGCTGCAAGCCTCACCTCATTTGTCTGCATTGCCTATCACCACTGCGTTTCATACCATTTTCACGCCTTTTTTAATCAGCGCAATCCGCCTTACCGCTCTACGTAGGGGGCTGGGTTTTCAAAGCATCGTATCACATGGGTGATTTATTTTTAATTTTGAAAAAAATTGCCATGACAATCACCTATTATGGACATGCCTCATTGGGCATTGAAACAGCCGGCAAGCGGCTCGTAGTCGATCCCTTTATCTCCAAAAATGAATTGGCCCAACACATCGATTGGCAAAATCTCGCTGCGGATTATATCCTACTGACCCATGCGCATTGGGATCACGTATTGGATGTGGAGCCCATTGCGGCGCGCACGGGTGCGCAATTGATTTCAAATGCCGAGATCGTCGACTACTACGCTAAGCGGGGGTTAAAGGGTCACCCGATGAATCACGGTGGCCAATGGAACTTTGATTTTGGCCTATTGCAATACGTCCATGCGATTCACTCCAGTGGTTTTGCCGATGGCACCTACGGCGGTAATCCCGGTGGCTTCGTGCTGCAGAGCCGAGGCAAAATCCTCTATATAGCCGGCGATACCGCCCTCAGCTACGACATGAAAATGCTGGGGACGCAATGGGATTTTGATCTGCTGGTCTTGCCCATTGGTGACAATTTTACCATGGGCTATGCCACTGCGGTGACCGCTTCGGAGTGGCTTGGCTGTCCGCGCGTATTGGGTTACCATTACGACACCTTTGGGTACATCGAAATCGATCACCAAAAAGCTCAAGCCGCCTTTGCTTCCAAGGGGAAAGCGTTAATTTTGTTGCCCATAGGCTCCAGTCTCGCTGTGTAACCCCATGTTGGAAGCGACTTATCGGACATATAAATTGCGGTTTAAGCGCCCCGCTGGAACCGCTCGAGCTGTCTTGCACGAAAAGCCCACTTGGTTTATCATCCTGAGGCATGGCGGAAAGAGGGGCATAGGCGAATGCGGTCTGTTTCCGGGTTTGAGTGTGGATGATCGCCAGGGTTTCGAGGAAAAACTGCGGTGGACCTGTGAAAACATACAGCTGGGACCGGACCGTTTGGCCGGCGCACTCCTCGATTTTCCGGCTATCCGTTTCGGTGTGGAAATGGCATTTAAAAGCATGGCAGCCGAGCGCGAGATGGAATTGTTTCCCTCTTCCTTTACCCGTGGTCGCGCTGCTATTCCCATCAACGGCTTGGTTTGGATGGGCGATGTGGATTTCATGCGCGCGCAGATTCGCGCCCATATTGAACGCGGGTTTTCCTGCATAAAGATGAAGGTCGGCGCCCTCGATTTTGATGTGGAATGCGAGATCCTGCGGGAGCTGCGCCAGTGGTTTCCAGCCCGAAACCTCGCCTTGAGATTGGATGCCAACGGGGCGTTCCCCTTTCGGGAGGCTTTAGAGAAGTTGGAGACCCTGTCTCGGTTTGAAGTGCATTCCATCGAACAACCCGTTGTGCCGGGCGACTATGCGCAATGGGCAGAACTCTGTGCACGTACGCCCATACCCATCGCCTTAGACGAATCGCTTATCGGCCTCCATGCGGAGGCGGAGCAAGCGGCGCTGCTCGATACCCTTAAGCCGCAGTACATCGTTTTGAAGCCGACCTTGATCGGCGGCTTTGCCGCTGCGGCACAATGGATACGCCAAGCAGAGCAGCGGCGAATCGGCTGGTGGATCACCTCCGCTTTGGAGAGCCACATCGGGCTCAACGCTATCGCACAATGGGCTTATATCCAGCGAAATCCCAGACCCCAGGGCTTGGGCACGGGTGGCCTTTTCACCAACGATATCGCATCCCCCCTACGGGTGGAAGGGGGCTGTTTGCGCATGGTAGCTGGTGGGCAGTGGAACTTAGGTGTATTCGAGGCTTAAATGGGCTTTGAATTGCACAACCGGTCCATCGAGGCGTTCTGCGCCCAGCGTTTCGAGCCCCGCTCCTTTTGTGCAGCTGTTCAGTCCTTTGTCGAGCTGTGGTTTTCCGATGCGCCCATCCGCCAGAAAACCTCGGGTAGTACCGGTGCGCCCAAAATCTTTGCACTCGACCGGGCGGCTATGCGGGCTTCGGCTCGGAT
The DNA here is from genome assembly GCA_028280815.1 of Flavobacteriales bacterium. Lineage (GTDB taxonomy): Bacteria > Bacteroidota > Bacteroidia > Flavobacteriales > JANQLC01 > JANQLC01. Next base: position 54,626 of record JANQLC010000002.1, on the reverse strand, counting down.
GACGTGTGCCCATTTTGGTTTGCGCCGGGGCGAAACGGCTTTGCTCTGCTTGCCTGTGGCATATATCGCGGGCAAGATGATGGTCGTCCGCGCCTTGGAGCTGGGTCTTCGGCTCCTCTTGGTGGAGCCACAGGGCAATCCGCTCGCGGGGCTCGACCTGCCCGTTCGCTTTGCCGCCATGGTTCCCGCTCAGGTGCAGGCGGCCATTCGAGATTTGGATCGCATAGACGACTTGATCATCGGGGGGGCGGCCACGCCCGCCCCACTCGTAGCTGCCCTGCAACAAAAGCGAACCCGTTGTTGGGCGGTGTATGGGATGACGGAAACCCTTTCACACATAGCGGTAAAGCCGCTGAATAGGTCGAATCGCCGAGCGGTGTACCACGCCTTGCCGGGTGTTCGATTCGCGCAGGACAAGCGCGGTTGCTTGGTAGTCAAGGCCCCCCATTTGGGGATTCGACGGCTGGTCACCAACGACCGGGTCGACCGGGTCGCTGAGACTGAATTTCGTTGGTTGGGTCGCATCGATAACGCCATTAACAGTGGCGGGGTCAAGGTTTTTCCAGAGTGGATCGAGCAAGCCTTGAGCCCCTGCTTTTCCCATCGATTCTTCATCGGCAAGGAATCGGACCCCAAATGGGGCGAAAAGCTGATTTTGCTCATCGAGGGCAGCCCCTTTCCATTGGAACGGTCTTTTTTTCGAGGCTTGGACTTGTCACCTTATGAAATCCCCAAAGCGGTTTATTTTCTACCCCGATTTGTAGAGACGCCGAGCGGAAAAATTCAGCGTGCCGAGACTTTGTGCCGCCTGATCGAAGATGAGATCGCGGGCTTTGCGTTGAAGTAGGGCGGGTCGATGGGCTGAGGTGGAAATTTTTGCTCGGGTTGCTGTGGGGCTCTGTTTGAGCGGTCGGTTTTATTTTTTGGGTACGGGTCTCCGAGAGAATGGGTAAAAAGGGGTATTTTTCACGAGATTAGCTAAATTAGCCCTATATCTTTAGCCTTCTAAACCTGGGGGCGCGATGCCATGGATTGGGGATGCTTCTATTGTATGCCCGAAGGACAACATTTACAGCTGCTTGCAAAGCCACTGTTGCAACACGCGTAATAACCCGCTTGACAAGAAATGCTACAACCTCCCATCGAACCCGTTGAACTGCTGCAGCCTGTCGATCCCTCACCGCCGGAATCACAGGAACCACAACCTCCATCTTCTGAGCTTGTCCTATAAATTGTAGCAGATACACTACTGCTATTGGTAAATTTACTTAGCAAATCACCGGCATTTTTCAAATCGGCGACATTGAGATCGGCATATCTGGGGGCCTCCTTCCCAAACCACCTATGAGCCAGGCCGAATCCATATTCGATTCGGGTAAGGGATTTGTTATTTCGGGTGACTTGGTTGTAAATAGACTTCTCTTCCGGTTTGGAAACCCCGAAATAAAGCCGATTGCCGTTGGCCAACTCCAAGATAAAACAGTGGTCTAAAAACAACAGCGATTTTATTCTACCCCTTATGGCTTGGCGCTGGTCTTTTATGCCTTGCAGGACGAATAGGTGTTTGGCCTGAGCCGTCTCGGTAAAAACCACCCGTTCACCGCGCTTGGATATCCAAGATTCAAAGCCTCCCTTCAGGTAGATCGGATGGCGTAGCTGCGAGGTATCCAGGCTTTGAAATAAGGCGTTCTCCCTCGCTGAAGTCTGGGTGGAGACCATCTCATTATCGTTTCCACCACAGGAGATCAAGGCTAAAATAGTCAGTGATAGAGCGAACCTTCTCATTTTATCTAGTAGTGGCGTGCGACATACGCAACAAAGTTATAAAAAAATCGCAAAATGTATCGGACTTTGGGTTGAGGAGGGTTGTGCGTGCTTTTAAGCGCAGCCATATGGATTTCGAGCCCCTTGCCGGCGTTCAAATGTCTTTTACCGCCTTAGAATGGGGTGTTATTCCTTTCTGGAAACCTTCTGCGGTCGTATTTTAAATCCTTTAAGATGTCGGAATTAAGCCTGATGAGGAAATAGTAAGAGGCTTGCGGGCCAGAGGGGGTCCAGTTAAAATCAATGGTAAAACTCCGCAATTGTCGCTCAAAATGTAGGCTGGGCGGCGTGAACTCGTTTTTGGAAAAGTCGTAGGCGCCGTATGAAAAGCCCACTTTCCAAAAGGGCGAGAACTCGATATTTCCGTCGAAGTTCAGCGTATGGGTATGCGTTGTTTTGGTGCGGCTGGTTCGATTGCTATTGTAATTGAAACTGTAGTGAACACCGAGATTCCAGGGGATGGCGTAATGGGCATAACCTTCTGAATCGTATGTAAATACCCCTTCTTCTGTGCCTTCGTCCGCATCGCGCTCTTTCTTACCAAAGGTGGTGTTGTCCATGCTGTAATCCATATTCAGAACAAAACTTTCCAACCAAGGTGTGGTCAGCCGGTCGATTTTCTCGCAGTCCACTACCTTGTATGGGTTGAAAACGGGGTCAAATGTTAGATTCAAGCCCTTTAGCAATGTGGTAGCCGCACTTACTGAGATGTTGCCGAGGGGGAAAGAATCCGCAGCTAAGTCGTAGCTGCTGCTGAAATTCAATCGTTCTAAGAGGCTTACTTTTTTGTATTCTCCCGTATCGGTTTTGCTCCGCACCTTGGCTTCGAGGTTGTTGTCTAAACCGAATCCGATACTGCCCGACATGCCGCGATCGGGCCCTCCGTAGGGAAAATTCTCAAAAGGGGTATAAGGCTGGCGTTTGCCCTTTCTATCGCGGTAAAATCGGGTGTAACCCCAGAAGTCCGACCAAAAATCCGGATGGTATGAAAAACTCACCGTGGGGGTCATACTATGGCGAATCGCTTGGATGAAGCCCCCCTTTTTAAATTCTTTGATTCCATAGACTGTGGTGGATAGATTGGTTTGAAAGCCAAAGGTCCGGAAGGAAGCAACTCCCCTTTCCCTTTGCTCTTCCACCTTGTCCTTTTTGGGATTGTAAAACTTATTTGTGGTTTCTATACCCCAGTTTTCTGTGTAATGCCCTCCGACAGTCCAGGAGAGGTAATGCAACAGCTCAGCGCTGGTGGATATCTCGAGGCTATGCTGGGCGCCTACCTGAGCGGAGTCAAACATCTCTTTGTGGAAAAATGAGGAGTCCCCTAGGGAGAGTTTATTCTCTGCTCTTAATGCGTAACCTATGCTCAGGTTGCGCAGTATGCCCTTTCGGCTCCCTACTTTTGGTGCAAAGGGATAGCGCCTATCCATATCTATTGATAGACTGGGTAAGGTCATATCGATGTGCTTTGTATTGAGGTTTTGCGAATGCTCGATACCTAAGTTTATCCTAAAGGGAAAGTTGTCAAAGGTTTTGGTCAATGATATGGTTGATTGGTTGTTGTTGATTAAATCTCTTCGACTCAAGACGTCTTCGAGCAGACGGGAATCTTTGAAGTATCTGCTGCTGCTGAGGTCTACGCTAGCTGAAACCCTGAAATTTGGATTGGCTTTTTCATCCTGGTTGTGCGTCCACTTAAATTCGTAATCTAAGGCTCTGCTGTAATCCTTTAATCCCCGCGTACCCGATATGTCGTTTCTGTAATCGAAATAGAGATTGCCGTCAAAGCGGTAGCGGAGCTTGTAATTGGAATTCACTCGCATCCCGTAGCTTCCTTTGCTGTGGATATCGAATCGTGCTTCCAAGTCTATATAGTCGCTCAAAGCGAGATAATACCCCAAACCTTGGAGGAAAAAACCCGAATCTGATTCCGACCCCCATTGGGGTATGATAACACCCGACCGCTTGGACGAGCTGGTTGGGAAGTAGCCGAATGGCAATACGAGGGGAGTGGGCGTTTGGTGGATATACATCTGTGCAGGCCCGGTGATCAACTTATCGCCGGGCATGTATTTTATCCTTTGTGCGCTGATGTAGTAGTCGGGCACCAGCGCTGTATCCGTCGTGTATTTTCCGCTTCTGATGTAGTACAAGGAGTCGCTGAAGCGCTTGACCAAGTCCCCATATAGGATTCCCTGTTGCGCTTGGGTTCGAATGGCTTGAATAACCGACTTTTTCGTCTGTATGTTGTAGGCTATGGTATCTACATGGATGACCTCCTCACCTTGTGTCAGGACGGGTTTTTGTACCGTGTTCCCGGTGGTGTCGGTCATACCGTAGGCATAAACCATATTGCGCGCCCAATCGATGATGATGTGGCCGGCCTTCAAGTTCATGTCTTTGTAGGTGATACTGGCCTGGTTGACCAAATAGGTCTTCCCCTCTGATAGGTTGTAATCTATGGAATCCACGGCGGTGTATTTTACCTCTGCTTCCAACCTTCCCCGGCCAGGCTTTAGGGTGTCCATTTTGGGCCTGTCCGCGCGCGTAGAATCCACTCGTATGGTATCGTATGGCAGCGGAGCAGATTGGCGTATTTCATCGCTTTGAACCTCTGCCACTCCCCTCGTATGTGTCGTATCCCGCTTGAGCTCTTGTGCAAGAGCAATCGGTGAAAAAAGGCCCCCCGATATGCAAATGAGAAATGTTTTATCGAGTAGTTTGTTATGCAATAGGGTATGTGCTATTTTTGTTCGGTAATTCTCACCAAAAGTATAAATTCAGCCCCAATAAACGCCGCTTTTGGGTTGACATTTTATGAAGGACGCTTTTAGAAATGCCAGGCTTATAGGAGGCGCATTATTCATCGCTTTTCACACGGTGTCTGTGCGTGCGCAGGGACAGCCCTTTAAGTTGGTAATCGATGCTGGACATGGTGGCAAGGATCCGGGTTGTTCAGGTACGGGGCGCTATAGGAGGACGGAGAAAGATATAGCGCTTCGCGTCGCCCTGAAGCTGGGGAGTTTGGTCGAGAAAAACACCAGCGATGTGAAAGTGACCTACACCCGAAAGTCCGATCGGTTTGTGACGCTGCGGGATCGCTCGCGAATCGCAAATGGAGAACGAGCAAACCTATTCCTATCGATTCACTGCAATTCGGCGAAAAATCCTGAAGTGCACGGTGTGGAGACCTATGTGATGGGGCTTGACAAGACGGGATCAAATTTTGAGTTGGCCAAGCGCGAAAATTCGGTGATCTACCTGGAGGATGATTACCACAAAGCATATGGCGGCTTTGATCCGAGTTCACCCGAATCCTACATCGGTCTCACCTTGATGCAAAATCAAAACCTAGCGCAGGGGTTAAAGTTTGCCAATTACATCCAGCATGCATTTCAGCGGATTGCCAAACGGAGCAGCCGGGGGGTAAAACAAGCGGGTTTTTGGGTGATCAGCAAAAACATTATGCCGAGTGTGTTGGTGGAATTGGGCTTTTTGACCAACAGCAGGGAGGAGCGTTATTTGAACAGCGGAAAAGGGCAAGACGAAATAGCCCTAGCGCTCTATGACGCCTTTAAACGGTACAAGGGTGAAATCGATAATTTTAAAGCGGTATCCCGTAAGGCCTGGGGACGCTACAAGGGTGCGGATGAGGCACCTTCGAAAGGGGTTGTATATGGGGTGCAACTCTGTGCTATGCGCCATCCCGTTTCGGTTCGCAATAAAATTTTTAAAGGCTTGCGCCCCATTCGAACTTACCGCAATGGTCCCTACACCCGATATACCTATGGGGCGGTGAAGACGATCCAACAGGCCTATGCGCTGCTTGAAGAAGCACGGCGAAAAGGGTTTAAACAAGCCTTTTTAGTCGCTTGTAAAGATGGAAAAACCCGTCCAGTCCATTGTGCAGTGCCCAACAGCTCGGCGCACAGCGCGGTGGAGAAGGCTGAGGAGGAGATGTCGAAAGTCCAAAGCCGGTGCCGTATTCGAGGTGCAGTTTTGCGCCAGTTCGGTTCCACTGCGAGCTGAAAAGCGCTTTCGGGGGCGGGGGGCGGTATGGCTACACCGCTGGTAATTTTTTCCGTTGCGAGGAGGCGGTGAGCCGGCCGCACGACTTGCAAGAGAATAAGGGTATAAAGATGCTTTTTTAGTCGCTTTTCAGGATGGTAAGAGAATATCGCTTACCTTAGCGAGAGCGTTGATGCAGAATTGATAAAATAAGGATAGCGTTTTGAAGATCACGAGAAATGCAAGAGCTGGACTGATCGCCCTCCTTTCGATCGGGCTTTTCATCTATTTGATTAATTTTTTGAAAGGGCGCAATATCTGGCGTAGTGGGCGTACTTTTTACGCGGTTTACAGCCATGTAAAAGGCTTGCAGCCCGGCAGTCAGGTATGGATCAACGGGCTGCGCGTCGGCAGTGTGCAGCGCATGGTATTCGACAAGAGTCGCGGCGGCGATTTGGTGGTTCAATTTCGGGTGGATACCGATTTGGACTTCTCTAAAAATACCGTTGCCCAGGTGGTGGGATCAGACTTGATCGGCACCAAAGCAATCGCTTTGCAAATCAGTTGGAAAGGCCCGGCAGCTCAATCGGGTGATACTTTGAAATCGGCGCTCGGCGACGAATTTCTCGCCCCGATCACAGGGCTCAAAAATAAGTTGGAAAGGGTCGTCGTCGATATGGATTCCACTTTGGTAGGCATTCGCAAGCTGGTGAATCCCAAGAACCGGCACCATGTCGAAAACATCTTGATCAGGCTTGAAGAGACCTTGGGAAGCTACGATCGGGCGGCGGGGCAAATCGGTGATCAATTGAGTCCTAAGGGTGAGCTGGGACGAGCACTCGGTCATATCGCCGCCCTTACGGCGAGGCTTTCAAAAGCCCCCCTCGATACCACATTGTGGCGCTTGGATCGGGCAGCTACGAGCTTAGACGGCATTTTGAAGTCGGTCGATGAGGGACAGGGCAGCCTGGGATTGCTCATAAACGATGGTGAACTGTATCACAACCTGGCGGCTGCCAGTCGCCAATTGGAAGGCTTGCTACGAGATTTGCGCTTGAATCCCAGGCGTTACGTACATTTTTCTATCTTTGGTAAGAAGTCGAACCCCCGTGTTCCGCTTGTTGAACAAACCGATTCTACGAGATAGATGGACGTGTCCAACCTCGTTTTTGTCCTCGTATTGACCGCCGCTATTTGGCTTTTTGTGCGCAACATGCGCAAGCTGCGGAGGAACATCCAATTGGGCAGGCCTATCGGCCCTAGGGATCGAAAGGCAGCGCGCTGGGCTCATGTATTACGCCTGGCTTTGGGGCAGTCCAAAATGCTGGCGCAGCCCGTACCGGCTGTTTTGCACATCATCGTGTATGCGGGTTTTGTCATCATCAACATCGAGGTGGTCGAAATCCTGATCGACGGCGTGTTGGGTACCCATCGCGTGCTCGCTGTCTTAGGCCCGGTTTACAATTTTTTGATCGGGGGCTTTGAGTGCTTGGCCCTCGGGGTGATCGCAGCGGTCACCATTTTCTGGATTCGGAGGAACAGCCTTCGCCTCAGGCGCTTTTGGAAGCCTGAAATGCGGGGGTGGCCGAAGCGAGATGCGAACTTAATCCTCTATTTTGAACTGCTTTTAATGCTGGCATTCCTGACGATGAATGCCGCTGATAGGGCCCTGCAACTGCGCGGTTTTGGGCATTTTAAAGCGGTGGGTAGTTTTCCCATCAGCGGGATTTTGGTGCCCTTTTTGCAGCGTGGCCTCACCGCGGAAGCGCTGCTGGCCCTGGAACGGAGTGCCTGGTGGTTTCACATCCTCGGTATTTTGGCGTTCTTGAATTACCTGTATTACTCCAAGCACCTCCACATTCTCTTGGCTTTTCCCAATACTTGGTATGCCGAGTTGGGACCCCAAGGCAGATTGGACAATTTGGAATCGGTCAAAGCGGAAGTCGCTTTGATGGGGAACCCCCAAGCGGATCCCCCTGTGAAACCGGCTGATTCTGATGAAGGTGTAGGGCTGAAGTTTGGGGCATCGGATGTGGTGGATTTGAACCGCCTCCAATTGATGAATGCCTATAGCTGTACGGAGTGTGGGCGATGCAGCAGTGTGTGCCCAGCTCATGCGACCGGCAAAGAACTATCGCCCCGCAAGATCGTGATGGATACCCGCGACCGTGTGGAAGCCGTAGGGCGGATCATCGATACCAAGGGCCGATTTGATGGGGATGGCAAACAGCTCCTAGGCGATTATATAAGCCCGGCGGAACTGTGGGCCTGTACCACCTGTGGTGCCTGCGTGGAGGCTTGTCCGCTGGGCATCGATCCGCTGTCGATCATCATCGATTTGCGCCGCTATTTGGTCATGGAGCAATCGGCAGCCCCCCAGGGATTGAATGCGATGATGGCTCATGTGGAAAACAATGCCGCGCCTTGGCCATTTCCACAAGGAGACCGCCTGAACTGGAGAACTGAAGGCCGGGTGAAATGAGGGCGTTGGAGGAGGGTAGAAACAATCGGATATGAGTGATGTGCTCAATGTGCCTACCATGGCATCGATGGCAGCAGCGGGGAAGGAACCCGAGCTGCTCTTTTGGGTGGGTTGCGCCGGCAGTTTTGACGACAGGGCCAAAGAGATAACGAAGGCCTTTGTAAAGATCTTAAACCACTGTGGGATTGGATTTGCTGTTTTGGGTACGGAGGAGCGCTGCACAGGCGACCCGGCCAAACGCGCTGGCAATGAATGGCTATTCCAGATGCAGGCTTTCGCGAATATTGAGCGACTCAACGCTTATGGGGTGAAGCGGATCGTGTGCAGCTGTCCGCACTGCTTTAATACCCTGAAGAACGAGTATCCCGATTTGGGCGGCGGTTACGAGGTTTTGCACCACACCGAGTTCATCGATGAGCTCTTGGCAGCAGGCCGCTTGCAAATCGAAGGGCAAGCCTACGCTGGAAAGTGCATTACCTTTCACGATCCCTGTTATCTCGGCCGTGGCAATGGCGTGTATGAAGCGCCTCGCCAGCTCATTGAAAGATTGGATGCCGAGTTGACGGAGATGAAGCGCTGTAAGCGCCAGAGTTTTTGTTGTGGTGCAGGGGGTGCACAGCTGTTTAAAGAACCGGAAAAAGGCGACCGAGATGTCCATATCGCGCGTACGGAGCAAGCGCTGGAAGTCAAACCCGATGTGATCGCTACAGGCTGTCCATTTTGCCATATCATGATGACCGACGGGGTGAAGCACGAGGAAAGAGAGACCGAGGTCGGCGTCTTTGACCTGGCTGAATTGATCGCTCGTGCAGCCGACTTGTAAACCCTTTCGCCGCCCGACTTGCCTTATAGGGCTTGTCTCTTGTGGGTCTGTCTTTTGTAGAAGTTTAAAAGATCGCAGCTGTTTTGGGTGTTTGATCCCAGTCGATGATCTAAAAAGGGATGTTTTGGTGCGTGTCTTGTTTTTTGCTCTCAACTGAAGGTCTAAAAAGGGGTATTTTTGGTGTTTGTCTTTTGTGGACTTGTCTCTGCTGCCCGACCTGCCTTTTGTATAGCTCCTCTTTTGTAAGAGGTTTAAGGTGGGCTTGTCTCTTGCTCGACTCGCCTGTTGCTCGACTTGTCTTTGGGCAGCTCTTCTCTTGCGCGCTGATCTTTTATAGGCTTATCTTTCATCTGACTCGTCCCGTGCGGCCTTGTTTTTTTGCCTTTAAACTTTTGAGCCGGTTTGAAAATAGGGCTTGCCTTTTGATTTTTATTCTGTGGAAGGGGGTGAGGCGCTAGCTTTTTTGTATTCGTCTTTTGCGTCGGTTTGAAAGACGGAACCGCTTTTCTGCTTTTGCCCTTGAGGAGAGCGGTTTCGAAAAGTCGGTTTTACCTTTTGGGATTTGTCTTTTCATAGCAGCCTAAGAAGGCTCACTTTTTGGGGCATCTGTGCACGGTGGTGGAAAGAAAGGCGTTATTTTTCCGCTTTTATACCTGTAAGGATGAGCTGTTGTTTTGTTTTGTTAGCGGTTTGATCGGGTTGGGTTGGCTGTGCGGCTTGGACGGTTGCGTTGGCTTGAAGGAGGGAGATTGTCTCTTTGATTCGGCTTGAAAAAGAGGAGACTTGTTTTTTCGCTCTTATCTCTTTGTGTGCGTTTGAAGATCGCGCTTGTTTTCTCGTTCTGTGGCTCGGTCTGAAAGGCGATTTGCCCGCTCGTTTTTGTGTTTTTGCGTTGGGTTGAAAAAGGGGAGTGTTTTTTGTCCTTATTCGCTTGTGCGCGTTTGAGCAGTCGGGTTGCCTAGGGTTGCGTTGGCGAGTGGCTGGGTTGATTGCACGGCTGTGTTGTCGGGTTGTTTTGTCGGCGATTCTAAGCGGTCGGTCTGGGGTTAAGCCGCTGGGTGGTTTTCTCGGTCTGGCTCTTTTGTGTGGGTTTGAAAAGCGAGATTTGTCTATTTGCGGTGCTTTTGAGCACTCGGGTTGCTTTGCGCGGATGCATGGGTTGGTTGTTTGGAGTGCTTGCGTTGGCTGGGTTGCTGCGCGGTTGTAGTGGATCGGATGGGTTGGTGGTTTTGGGTTGCTGTGTTGTTGTAGTTGTTTGGTTTGGATTGATTGGGCTTATTTTAGCTGATTGGCTCATCGAGTGGTTTGGATTGACTTGCTGGATTGCCTTACTTTGCCTGGATTGGGCTGGGTGCCTTGACTTAAAAACGGAAACCGCCCCTTTGCTTCTGTCTCGGCAACGCGATTTGGATCATCGGGCTTGGGGTTGGATGAAGGCGGTTTGCCGATCGCGTTTTTGTGCTCACGACTGGATTCGAACCAGCACGTCCTCACGGACACCACCCCCTCAAGATGGCGTGTCTACCGATTTCACCACGTGAGCGATTCAGGAACAAATATAGCTCTTTCTCTACGCTGTGTAAAGCATAGAGACTGTGGAATGGCATGTTTTCTCGCAGCTCGGCCGCGATTTGAGCCCAATGTGCAGCACTGAGTGGGGTGTGATTCTCTTGTAAGGCAAGTGATCTGATATTTGAGTCCTTCGGTCCGCTAGTTACGTCAGGACTGGGCATGTCTTTTTTGCCTGTCCGTTCATCGAAAAGAGGGACTGTTTTGGGTCCTTATCCGGTGGCAACCGGTTTAAAAGGATGATCTTGTTTTTTCCCCTTTGGCCGTTTGAAAAGAGCGGGATAGCTGTGGTACTGTGGAGGTGGATCTAAAAAAGCGGGTTTTATTTTTTGTCCGTCCTTGTCGTGAAGGGTTAAAATGCCGTACGCGTTCTCTTACTCCTATCCTTAAATGTTCGCACGGTTTGGCGGCATAGAAGCGCAATTCGGTTTCTCATGGTGTGCAGCTGTGTTATCTTTGGGACGGGCAGCTGGCTAATCCGATTGGGCGTAAGTGCCAAAAATGCCTTTGAGCGCCTTCTCGCGGTAGTCAAAGATGGCTTGCACCCGCTTCTCGATGAAAAGCGCATGTGCCAGCGCACCCAAAAGCCCTAAGGGGAGCTTGTAGTCCACCACGTCTTCCATCTCTACACCACCGGCTACCGGCCGTAAGAAATGCTTGTGATGCCAAAAGGAATAGGGTCCAAAACGCTGCTCGTCTACAAAGTACTTCCGCTCCACAACCTGAGCGATTTCAGTTACCCAAGTGGTGGTAATCCCGAACAATGGCTTTACCTTATAGCGGATGATTTGTCCGGGAAACATCTTTTTTTCGGCGCCGGACACAATCTCGAATCCCATATCCGCAGGGGTAATCACGCGGAGGTTTTTAGGATCCGATAAAAAATCCCATGCTGTATCTATGTCTATCGGCAGTTTTTGCTTTGCCTGCAGTCGATATAGCTTCATAGAAATCGGACATTGGAACAAAGATAGCGCAAGCGTCTATTTGTAGAAAAGGTGCATTCAAAAAACCCGATGGGGATGATGAGACAAAAGGATGGGAGAATTTAAAACCCCTCTATGCCATTTAGAATCAGCCGGGGGCGGGAATAAATTATATACCTTTGTATGTGTTTCGCGTGTTTAATTTTTATATAAAATCAATTGTTATGTCAGCTTCTCTGGTTGTTTCTGCTTTAATCGCCCTCATTTTAAATATCCTTGTCTCGGCCTACTTTTTTGGGCTTTGTGGCAACGTGAAAGCCATCAGAAAAGACCTTTGCAAGCCTGAAGCCGATAAGGATTTTTATAATAGATTTTTAAAATTTATCAGTCAAGGCAGACGTGAAGAAGCCGTCGAAGTGATTCGAGAACATTTTTGGGATCATTCTTCTTGGCATCAGACCTCTATCACAGAGAATAAAAGATCCGGATAGGGAGAAAAAGGAATGGGAGAACTACATTGCGCCCTATAGGGATTTTGTTTGAATTGGTGGGAGGAAGGCCTCCTGCGTTTCTTTCTGCTTCCATTGTTGAAAAAATAGCTGATGGTATAAGAAAAGTAGCGGTAGAGTAGGAAATGATTCAACTTTTAACGCTGCTTATCAAACAGGACTCAGTAATTGTGATGACCGATGACCGAGCCGCGCAGTACAACAGCTGAACGAACGATTAGGGTCTCTTTGTTCGATGGAATGCGGCAGGGATTGAAGCATCTGATAAGAGAAAAAGTCTCGTAGTTTATGAGAATTCCTATGTGACCTGGCTGGGTCTCGAACCCAGGACCCTCTCCTTAAAAGGGAGATGCTCTACCTACTGAGCTACCAGGTCAGCGCCTTTGCGCCTGCAAATATATGACCTATTTCTATAAGTGAACGGAATGGTTTGGGATGCCTTTCTTCGGCCTGTCAGCGCTGTCGGGCTTGTTATTTCCGGCAAAAATCGGGTTAAATGGGGGGCGGTTTGTTTGGGGTTGCCCCAAATTGCTTATCTTCGCATCTTGACCCATACCTCGCGATATGCCATTTGATGCGGAAGTGATTCGAGCTGTATATGCGCAAATGGGGGTGCGCATCGGTCGGTTGCGCAAAATCTTGGATAGGCCGCTGACCTTATCCGAGAAAATACTGTACGCGCATCTGTACGCGGGCACGCCCAAAGAGGCCTATGAACGCGGTAAATCCTATGTGAGTTTTGCCCCCGACCGCGTGGCCATGCAGGATGCCACCGCACAAATGGCCTTGCTGCAATTTATGCAGGCCGGTAAGCAGAAGACCGCCGTTCCGGCTACCGTGCATTGCGACCATTTGATTCAGGCACGGGTGGGCGCCGATACGGATTTGCGCGAAGCCATTCACCGCAACGATGAGGTATATCGCTTTTTGGAATCGGCCTCAGACAAGTACGGCATCGGATTTTGGAAGCCGGGCGCGGGGATCATTCATCAGGTGGTATTGGAGAATTATGCCTTTCCCGGTGGCTTGCTGATCGGTACCGATTCCCATACGCCCAATGCGGGTGGATTGGGCATGCTCGCTATCGGGGTTGGGGGTGCCGATGCGGTCGACGTCATGGCGGGTATGCCGTGGGAGTTGAAGTTTCCCAAATTGATCGGCGTGCAGTTGACCGGGCGCTTAAATGGTTGGACAGCACCCAAGGACATCATTTTAAAGGTGGCGGGTATCTTGACGGTAAAAGGGGGTACGGGGTCTATCTTAGAGTATTTTGGTGAAGGGGCCCATTCGCTTTCCTGTACCGGTAAAGGCACGATTTGCAATATGGGCGCCGAGATCGGTGCCACTACTTCCCTCTTTGCTTTCGACGATTCCATGCTGCGCTATCTAAAAGCCACCGGCAGGGATACAGTAGCCGCATGGGCTGTGCAAAACCGATCGCACCTATGCGCCGATAAAGCGGTCTATGAGGCCCCAGTCCAATATTATGATGAGTTGATCCAAATCGATTTAGACGAGTTGGAACCGCACTTGAACGGCCCTTTTTCGCCGGATATAGCCACCCCCATTTCCAAGATGGGCGAAGTGGCCAAGGAGAACGACTGGCCGGTACGGGTTTCGGTAGGCCTCATCGGCTCTTGCACCAATTCTTCTTATGAGGACATCTCTCGGGCGGCTTCTGTCGCCCGGCAAGCGCACGATAAGAAGTTGCGGGTGAAATCGAAATACACGATTACACCGGGCTCTGAACAGGTGTGTTACACCATCGAGCGAGACGGATACATAGATACCTTTGAAAAGATTGGCGGCACGGTACTCGCCAATGCCTGTGGCCCTTGCATCGGCCAGTGGCATCGGGAAGAGACCGAGTCACAGGTGGCCAACACCATCGTGCACTCCTTTAACCGAAATTTTGCCAAGCGCGCCGATGGAAATCCCAATACGCATGCCTTTGTGGGTTCGCCTGAATTGGTTACAGCCATTGCTATCGCCGGCGATTTGGGATTCAATCCCATCACGGATAAATTGCAGAACGAAGCCGGCGAGTGGGTGGTGCTCGATGAACCACAAGGCTGTGAATTGCCACCCGATGGTTTTGATGTGGGCGAGCTGGGATACCGAGCCCCTGCGAAGGAAGGTCATCGTGTTGCAATCGTGGTGGATCCGAATTCCGAACGCATCCAATTGCTGGAACCCTTTCCGCCCTGGGATGGGAAGAACATCACCGGCGCCAAGCTGCTGATCAAAGCTTATGGAAAGTGTACGACCGACCATATTTCTATGGCTGGCCCCTGGTTGCGCTACCGCGGACATTTGGATAAGATCTCCGACAATACTTTAACCGCTGCGGTAAACGCTTTTAATATGAAGACCAACGCGGTGAAAAACCAATTGACCGGCACCTATGGGCCCGTGCCGGATACGCAGCGCGCTCATAAAGCCAAAGGGATTCCAACCCTCGTGGTGGGCGACCACAATTATGGGGAGGGCTCTTCGCGCGAGCACGCGGCCATGCAGCCCCGTCACTTGGGCGTGCGGGCTGTATTGGTAAAGTCCTTTGCCCGCATTCATGAAACCAACTTGAAAAAGCAGGGTGTGCTGGCGCTCAGCTTCGCGGATGAAGCGGATTACGATACAATTCAGGAAGACGATACCTTTGATTTCTTGAATTTGGATGGATTTGCACCGGGCAAGCCCATTGACCTGGCAGCGGTGCACAGCGATGGCAGCCGGACTATCATCCGGACGAACCACACCTACAATGCCGTCCAGATCGAATGGTTCAAAGCGGGTAGTGCTTTAAATGTGATCCGGATGAAGGCGCGGCCATAGGCTGCGTGCACTCGGATTGGGTTCCATGCACCTGCGCAGTGCTTCGCGCTTAAAAAAATGTATCTTTGACCCAAAGCTAAGTGCGGTGAAATTACTATCGGGTAAGACAGCTCTTATAACGGGGGCTACGCGGGGCATAGGCAAAGCAATCGCCGAGTTGTTCTTGCAACAGGGGGCCGATGTGGCCTTTAGCTTTGCCCATTCGGTGACCCAGGCCCAAGCACTGGAGAGCGAATTAAAGGCACGCGGTAAAACAAAAGGCTATCAGTCCGATGCAGCGGATTACGAGGCGGCGCAAAGCCTAGTCGATGGGGTTTTAAACGACTTCGGTCGCATAGACATCTTGGTCAACAATGCGGGGATCACCATCGATAAACTCCTGATGCGCATGCGCGAATCGGATTGGGATGACGTCATGGCAGTCAACCTGAAGTCTGTTTTTAATCTGACCCAGGCGGTACAGCGAACCCTGTTAAAGCAACGATCGGGCTCCATCATCAATATGAGCTCGGTGATCGGCATAAAGGGAAATGCGGGGCAGGCCAATTACGCCGCTTCCAAGGCGGGCATCATCGGCTTTACCAAATCGGTAGCCTTGGAGCTCGGCGCCCGCCAGATCCGTTGCAATGCCCTAGCACCCGGTTTTATCGAGACGCAGATGACGGCTGACTTGGATCAAAAAGCCTTGGAATCCTGGCGAAATGCCATCCCGTTAAAGCGAAGTGGAACACCGAGGGATGTGGCCGACGCTTGCTTGTTTTTGGCCTCCGACCTATCTGCTTATATCACAGGCCAGGTGCTCAGCGTAGATGGTGGGATGCATACTTAGGTGACTGGGCAATTGAGCTGGGCTTATGAAGGTGCAGATCGAGACTTCTTGGAACGAAAAACTAACGGCCGAGTTTGAGAAGTTATACTTTATCGAGCTGGTTTCCTTCGTCAGGCGCGAATATCAAAATCACACGGTGTATCCGAGGGGGGGACAGATTTTCAATGCGTTTTCCCAAACCCCTTTCTCAGCTGTAAAAGTGGTTATACTGGGCCAGGATCCCTACCATGGGGCGGGTCAGGCACACGGCTTGAGCTTCTCCGTTCCAGCTGGGATAAGCCTGCCGCCTTCCCTGCAGAATATATATAGGGAATTGCACGATGATTTGGGCGGTGCCAGCCCTAAGAGCGGGGACTTGACGCCTTGGGCGCGACAAGGGGTGCTCTTGTTAAACGCCACGCTTACCGTTCAGGCGCAGCAGGCGGGCTCCCATCAAAATAGGGGTTGGGAGTTGTTTACCGATGCCGTTATCCACAGCTTGGCTGCGGAGCAGGATCACATCGCATTTATCCTCTGGGGTGCTTATGCGCAAAAGAAAGGAGCTTTTATCGATAAGCAAAGACACTTGGTTTTGACTTCCGCTCACCCTTCGCCCTTCGCTGCGCATCGCGGTTTTTTTGGCTCCAAACCCTTCAGCCAGACCAATGCATACCTCGTCCAACAGGGCAAAGAGCCAATCGATTGGCTCGCTTTGAAGTGATTCCTTGCCCCCCAAAGACATATGGGCTTGAGATAAGGGATAAACTAAGGTTGTATGGCGAGATAAACTGCGCGTGATTGAGCGCTTGAAATGAGTAGCTGTTGGATAGGGCTGGCGCCATAGAGATACATGGATTAAATTATCCTGAGCTTGTCCCTTTTTGGCATTATCCAACAATATCCTCGCCAGTCTTGTCCATCCGTGCGCAGGCTAACAGGCCTTCAGTGCTTTTGATAACAGATGTGTCGAACTTGTAAGGCTTAGGGGTAGGCGTGGGCGGTGTATCATCATCCGAACAGCACATTGTCACCAAGACTGACAAGGCCTAACCAAAGGCGCATAAACGAGATTATCGGGTGCGTGAGGACCGAATACACAGAGAAACTGGAGCTGAAATAAGGTCATACAGGACGAAAGTGTGGTCCTTTTCGGATTGGAATGGGTTTTTAGCTCATGCCGGTATCACCGCTATATTATCGGGGCTTATTTGTTTTGTCCTTTCGTTCGAGTTTGAAAATCGGGGCTTATTTTTCTCTTTTTATCTCAGCGGGCTTGGTCTGAAAGGAGTGGCTTTGTTTTTGATTCTTTGGACTGGTTTGAAAGGGCTTTTCTGTATTATCCACCGTTTTTTTCTAAGCGGCTGTAAGCATCTCTTTGTTGACTTCTGAATTTCGTTCAGACCAAAGTATATAGTTTGCATTTTTAGTCTTGAGGGCTTCCAAAAATTCGGATTTCACCTCCTTCTCTTCATCGTTGATTACCGCAATTGCATTTAGATTTTTTTTCGCTATTTTTTGTCGTGTGGGCTTAATGTCTGCCCAGGAAAACAAAAATGCAGGCAAGTTAGATCGGGTAATGGTACTGAATGATTTTATTACGATTTCCTTATCTCTTCTTGCGATTTGAAAATCAAAGTTGAACGCTAGGCCCGTAGAGCCTGTACAAGTAAAATCGGGGGTATAAATTATATTTTGGGCGTCTAGATAATTTCTGACGTCTTCTTTGAATATCGAAGCGATGTTGGGTTCTGACAAAACGTGCATATCATTGACCTCAACAATTGCCGACAGCAAATTGTGTTTGGATTGGGCGAACCCTTCTATATCGGTTTCAATTGTCAATTCATCATTTTCTACCCTGATTCCATAATTGAGCAATATGCTATCTAGTAAATTCCTTCTTTTTTTTGAACCTTGTATACGTAAGCCTTGTAGTGCCAAATTGGAAAGCGTTTCCCCGTCATCACTCAATTTTAGATGGGTTCCGCTCTTTTTGGCATAAATTTCAATCGCATCGTTAAATGCACTCGTAAAAGGCGTATGGATTATAAACCAGTCCGTGGTTTCCCCTTTTTGGATAAAGGTTTTTTCTTTCAACCAATCGTAGTAACGATCTACGTATGTATGTATCGAATTCAAAATATAGCCCCTTGTATGGTTATTTTAGATATTAAATTAACCTCTTCTGCAAACTTAAAGATTAAATCGCTCAAGTCGGATCGGGCCTTGATTTTTTTGATTGGGAAACTCGTATCCGATAATGGAATCGCCCATGCCAATGGCTTATAGGACTGAACATATACGTGCATATGAGGTTCCTCGGGAGAAAACCATTTACCTGCATATTTCTTCGAATACGCAGGATATCTGCCTTTAATTTCTATCGGGTTACGGTGTCCACCGTTGAAGTCAATTCGCAATAAGCCAATAAATGAGCGGCTTTCAAAATGGTGAGTAGAAGCTTTTAAAGTAAATTTTTTACCGGTTGTTATTTCCAATCCAAAAGTATAGTTGGAATCTCGCTGGGAGATCAGTTCTAATTTATTTTTTTTATGCTTTAAATCAACCTGCTGATTTGGGTTGGACAGCACTTTTTTTAATTTCAATAAATAGCTCGCCTCTTCATTTGTCAGATTCATTTTAAAATACTCTTTTGTTTAGATAATCGATGCGTTCCGGTTTCGTTCGGCGGTCTCCCACTACTATTAAGTTGCAATTATAGAAAATTAATAACGAACCCTTGGGTTTACAAATCTTGTGGAGTTGATTTACGATTTGAGAAAGGGCGCTGTACAGCTGAATATGGATACATGCTATAGGGATAGAAGCGCAAATCCGGCTCGGACTCAAGGGGGAAAGTGAACGCATACAAATATAATCTGTATCAAAACGCTTTTGCATTTCCGAGTTTATTCGTAGATTTGAAGGATGTATCGCCTGACGAGGCTCGTGTGAAGGACAGCTTGTAAGGTTTAGAAAGACTATGAACAAACTCGGTCTGCTGTTATTTGTCGCTTTGTTAACTGCGTGTAGGGGCGATCATGCCGTAGAACGCCATCGCTTGGCTGCCGTAGATCGGGTGAATCCATTGATGGGAACCGATTCGGAGCACGCCCTGTCAAATGGCAATACCTATCCCGCCGTAGCCTTGCCTTGGGGGATGAATTTTTGGACGCCGCAAACGGGTGAGATGGGAAATGGTTGGACCTATACCTATGATGCCAAAAAGATTAGGGGCATCAAACAGGCCCATCAACCCAGTCCCTGGATTAACGATTACGCTGCATTTTCTCTGATGGCTGTGACCGGCGACCTAAAATTTGATGAATCGGAGCGGGCCTCCTGGTTTTCCCATAAGGCGGAAGAAGCCAAACCCTATAGCTATTCCGTTTACTTGGCGGATTATGATGTGACAGCAGCCGTGGTACCCACCGAACGAGCGGCGATGTTTCGGTTTACCTTCCCCGAAAATGCACACTCATACATTCTTTTGGATGCCTTCGACCAGGGTTCAAAAGTGGTGATCATTCCAGCGGAGCGAAAGATCATCGGGTATTGCCGAAACAATCATGGCGGTGTGCCGGAGAGCTTTCACAATTATTTTGTCGCCGAGTTCGATAGGGATTTCGAGTTTACGCATACGTGGAAGGAGGATAAGCTGACAAAGGGATCCCGTGAAGCAATGGGCGATCATGTGGGGGCGGTGGTCGGATTTAAGACTAAAAAGGGAGCAGTCGTTCACGTCAAAGTGGCCTCTTCTTTTGTCAGCCCTGTACAGGCCCAGCTGAATTTAGATCGGGAGCTGGGAGATCAGTCATTCGAGCGACTGCGCGCAGAAGCGAAAGATGCTTGGGAAAGGGAATTGGAAAGGGTCGAAGTAACTGGAGGTACCGCTGATCAGCTGAAAACTTTTTACTCCTGCTTGTATCGGGTTTTGCTGTTTCCGAGAAAATTTTATGAGGTAAATGCCAAGGATGAGGTGATCCATTACAGCCCGTATAATGGCAAAGTGCTGCCCGGCTATATGTTTACCGATAATGGCTTTTGGGATACATTTCGGGCGGTTTTCCCCTTTTTCACCTTGATGTATCCGGACTTGAATGCGCGGATCATGCAAGGATTGGTCAATGCGTATCAGGAGAGCGGCTGGTTGCCGGAATGGGCCAGCCCGGGTCATAGGGATTGCATGATCGGTTCCAATTCCGCCGCTATAACAGCCGATTCCTACCTCAAAGGGATCCGCGGTTACGATATTCAAACCCTGTACGAGGCCGTGCTAAAAAACACGACCGGACATAAGCCGGGCATCAGCTCTGTCGGTCGCTATGGGGCAGGCTATTACAATGCGTTGGGATATGTGCCTTGCGATGTCAAAATCGATGAGAGTGCCGCACGGACCTTGGAATATGCGTATGCCGATTTCTGCATTTGGAAATTGGCGCGAAAACTGGGTCGTTCGCAAGTGGAAATCGATCGGTTTGCCAAAAGAGCCCGAAATTTTAGAAATGTATTCGACAAGGAATCGGGATGGATGCGTGGCAGAAATCGGGACGGTACATTTCAAACCCCCTTTAACCCCTTGAAATGGGGGGATGCATTTACGGAGGGAAATACGCTGCATTACACTTGGTCGGTGTTTCACGATGTCGGTGGATTGATAGATTTGATGGGTGGCAGGGATGCGTTTATCGCTCGGCTCGATACGGTCTTTGAAATGCCTCCCAAATTCGATGCTTCTTATTACGGGGGTGTCATCCATGAAATGCGCGAGATGCAAATCGACCATATGGGGAATTACGCCCATGGCAACCAGCCGTCTCAACATGTGATTTATTTGTACGATTATGTGGGACAGCCCTGGAAAACCCAAGCTAAGGTTCGAATGGCCATGAATAGACTCTATAACCCCCGAGCGGACGGATATTGCGGCGATGAGGACAATGGACAGACCTCCGCCTGGTATGTGTTTAGCGCCATGGGTTTTTATCCCGTATGTCCGGGAACGGGTCAATATGCGCTCGGCGCCCCGCTCTTTGATCAGGTGACCTTGAAGTTGGAAAACGGAAAGACATTTGTCATTTCAAGCACGGATAATTCGAGAAAAAATGTATTTGTCGATGCGGTTGAGTTGAATGGCAAGCCCTATCCATTTAATTATATCAGGCATGCAGACCTATTAAAAGGCGGCAGAATCGATTTTAAAATGTCGGATAAGCCCAACACGCATAGGGGCGTCGATAAAGAGTATTTTCCTTATTCCATGCGCGATGAGCAGCCGTAAAATCGCCCCCCTCAATGAGAGACGCAGTGAGATTTTAACAAAGCTGATGGCCAAAGTTCTAATTTTAATGGGCGGTCAAGACGAAGGTGACATCGTTTTTTGTGCTTGCCTTTTCACCATGGGGCATGGCCCGTTCTTCTAGGGATACTCCGTTGATTTTGAAGTCTCTGGATTGAAATCCTCAAATGGCTACCCCTATCGGCGATCGAGGCGGTCGTGCTGTTGATCGAGTGCTTTGCGGGTTGGAATTGGTGGTCTCGATTTCAAAAAATAATTCAGAAAAGTAATATGCGATGGGTTTGGCTTGGCTGATTCGTCGGTGTGATTCGTCGCTGCTCAGGTGGGCTGTTGCCTTATTTTTCTCTTGTCTTTCGTCGAGTCCTTTGCATGGGTCTTTTCTACTGCGGTTGGCATAGGCGGTTTGGACTTGGGGTGTTTTGTTTGCGTCTGGCGGTCTGAAAAAGCGATGAGTTGCGCGGACTGCGGTTTTATCGGGTTTAATTGGATATAGGTGATGAGATGTCGCAGGGATCATTCTCGGGTGCTGATCCAAAAATGATCGACGTCTATAGAAGCCCTAGCCTGTAAAGCTGTCCGCTTGAGTATTTTTGCGGTTATAAATTCTTCAGTGCAAAGGCGTAAGCGCCGATAGCGATCGCTTTACTCGCACCTAATTGGCTCGAACACAAAGCCAAGACGGGTTCGAGGTCGTACTTAACCGTTTTGTCGGTGCCGGGAATGCGGATCGCCTTTGAGCGGTCGGTGAGAAATTCGCGGAATTGATCCG
This sequence comes from Flavobacteriales bacterium, assembly GCA_028280815.1. Lineage (GTDB taxonomy): Bacteria > Bacteroidota > Bacteroidia > Flavobacteriales > JANQLC01 > JANQLC01. The sequence goes on along the minus strand of JANQLC010000002.1, from coordinate 32,780 downwards.
TATCGTCGATATTGTAAACGCGCTGTGCCAAACGGGGTAAGACTTTCCCATCGGCGGTACGATACGGGGCATTTAACTCGCGCATCAGGGCTGGCATATACCATTCACACGCCCCGGTCAGGCCGCCCCCCATGACGGCAATCCCATCGGCAATCGTCAACAAATTGGCCAAGCTATCTCCCAAACACCTACCGAACTCTGCAAATGCCCTCCGGGCTGCATCTCGATCTGGATTGTCCGCTTCTGTAGCTATGTCGTATATGGCTTTGGTCCTTATATCCGTTGCGTAATCTCTTGAGGCCTGCTCCAAAAATACGCGTTGGATGGCGCGTGCGCTGATCCCCTCTTCGGCAAATCGATCGGGAAACAGGCGAGAGGAGGTCAACCAAACCTCTGTAGCGATGGAATTGTCCCCGACAAGCAAGATACCGTCGTGCACCAATCCGCCTCCAAACCCGGTTCCCAAGGTGAGACCGATTAAATTTTTGTACCGCTTGGGATTCTGTGCTTTTTCGAGTCGGCTGTTGATTTCGGGCAGCACACCCCCCAAGGCTTCACCATAGGCGAACAGATCGCCGTCGTTGTTGATAAAGACGGGGATTTGAAAGTGCGCCTCGAGCATGGGACCCAGGGCCACACTGCCTCTAAAGGCGGGGAAGTTGAGTAAATCCCCGATGATGCCGCGCCTGTAATCGGCCGGTCCAGGAAAGGCAAAACTGATGGCGACCGGTTTTTCCCTTAACGATTTTAAAACACCCTCAAACCCATCTGTGATACCTCGTAAACACAGGTCTGGCTTATCGGCATGGGATGCCTGAGTCATGGGTACAACGACCTCTTCGCCCCCCTTCATCGCTGAAAAGACAAAATTCGTTCGCCCCGCATCGAGGGTTAACACAACCCTTTCGTCACGCCAGATGTCCATTTTTATCGATTTTTATGCCACAGAGCGACAGCCCAAAAATATATCCCATGCAGAGTAGGGTTGCGGCAAAGCCAGCCATCAGGGAAAAGGTATCTGCGACCGCGCCAAATATAAGGGGTACGATTGCCCCCCCGATTATCGCGGTGATCATCAATCCAGAAATTTCATTGTTTCGCTCGGGCATGGCATCTATGGCGATGGAAAAGATCAGTGGAAATACGTTTGCAAAACCCAATCCGATGATGAAAATGCTGATAAAACCGATTGGCGTGCTGTTTGCGATATAGAGCCCGGCGATACCGATAAGGGATAGGGCTGTGGTCAGTCTTAAAAATCGGGCAGGAGACATCCAGTTCAAGATAAGGCCTCCGAGGAAGCGCCCGGTCGTCAATGCGAGAAAAAAGAACAGCGTCCCCCACAACCCCAATGTTTTGATGTCAAAGTGAAATCTTTCGGCCAAGTAGTTGGGCAGTTTGGCGCTCATGCTCACCTCTATACCCACGTATAGGAATATGGCGAGCACCATGAGAAACACATATCGGTTTTTCAACAGCCTCAAAACCGAACCCAAAGAGGCTGATGAACCCGAATCAAGGCGCTTTTCTTCAATTTTAACCCCAGTCAGATAGATGACCGTGACCAGGACGATCACCGAATAGATGGGAAAGACCACTTTCCAGTCCATACCCCAATATTGGGCAGCCAATAGAGGCAATAGGGATCCAGACAGGGATCCGATGGCTTTTACGAACTGGCCAAAGGAGAGGTTTCTAGCGTATTTGCCCGCGGGTGAAACATCGCGCATAATCGGGTTTCCGGCCACTTGTAAGGTGGTGGCCCCGGCTCCGAGCAGCAACAAAGACCCCAACAACAGCCCAAATGATGAGAAATGACCGAGAATGGGTAAAACCAATCCCAGGAGCGCTGCGATCAGTCCGAGGGTTAACACGAACTTCTTCCCCTTTCTATCCTGATACAAACCCATGGGGACGGACAAAAGGCCAAAGGTGATAAAACCCATAAAGGTGACCAAGCCGGCTAGTAGGTGGCTGAGTTGGTATTCCGCTTGCAGTTGACTGGTGAGCGGCCCGACGACATCTCCGAATCCCATACACAAAAAAGCTAAGAATATCGGGATCGATCGTAAAGAATTGCGCTTCATCTGCGCTTGGTTTTTACCGGTTAGACGCTATTCCTATGCGTGTGCTTTTTGCGTGACATTTCAGTTTGCCAATATACGATTTAAATGCATCAGAACAAGCGCGGGTTTTAAAATGGAGTTGCGCTATGCCGGAGCCATTCTGCGGTCGTGGATAGGAGGGAAAGCAAAAGCCGAGCTGCGCTTTGCTGCAAAAATCTTATCTTTGTTGGGTGAAAGAGGAGGGCTTTCCTCATTTTTGTGTGTTTGTCCTGTCTTACCCCTTTAAATGTAAAGGCCTTTTAAAATAAAGGCCTTGGCTTTTTGCGCTCGCCCCCCTGCGCCATCTGAGATAAGACCTAGGCTGGAGAAACGAGGCTTGCTACCGATGCCCATACGGCTGGGTGCAAATCACACCTCGATAGCGCCTCACTCAACTTCTTTTTTCCTTATGATGAAAACCTCTTCGCCGTCCTTTTTCATATAGTATTTTTCACGGGCAAAGCGTTCTATGTAATCGGGTTTGCGCAGCGATTCCAATGATTTTTTATCCGCTTCTATTTGGGCTTGATAGTGTTTTTTTTGCGCTTTTAACCGGGATATCTCATCGCTGAGGGCTTTTTGTGCCAACCATGAGTTGGAGTCTAAAAAGCACATCCATACCAAAAACAGGGTGCTGATGATGACGTACTTGTTCTTCAGCAGCCTGAGCCAATTTTTTGGCTTCCGTTCCTTTGCATTCACGCGGAAAATTTTGGCAAATATAGGAAACCCTATGCATTGTCTCTACCAGAACCCTAGGCCATGGGTTGCTGGGTTTGTGGGCATAAACCGGGCGGGTGTAATTTTCAAATGCTCAGACGCTTTTGTGCGGTGTTTGATGCCTGTGTTATGGGGCATGCGACTTTTTCAGCTGATTTTTTAAGCCCGTTTAACACGGCATTATCGGTGGGGTGATAACGTTTTTATAGGGGTGCATTTTTGGATCTTTGCAACTGCAAGCGGCTTTATTCCCCTTGTTTTTGCTGGTTTTTATAGTTCGACCGGCCTTTCTAAATATTCGGGTTTTGTGTCCAAGACATAAATATCGAGCACGGCTTTGGTGCGCGCTAGGCATTCGCGGAGCCTCATCTGGTAATTCTCGTCTATGCTTTTCGCGTTGTAACCGATGGCATAGATGCCCTTGTGCTTGGCGATAAATACAGCGCGTTCGTTTTGGAAGGGCTGCGAGATGATGATGATCGAATCCTGGCCGAAGACCGATTTGGCGCGTATGACGGAATCCAGGGTGCGCAAGCCGCCCCGATCACCGATGATTCGGTTTGCTGGAACGCCGAGTTGAATCAACGCGTGCTTCATGTAAAAGGGTTCGTTGTAATTGGGTTCGCGGTTGTCCCCACTCACCAATATGCGATCTATTTTTTGAGCTTTAAAAAGCGCGTAAGCGGCTTGCATGCGATAGCTGAAGTAAGGGTTTTTAACCCCTCTAACGGTTGATTTGCTGGTACCCAAAACCAGGCCTACCTCAATTTTTGGAATTTGTGCTATCTCATCGTAAGTGAGCCCCCTGGCTTCAGCCGCTACCCAGAAATAGCAGCATGAGATGATGAGAAGGGGCAGGGTCAGCAGAACACCGATGGCGGTGAGCAGTGTATTCCTCCATTTTTTACCCCCCTTCATCCGCCCGCCTTAAAAGTGTGGGGGGTAGCCTCTTTTTCGACTTGGCACCCAGTTTGCGCAGGCCTTCAGCGCTGTTTACGAGGTTTCTGCTGCCTCCACACAATTTGCTCATCGCTCGGCTATAGCTCCTCTTGGCGCTTTCCATGCGCTTGCCCACCATTGCGAGGTCTTCCACGAATCCGCTGAATTGGTCATAGAGCGCACCGGCCTGGCGCGCGATCGCCTCTGCGTTTTTCTGGCGTTTTTCACCTTGCCACAAGCTTTCGATGGTTCGCAATGCAGCGACTAAGGTGCTGGGGGTTGCGATTGCGATATTTTTTTCAAAGGCTTCGATGTATAAATCGTGCTTTGCGATAAGCGCTGCGGCAAAAGCGGGCTCAACGGGCACAAACATAAACACGAGTTCCGGGGATTCGATCTGGTAGAGCATGTGGTAGTTCTTGTCGCTCAAGGTTTTGATATGCCTCTCCACCGAGGCCAGATGAAGTTTTAAGAATTCCGCTTTTCTCGCTTCGTCCACTTCGTTGCACCACCTTTCATAAGCCGTTAGCGATACTTTGGAGTCGATGATGAGCGATTGCCCATCGGGCAGATGAATGATGACGTCGGGTTGCTGGTATGAACCGTTTTCAGCGGTGTAGCGCTGTTGTACATCGAATTCCCTGCCCCTTTCCAACCCAGACTTTTCCAAGATGCGCGCCAGGATCAGCTCACCCCAGTTGCCCTGGGTTTTGCTCTCACCTTTTAAGGCTTTCGTCAAGTTGTTGGCTTCTTTGGTGATCTGTTCGTTCAGCTCTTTGAGGCTTGTGATCTGTTGCTTGAGCCCTTCGTTCCGACTGATGTGCTCTTTGTTGGTTCGGTCTACCTTTTCCTCAAAATCTTTGATTCTTTCCCTGAGCGGGTTTAAAAGGGCTTCGAGATTGCTCTTGTTTTGAAGGGTGAACTTTTCGGATTTTTGTTCCAGTATTTGATTGGCTAGATTCTCAAATGCTGTGGTGAATTTTTCCTGTAGCTTTTCCAATTCCTCTTTTCCCTTCTCGAGCTTCTCATGGGCGTTTTGCAGCTCTACCTCTTTCTTCGATAGTGCAATGCGGTAGTCTTCCCTTTCGGATCGCAACACGCCCAATTGCCTATCGGCCGCTTCTTCCCTGGTTTTTGAGTCTGTTAGGCGGGTTCGCAGACCCTCGTTTTGGGCTTGTAAAAGCGCGTTTTTTCTACCGGCTCGCATTTTGCTTATGAGCCACCCCGCTAAAGCGCCGAATGCACCACCCATTACAATCCCTGTGATCGAGTCATTCATAGGGTAAAGGTAAGCAGAGTTTTGTTTTATTCCAAGCCCGTGGATTGCTGTATGCGCTTGAGGCTGATTAAACGATGGAATGAAGCGGTGGCCAATTGTCGAGAAAGCGTTATACTTGCAGGAATAAAATGTACTGATGTGAAATCAAGGCTCAGCGATATTCGAGTTTGCGGAAAGATTTTCAACAGCTCGGCTGCCTTGAACCTATAGAAAAATGAACGTAAAACGCAAACTATTTGGCATTTTTGCCGCGATGATGATGGCGACTATGATTGCAAAAGCACAGCATATAGTGGGCGATTGGAAGGGCTCACTCAACCTAAAGGGTAAGGAGATGGAGGTGGTTTTTCACATCGCCAAATCGAAGGGCGTATATAGTACCACCATGGATATCCCGGCGCAAAGCACCATCGCTGTTCCCTTCGATCAAACCACCTTTGAGGGTGACAAATTGGCTCTCACCTCTTCAAAAATGCAGTTGGCTTATAAGGGTAGGTTAACAGCGGATAAAATTGAGGGAATGCTTTCTCAAGCGGGGGTGCAAACGCCGTTGGACTTAGAAAAGTTCGAACGCAAGCAGCCCGGCAACACAGACCTGCCCTCTTCTGAGGTGGAACTAAAAGCTTTGGCAGCCTTTGATAAGGGGGATTTTAAATATGGAGTCGCCGACTATTTTGCCAAACCCAAGGCCTCGTCTTTCCGACTCTCTCCCAACGGCAAATACATGTCTTATAGGGAAAAGGACGAAAACGGGAAGCGGCATATCTATGTGAAGGAAATCGCCACGGGTGAGGTAAAGAGAGCCATTGAGGAAGGAGATGAGCTCATAAGGGATTATGGCTGGATTAACGATAAGCGCTTATCCTTTGCTAAGGATAACGGAGGCGATGAAAATTACCATGTCTATGCGGCCGATATCGATGGTCGCAACACCAAAGACCTCACCCCTTTCGACGGTGTAAAAGCATATATTATCAATATTTTGAAAGATCAAAAGGATTACGTCATTATCTCGATGAATAAAAATAATCCCCAAATATTTGAACCCTACAAATTGAATGTGGTCACCGGCGCATTGGAGCAGCTCTTTGAGAACAGGGACGCAAACAACCCCATCGATGATTTTATATTCGATAAGGACGGGGTGCTGAGGGGGTATTCCAAATTGGTACGTGGCGTGGATAATGAATTGTATTACAAAGACTTAGAGACAGAAAAATTTCATCTCTTGCAGCAGACGAATTGGAAGGATAATTTTGGCGTCATCGGGTTTAATTATACCACAGCTGATCCAAACGACGCCTATGTCGCTACGAATCTGGATAGCGACAAGACGCAAATCGTCCTTTACGATTTAAAGACAAACAAGGTGATCAAATCGGTTTTCTCCCATCCCGACTACGATGTATCCGGTATGCATCGCTCCCGAAAGAGGAACTACGAGACAGACTATTTCAGTTACGAAGGTGAGAAATACCAAATCGTTCCAGTGAGTAGGACCTATAAGAAGTTGTACCGGAAAATGGAGAAGGCGTTCAAGGGAAAGGAATTCTACGTCGTGGATCGCGATGACGATGAAGACCAATATCTCATCGTAACACAGAGTGATAAGCTGTATGGCAGGTATTATCAATACGATGTAAAGACAAAGAAGTTTACCCTTCTCTACGATTTGATGCCACAGCTCAAGGAGGTGGATATGGCAGAGATGCGCCCCATCGCGTTCCCATCGCGTGACGGCTTGACCCTTCACGGATACATCACCCTACCCCAAGCCGCTTTGGAAGGCAAAAAGGTACCTTTAATCGTAAATCCCCACGGTGGGCCCCAAGGCGTAAGAGATGTATGGGGGTTTAATCCGGAAGCCCAGCTCTTTGCCAGCAGAGGCTATGCCACCTTGCAGGTGAACTTTAGAATTTCAGGTGGATACGGTAAAAAATTCCTGCAAGCCGGCTTGAAACAAGTCGGTAGAAAGACGATGGACGATGTGGAAGACGGCGTCGAGTACTGCATGGCACAAGGCTGGATAGACAAAGACAAAATCGCTATCTATGGGGCCAGTTATGGGGGTTATGCCGCTTTGATGGGCCTGATTAAAACGCCTGGGCTTTACGCCTGTGGTGTGGACTACGTAGGGGTTTCAAATATCCGTACCCTCTTCGCTTCCATTCCCGAATATTGGAAGCCTTATAAGAAACAGCTAAAAGAGGTATGGTATGATTTGGACGATCCCAAAGAGGCTGAAATCGCCAAGGCGGTATCCCCTGTATATCAAGCCGACAAAATACAAAAACCGCTATTCGTAGCCCAAGGGGCAAACGACCCCCGGGTCCATATCGACGAGTCGGATCAGATCGTGACCGCGCTCAGAGCTAGGGGGTTTGAAGTTCCTTATATGGTTAAGTACGACGAGGGACACGGATTCTACAGGGAAAAAAACAGCTTGGAATTGTACGCGTGCATGTTGGGCTTCCTCGCCGAGCATTTGAAGTAATGCGCTTTGTAACAGCGGCGACTTGAGCAGACTGGAAAAGGGTGCTTTATCTTTTGATTTTGGCCTTTTGAGGCGGCTTGAGGCGGGTCTTGCCTTTTTGTTTATGAGGGGTGTTAAAGCGGCTTCTTCTTTCCATTCCCTGTGAGCCAGCGTGAAGGGGAACTCGTTTTTTGTTCGCGTGCTGTGTGCCAGTTGTAAGCGTCCATGCCGATCAAATCGGGCGTGTGAAAAGCGGGGCTTGTTTTTTTGATTTTGATCCCGTGGGCGATCTGGAAAGGAGCGCACTTATCTTTTTAACCTGCGAGGATAGTCTGTTCTCGTTCTTACCCTTTTGGTTTTATCCCTGTGGACTCAGTCTGGAAAGCAAGGCTTATTCCTTTGTCCCTGTAATCAGCACGCTGATTTTTATCATGTGGTTTGTTCCTGTAGGTGGTTTGAAAACTTGGTCTTACTCCCTGTTTCTCCCTTTGAGTCGTTTGAAAAGGGTGCTTTTTGGCGTTTGCCCTGTGGTCAGCTGCGCTGATTTTTATTGAGTCAGTCGCCTGTCTATGAGGTAAATTTGTAAAGGCAGGGCTTATTTTTTATTTACCTCTGCGCAGCAGTTTGAAAGGCCAGCCTTATTTTTTTGTGTCTATCTCTGCGGGTCGGTTTAGAAGGAGGGTGTTTTTTAGCTCTGTACTGTGGGTAGATTTGAAAAGGCGAATTATTTTTCTCTTCCCGTTTGGCAGTTTAAAAGGGGCTTGCTTTTGTATTTGTCCCTGTGGGTTGCGCTGGAAAAGGGTCTTGTTTCTCGGCGCTTATCCTTTTAGGCTGGTTTTGATGGCATCCTTTTGTTTTTTCTGTGGTCAGCCCTGCTGTTTGCTATCTATCCGAACTGGGGCGCCTCTGAAAGGCGGGACTTATTTTGTCCTACACACGGGTGAAAAGGTCTCTTATTTTTTTGTTTTCATTCCCGATTGCCGATTTAAAGAAGGGTTTTTTGTGTTTGTCCCCGTGGGCTTGGTTTGAGGAGGCGGTGTTCTCTTTTGCGTTCATCTCCGTGGTCAGCCCCGCTAACAGGCCATGCGGATTTTGTTAAGGGATGGGCATCTGGGGGGTAACCCTTTGATTCTTTGTATATGACCAATTGGGGCGCGTCTGAAAGGCGAAGGGAATTTTTTAGGTTTTACATCTAAAAGAGACGGTTTGAAAGGGGGGTTGCTCTTTATTTTTTGGCGCTCTTTTGTGCGCAGCCGCTTTTCAAGCAGAACCTATTTTTTTGTCTTTGTGCTTGCGGATTAAAAACTGTGTTTTTTGCTGTGATCCATAGGGTTGCTTTGTGCTGTTGGTTGGGTTGGCGGGTTGCGGTTGATCGGTTGGCTTGACTGAGTTGGTCGCGTCGCTTTGCGTTTACTTGGATTGGATTGTTTGATCGGGTTCCCATCTGTCGGGTTTTTCACCTTTGTCCTCCCTGCGATTGGCGTAGTTGGGTTGCTTGGATTGGTTTGCTGTTGGTTGGTTTGGGTCGCTGGCGGTTGGGACTGCTTAAAATTGCGCTTTGCCCTTGCAGCCCGCCAGCGGTATAAAAGGAGTGGAAGTACTTTTGAGATAGATTCAAGCACTGTGGCGTTTGGCTCTCGGTTTTGGCATCTATTTTTGCCCTAGGGCGGTTTTTGGGATCCCCCGATAAAATCAGCTTCCTGCGGTGGGCGAGCTGGGCTTACACCAGGTGCTTATGCGCCCGGTACGAAGAGCGCACGAGCGGGCCGCTCTCCACATAGCGAAAGCCCATTTTTAAGCCCGCTTCCCGGTATCGGGTGAATTCATCCGGCGTGACAAAGGCCTGTACGGGAATGTGCGCAGGCGTGGGTTGCAGGTACTGTCCCAGCGTAACCACATCTACATCAGCCCTTCGCAAGTCTTCCAAAGTTTCCATCACTTCGTCTTCCCTTTCGCCCAAACCCAACATGATACCCGACTTGGTACGGCGCTGCCCGGCTTTTTTGAGGTAGTGCAAGACCTGCAGACTCCTATCGTATCGCGCCTGGACACGCACCTGGCGCGTCAAGCGGCGGACGGTTTCCAGGTTGTGCGAGATCACTTCTGGAGCGACTGCTATCACGCGGTTTATATTTCTCTCTACGCCTTGGAAATCAGGGATCAAGGTCTCCATTGTGGTGCCTGGACTGATGCGGCGGACCGCGTTAACCGTCTCCGCCCACATGATGGACCCCCCATCTTTTAGGTCATCGCGGTCTACAGAGGTGAGTACCGCGTGTTTGATCTGCATCAGCTTGATGGAACGCGCCACTTTTTCGGGCTCTTCCCAGTCCACCCGATCGGGACGTCCAGTCCATACCGCACAAAAACCACAGGAACGAGTACAGGTGTTTCCCAAAATCATGAAGGTGGCCGTACCCACACCCCAGCATTCACCCATATTGGGGCAATTCCCGCTTTGGCAAATCGTATGCAATCCGTACTTGTCCACCAGCCCCCGGAGTTCCGCATACTTTTTACCCACCGGCAATTTTACGCGCAACCACCTGGGCTTGGCCGGTCTATTTCGCTGTCTTACAGCTTCCATAACAGCTTTTCAAGCGATAAAATTATAGCACACAACCCGTTTTTTCAAATCCTCAGGACAAAATGCGCACAACAGACAGTTGTAGCCCTTGTTTTTCGTCTCGTGCCGGTGCTGTCAAGCGATTGAGTTACTGCGATTCCGACGGTTCGCCCATCTATAAATCGGCTCGTGACTTCTCACAATTCCCGATCTCATCGGCCGGCTTTCCACAAAGCGAGCAGGATTCACCCTCACCCTTCAGCAAGGGGTTTTGACTGGCACAGGTCCCGGAGAAGGTCCCACCTCTCTTAGCCCATAATTTTATAGCCATTCCAGCAAAACCCAGCGCCAACAGTCCCACCGCGAGTAAAGCGATCTCCCATTCCACCATTCCGACTTTTTGCAAATTTACGACACTTAGTGCAGCTCGACTTCTGCATCCAATTCTATGCCGTATTTCTCATGAATATCCGCTTGCATAGCACGGGCGAGTTCTAAGACCTCAGTTCCGATCGCCCCGCCGTGGTTTACCATTACCAGCGCTTGCTTTGCGTACATCCCCACATCGCCTTTGCGGCAACCCTTCCAACCCGCTCGTTCAATCAGCCAAGCCGCTGCCAATTTGTGCTTTTGAGGGCTTATTGGATAAGAAGGAATGTCGGGATACCGGGCTTTGAGCGCTTCAAATCGCTGGGCGGAGACCACTGGATTTTTAAAAAAGCTACCGCTGTTTCCGAGCACTTTCGGATTGGGCAACTGGCGCTGGCGGATGGCGACCACCACACGGCTCAGCGCTTGGATGCTGGGATCGGTAATGCCTCGCCTTTGCAATTCATCACTGATGGCACCATAGGAGGTGCGAATGCGGTGGTCGGCTCGGGTGAGTCGAAAGACGACGGACAAAATCACATATCGCCCCTTCAATTCACCTTTGAAGACGGAGTCGCGATAGCCAAAGCAGCAATCGGAGCGGGCAAAGGTTTTGATTTCGTTCGTGGCGATTTCCAAGGCTGACAACTCGTGAAAAACATCTTCAAGCGCTACGCCATAAGCCCCTATGTTTTGTATGGGTGCCGCGCCCACGCGACCTGGGATAAGCGAGAGGTTTTCCAGTCCGCCAAAGCCCTGTTGCAAGGTCCAGCACACGAGCTCATGCCAATCTTCACCGGCTTGCGCCCGTACGAAAACCGAATTTCCCCTTGCGCCCACCACCCTTTTGCCCTTTGCGTTCAAATGAACGACCAAGCCGTCGAAATCCCGAGTGAATACGGTGTTGCTTCCGCCTCCGAGAAAGAGAAGGGGATTTTCCCGCCCGACAGCAGATGTCAAGACGGCCTTTAACCCAGCTGTGGAACGAACTGAAACGAAATATCTCGCCTCAGCCGCCAGGCCAAAGGTGTGGTAATCTCTGAGCGATTGACTCCGAGTAAACACCGGTCAAGAATTATACGCCTTTAAGGCGGCATCTAAAATGCGCACCGCTTCACGGAGGATTTCCACCTTGCGCACATACGCTATGCGCACCTGATCCCTGCCGCATTCAGGCTCGGTGTAAAAGCCAGCGGCTGGCGCCAGCATAAGCGTCTTGCCATCCAGGGAAAAGTCTTCGAGCAACCATTGTGCAAACCCATCCGCTGCTACCGGCAACTGGACTACGCAGTAAAAGGCACCGGAAGGCACAGGCGTATACACGCCTTCAATCGCATTGAGCGACTCGACCAGCGCATTCCTCCGGCCTTCGTACGCAGCGGTCACCGAATCGAAATAAGACTGTGGGGTGTCCAACGCCGCTTCACCGGCGAGCAATCCCAAGGTGGGCGGGCTCAGCCTCGCCTGTACAAAGCGCCTCATCGCATCTCTAAACGCCGCATGGCGGGAGACCACACAACCCACCCGTGCACCGCATAAGCTGTAGCGCTTGGACAGGGAATCAACCACAACCGCATGGTCGCCCAAGGCCGCAAAGGAAAGGATGGAATGCTGTGTTCGCCCATCATAGGCAAACTCGCGATACGCCTCGTCGGCGATCAAAAATAAATCGCGCCTCAACACCAAATCCTCCAGCTTTTCGAGCTCTTCTCGACTGTACAGATAGCCGGTGGGATTCGATGGGTTGCAGATCAAAATCGCCCGGGTTCGGGCTGATATCAGCCTTTCAAAATCCGCGATATCGGGAAGTGCAAACCCCGATTCAATGGATGAGACCACAGGCACTATCCGGGCGTTGGACGAAGCGGCAAAACCGTTGTAATTCGCGTAAAAGGGTTCTAGCACGATGACCTCATCCCCCGCGTCCATGAGGACGGCAAAGGTAAAGTACAAGGCCTCTGATCCCCCTGTGGTCACGATGATTTGATCGGCGTGAATATCGCAACCCATCCTTCGGTAATAAGCCGCCCACTTCTCCCGAAAACGCAATGGGCCTTCCGACTGACTGTAAGCGAGTACTTCTATATGAGCCTGTTGCACCGCTTCCAGTGCTTGCCTGGGTGTATGCACATCGGGCTGGCCGATATTTAGGTGAATGACTTCTATGCCACGCCTCTTGGCTGCCTCGGCGTAAGGCACCAGCTTCCGTATGGGTGAGGCGGGCATCCTTCGGCCCCTTTCAGAAATACCTGGCATGCATTTCAAAGTTAAAAAACCATCCTTTTCGAGCGGTAAATGTAAGCATAATACAAAGCGCGCTTCGACAAAATTTGGATGGCGAAGCCTTGGATCGATCCAAGTTGATAATCAGACAATTGCAAATGATAGGCGGGCTATCATGGGGACTGGGACAGCCGCTGGCCAATTGAGGGAGTTGTTCTCACTCTTTGTCCGTCTGGATTTGATTCCTTACAGTATTTCTGCGCTTTCTTAAGGATTTTGCACATTCGTCTATAGCCATGCAGACGTTGTGGGCGTCGAAAATCCTTAGTGCCTTTAATTCGGGTTTTATGAATTCTCTTTCATTCTTACTTATCCTTTGATTACCAATTACTCATAAAATTTTAGCTCGTCATTCTCCCTTTTAGAGCCTTTTGGGTGGCTTTTTACCCCCTGTAATCGAGTCTTTGCAAAAAACAATTCCGATAACAACTCACGACGGTGCACCGGTACTGGTGATGGCTCATGCGTTGAGCGTGTTAAACGCTATCAGTTCCTCTCTGGTCGGCGCTCCATTCGCACCGGGATGACCGACCACTATCGCTGCAACCATATTGCCGAGTTGAACAGCTCGGTCAAGTGCCCAGTGAGCCGCCATTCCAGCTAACGTCCCAGCACAGTGACCATCGCCTGCCCCAATCGTGTCGACTACCGCCTTCACGCTATAAGGGGCGATTCGAGTCGCGCGTCCGTGCGGCTCTATAACCCATGCGCCTTCTTTATCAAAACGACAAATAAGCTTGATATCGTGCTGATTTGAAAACGCCATCGCACTGCTTATATCTGCTTGGGTCTTAAGCAACAGCGCGAGTTCGTCTTCATTGAGAGTCAATATCGGCTTCTTTAGGAAAAGCTGTTCTTGAAAGCCAGCATCTATATCTGCTAAGCGCGGACCAAAATCCACAAACAGCGTTTTGTCTTTTCCCATAGTCAACAACCAGTCCTTAAGCGGCCGGCTCGACTTGTTGGCCAACTCATAACCGGAGACATAAATAATAGCGTTTTCACCGACAGGCAACCGAGCCAACAGCGCCGACGTCCAGTGCTGCTCACGCCCTTCAACGGTGATGAAGGCGCGTTCCTTATATGGTTCCACAATTGCTAAGCACTGTCCGTTATCACAAGACTCATTTCGCAACAGTGGGATGAGTTTTTCCCGCTTCATGGCATCGGCTATTTCTTTTCCCCATGCGCCGTTACCAACCGGAATTCCATTTGTTACAGCGATCCCTAAGCGGGATGGCGAACGTGCTACATTAAAAGCGCAGCCGCCGATTTGTCTCGATACTTCTCGCCCGACTTCATCACCGCCACGCACGGGGAGCCTATGGGGTCGAGATCAAATCCAAAGCCGTCATACTGTCATCACCGCCACGCACGGGGAGCCTATGCATCAACCCCAGCAAGCATTTCATGAGGACCGTCATCACCGCCACGCACGGGGAGCCTATCCATCGCAAGGATTATATCTCCGAACGCTGCTCCAATGATGACAATAGGCCTCGATGCGGTGAGAGATTGAATATGCAGCATAATATTATCTCTTGATCACAGCGGAATAAAAGCTTAATACGGCTTACCAATCGATAGGATGGGATTTCATCAGATGCTAAATCTGGAATTTGGGCGGTAAGGAGAATGCCGGGGGCCATCAATAAAAAGAAACGCCCGTACCCGCAGCGATAATCGAGACGGCTGGCAGGAAACCGGTCAACCAGCCGTCTTTGGCGGGCGCTAAAATCTTCGACCAATCGGCGGACACAGTCAAATAACCAGCGACGATACGTGTCATAACCCCGAAAGTTTGAGCGATCCATTTTTGCATCATCAATACCGATGACGGCAGCCAAAACCCATGACACAAAGGATAAGCCGAATGAAACGACAATCGCCCATAGACAATCCCTGAGATAGAAATATTGGCTGCACATTTTTGGTCTGCTAAACGGCGGGTACAAGACCAATCCCAAAAGTGTCTGTATAAGCCGCGTCGTCGACTGGCGAATCATTCGCCGCTTTGCGCGATGCGTTCTTCATCGCGCCCCCTCGCTGAATGGTATTTCACCAATGCTTCTGCGTACGGTACGAAATTAACGTCATTTTGCCGATTGATGAACTCAATGTGCTCGACAGGAAAGGCGTTAATTCCACGTAAGGCGCCACAGATGGCTGTCGACATGGCGCCTATCGTATCCGTATCGCCTCCTAAGTTCGCAGCCAACTTCGCACACAACATAGGCTCAGTGCCTGCAGCTTCCACCAGGGCGACGGCCGCAGGCACCGATTCGATAACGTTCATACCCGTACCGACGTAATCGTAAATATCGACAAGGGCCGATTGTAAGTCGGTGGATCGAGCCGCCACGGATAGAGCCAGGGTTATCCGATGACCCAAGAGTGGGCTAAATGTGGACTCATACTTTCTTTGTGTCTCATTAGCCAAATCCGCTAACTCCGATTTAATATCTTGCCAACCGCTCCCACCGACGGCTCGACCGATAGACCATGCGACGACCGATGCCCCTGCAATGGCAACATCGGATTTATGAGTGGGTAAGCAGGCGAGGCGTACGCCTTCGACAAAGGTGTTCGGATTGTCGACCGACAGTAAGCAGCCCACTGGCGCCATTCTCATTGCAGAACCATTGGTTATGCTGTTCGCTTCAATATTTTCGATTTCGACACCGTCAAGAACCGAATTTAGTGCAAGCTTGGAAGAAGGGCCTAAGAGATTTTTTTCAAATGCGTTCACCTTCGAGGCCCATCGAACGATGTATTTTGCCGTCAGTGCTGGAACAATCTCTCCGTTTGCTTCAATAACGGCGTCCATTAGTGCGATGCATTGATTGGTGTCATCTGTAAACTGACCGGTGGAAAATTCACTGGCTGCAACGTTCTCTTCCGGCCCTGGTAGGAAAGTATCTATCCATCCGAAGAAATCTTGTATTTTACTTCTGACCCACAATTCTGACGGCATCCCCATTGCGTCGCCGATCGCTTGGCCATATAAGCAGCCAAGAACTCGCTTATAGCGTTGCCGAAGTACACGAGTAGCAGCTTTTTTATTCATCCTATCACCAATCGAATTGCCAAAGACGAGCAGTGATATGGAAAAAAGCCATAGGAAGCTTTGAAACCGCAGCAAATAACCTCAAATCCGATGTGGATTCCAAATTTGGTGTCATTTATTCTAAGTTTAATGCCATATAGCAAGGGGAAAGACGAAAGAAGCGGCATCGCCAACTTCGATATCGATGATGAAGCGGGGAGAAGCCACGGGTTCGCTGGGTCGGTTAGGTTGGTTATGGTGGCTGCCCTGGCTCTGTATCTTGCTTCGTTGGGAAACTTGATCTCGGTGTTTACAACCGACTCGTGATCGGGGCCTGCTTTCTCAATCAAACGAGTTTCTACCCACTTTCTCGTAGCCTTGTGTCAAATGAGAACAAAGGCACAAACAATAATCTGAGGAACTCATCTTTTAGTCTTTATCGCCAGACCACAACGGCTTACAGTGTATTTATCTCGACGTACGCTTTTACAGCGCCTTGGGTAGGAAAACCGCAGGCGTAGGGATCAGATTTGAAAAAGGGGGCTCGTCTTTTTGTTCCCGTGCCACATACCAGTTGTAAAAATCCAATGGCATCTTTGAGAAATCGAATTGGGGCAAGCTGAAAGGTGGTGCTTATTTTTTGGTATCTACCCATGCGTATCCGCGTATAAGAAGGACGCATTCTTTTGCCTGTGAACTGTGTTTTCCAATCAAACCCCTACAACTGGAAAGCCTTACGCACCGCTTTGTTCTACGTCGATCAGCTTGGAAAGCGGACTTTGTCTTTATAAATACCCGTAGCCTTTACATCTCCGATCACTTTTATGACCTTTCGCGCTTGTCTGGCGTTGGAAAAAATCGAAATGCTCTTGCGAAAGGGTCCGATCCGTTGGGTACTGTTATATCGCACTGTGATAAACCCGCTCTCCCCCGGCCCAATGGGTTGCTCGGGCCAGCTGGGCACCGTACAACCACAGGTGGATCGGATATTGGAAATGATGAGTGGCGCGTCCCCCACATTGGTAAATTTCAGCTTTTTAACTCCTTTGGCGCCTTTGGCAATCGTGCCAAAATCCACTTTGTCGGCGTCGAATTTAAATTTCGGCTCGTGGCCCTGGGCCCGTACTGCAAAGGCGAATGAGAACACAACTGCAGAAAGGATGATTCGCTTCATAAGCACTACATTTTATACGCAAAGGTAGAGAAGTTTTTAAATCCTTTACCCATACCTTTGCGTTTCTATGTCAGCGACAACCCTACCCAAAACATGAACATTCCTTCCCGATACGATCCCAAGGCCACTGAAGACAAGTGGTACACCTATTGGTTGGAGAACGGCTATTTCCGCTCCAGGCCGGATGGGCGCAAGCCCTACACAATCGTCATGCCGCCTCCCAATGTGACCGGCGTCTTACACATGGGACACGTACTCAACAACACCCTACAGGATGTATTGATTCGCCGGGCGCGCATGGCGGGTTACAACGCCTGCTGGGTACCGGGCACCGATCACGCCTCCATCGCCACAGAGGCCAAAGTAGTCGCCCACTTACGGGCGAAGGGGATCGAAAAAAGCGATTTGTCGAGAGCCGAGTTTGTGAAGCACGCTTGGGCCTGGGCGCACAAACACGGTGGCATCATACTAGAACAGCTGAAAAAATTGGGTGCTTCCTGTGACTGGGCACGCATTCGGTTTACATTAGACGAAGTCCTTTGCGAATCCGTAACCCGAGCATTTGTGGATTTGTACGAAAGAGGGTTGATTTACCGGGGCTATCGGATGGTCAATTGGGATCCCCAGGCCCAAACCACCATTTCCGACGAAGAGGTGAGCCACGTTGAAAAGAGAGGCAAACTCTACTACCTGCGCTATCCAATCAAAGGCTTGAACGCCTTTGTAACCCTTGCCACCACACGGCCGGAAACCATTTTGGGCGATACGGCTATCGCCGTGCACCCCGATGACGAGCGCTACGCCCACCTGAGGGGAAAAACCGCCATCGTACCCATTGCAAATCGCGAAATCCAAATCATTCAAGACGAATATGTGGATCGGGAATTCGGCACAGGGTGCCTAAAAATCACACCTGCACACGACGTGAACGACAGCGAAATCGGCGATCGACACCAGTTGGAAATCATCGACATCTTCAACGAGGACGGTTCCTTAAATGCCCATGGCCGACACTACGAAGGAAAGGATCGCTTTGCAGCCCGCCGGCTCATAGTGAAAGAGCTCCAGGAAAAAGGGTTTTTGGTAAGAGAAGTGGATTACGCCCACAAGGTGGGCACCTCTGAGCGCACGGGCGCCGTGATCGAACCCAAGCGATCCATCCAGTGGTTCCTAAAGATGAAAGACTTGGCCAAACCCGCCTTGGAAGCCGTCTCCAATGGGGCGGTTGCACTCGTACCCGCAAAATTTGAGCGTGCCTATCGCCACTGGATGGAAGGCATTCACGACTGGAACATATCGCGTCAACTGTGGTGGGGACATCCCATTCCAGCCTACTACTACGGTGAGGGACCAGCCGATTTTGTCGTAGCCCAGGGGCCGGAAAAAGCCTTGGAACAGGCTCGAAAAAAATCGGGTAACCCCGATTTGCAAGCCGCGGATTTAAAGCGAGACCCCGATGTGTTGGACACCTGGTTTTCCGCCTGGCTCTGGCCCATTTCCGTATTTGATGGCATCCGAAGGCCGGACAATGCAGAAATGACCTACTATTACCCCACCCAGGATCTGGTTACCGCTCCGGAAATCCTGTTTTTCTGGGTGGCGCGCATGATCATGGCCGGTTATGCGTTCAAGAGGCAAAAGCCCTTTTCCCAGGTTTACCTCACGGGGATCGTGCGCGATAAGCGGGGGCGAAAGATGAGCAAATCCTTGGGCAACAGCCCAGATCCCATCGCATTGATCGAGCGGTATGGCGCAGACGCCGTGCGCGTGGGTATGTTGCTGACCGCCCCGGCGGGCAACGACCTGCCCTTTGATGAAGCACTTTGCCTGCAAGGCCGAAACTTTGCCAATAAGATCTGGAATGCTTTTCGCCTCGTACAGCGGTGGGAGATCGGAGAAAAGAGGCAGCCCGACTATGCGGCCCTGGGCGTTTCCTGGTTTACAAACCGCTTAAACCAAGCCTTACACCAGCTGGAAAGAGATTTTAAAGCCTACCGCATTTCAGCTGCACTCATGCGCCTATACAAACTGATCTGGAATGATTTCTGCGCCCTGTACCTCGAAATCGCAAAACCGCCCTACGGTGAAAAAATAGATGCCAAAACCGCGAGCCAAACGCGACAGCTGTTTGAAGACATACTGAAAGCCCTTCACCTCTTTATGCCCTTTCTAACCGAAGAGATATGGCAGCGCTTTGCCCGGCGAGGCGAGCGGGAAGCCCTTATCATCACCGATATGCCCGAGTCAAAGCCCTACGATGAAAAGCTGATCCGCGCATTTGGTTTCAGCGTCCAGGTGGTATCAGCGCTGCGCCACTTTAGAAGTGAAAAAAACATCCCAAACGCGGAGAAACTGACGGTCTTTGTCTCGGAAAGAGAAACCCACCGCCATTTCGACCCGGTGATTTGCAAACTCGCCCAGCTCGCTGAGCTGCGGTACGTGGATGGCAAAATAGACGGGGCACCCATCGTGAGAGCGGGCTTAAACGAATATTTTATCCCGGGGGAAGAAGCGGTTGACACCCGGGCTGAAAGGGCCAAAGCCAGGGCGGAGATCACCCATCTGCAAGGTTTTTTAAAGCGGGTGCAGAAAGAGTTAGACAATGCTGATTTCATCGATAGAGCACCCGAAAGCGTCGTGGCTGCAGCGCGCAAAAAACAAGCCGATGCGAGAGAGAAAATCAAAAGGCTGCAAAGGCATATCGAAGACCTGAAAGGCTAAAAAATCCCAATCCGTCCAGCTTTTGGATACGAGATGGAAATGGAGCATACAGCTTCCCCTGCGACAAAAGTTGAAAGTCAAAAGCAATCGGGCAACCGTGAAAGAGATAAAAGCCATTCGGATCGAGATATAAGTGATACCTTTACCCGATCGGAAGCGGCCGCGTAGTTCAACTGGACAGAACATCAGATTTCGGCTCTGAGGGTTGAGGGTTCGAATCCTTCCGCGGTCACAGCAAAGGGATAAGGGCTTCAAACAAAAAAACCCCCTTTTGTAAGCTGTCAAATGAGAAAAGGCATAACACCTCTTTTAGACTGCCAAAGGGGAGCGAAAAGCCAGGCCCGTTTTCAGTCCGCCGCGGGGATAAAAACAAAGGGCCAATCCCGTTTCCAAATCCCAACAAAGGATGCGTAAAAAAATAGGCCGCGCTTCTTAGACCGCCTCTATATCACAGATTCTGCGACTGGGCTTCCGCAATAAAATACGGCGCAGAAATAAAAAGAGCCCTCCTCTCTCAAACCGAGAGACGCAAGCGGGAAAACGATACCAGCCTTTCAGACGCGCTCCATAGATTGTACTGCACAGCTGGAGGCTTTGCAACCACTTCAGAGGCGCCCGACTGGGTCGACATAGATCCTTACAACAGGCACACAAGACACAAACAAAAAACAATGCTCCCTTTCAAACGGGCTCACAGGAGGCAGAGAGAAGAAACTAAATTTTCAGAACACCCTGAGCATTTCACCCGAATCAGTCCGATTTGTGTGCGCCGATCACCGACTTATCAGACACGGCGGAAAAGGCTGCCAGGGTTTCGTCTATATCCGCCTGCGTATGCACAGCAGTTGGGGTCAAGCGCAAGAGGACCGTGCCCTTGGGAATAACCGGATAGATTACCACAGTGCAGAAAATCCGATGGGTCTCGCGCAATTCTTTAACCAAATCCGCTGCTTTAAACGCATCACCCTTGAGAAAAACCGGGGTTATACAGGTATTGGTAAGCCCGATATCAAAGCCTCTGAGTTTCAATCCGGATTGCAGTGCACGGGTATTTTTCCACAACTTTTCTCTGCGCTCGGGCATGGTTTTGAGCATTTCCAAGCGTTTCAAGGCGCCGATTACGATAGGCAGGGGCAAGGATTTGGCGAAAATCTGAGAGCGCAAGTTGTATTTCAAGTATTTCACAATGGCTTCATCCCCTGCTACAAAGGCCCCTATGCTGGCCATGGATTTGGCAAAAGTGGCAAAGTACACGTCGATCTCGCCTTGTACCCCCTGGGCTTCGCCAGCGCCAGCGCCGGTCTTTCCCAAAGTGCCGAAACCGTGCGCATCATCGACCAAAAGCTTAAACGGGTATTTTTTCTTCAATTCGACGACTTCTCTGAGCTTGCCCTGCACACCGCGCATGCCGTAAACCCCTTCGGTAATCACCAGTATACCCCCCTTTGTCTCAGCCGTGATCCGCGCAGCGCGAACCAAGTTTTTTTCCAAGCTCTCCATATCGTTGTGCTGGTAGCTAAAGCGCTTGCCCATATGCATGCGAACGCCATCCACAATGCAGGCATGGGAATCCGAATCATATACGACCACATCGTTTTTGCAGACTAGGGCGTCGATGGTCGATGTCATGCCCTGGTAGCCGTAGTTCAACAGGCAGGCGGCTTCTTTTTGCACAAATGCCGCGCATTTCGCTTCCAACGAGCTGTGGTATCGGGTTTCTCCAGACATCAGACGAGCACCCATCGGATAAGCGAGTCCCCAATCCCGAGCTGCCTCGGCATCTGCTTTTCGCACTGCTGGATGGTTGGCCAAGCCCAAATAATTATTGGTGCTCCAAACGATCACCTCCTTGCCTTGAAACTTCATCCGAGGCTGCAATTCACCCTCCAATTCAGGAAAGATAAAGTAGCCTTCATATGGGGATGAACAGCGACCCAAGGGGCCTTGATCACGGTATATCCGATCGAATAAATCATTCATCGCGCTCAGTTTTTGTCAATCTCTTCAGCTGCTTGTGAAACACTTTATCCAACATTCTATCGGGCAGCACGTGGGTCGCTAGCCAAAACATCGACTTCACCTTCGTAGGTGCGACGAAGTAGCGCGTTTTCGGGTTCGGACGCGAAGCCGCTCTGTACAAGACCCGGGATACCTTTCTAACTGGGATCGCAGCGGTTAGCCGCCGGTCTATGGCATCTCCCAATTTATCGTATATCGCTTCATATTCGCTGTCCTTATAGGGATTTTCACCTCGCCTCGCCTTTTGAAAAATCGGCGTCTTTACCGTAGCCGGTTGGATGAGGACAACTTTGATTCCAAAGTCCATCAACTCACGCCGCATGGCATCGGACAGGGCTTCTACGGCATGCTTGGAAGCAGCATAGGGCCCTAGGTAAGGCTGGGTGATCCGACCCGCGCCGGAGCCTATGTTGATAAGGGTACCCGGCTTGTGCTTCGAGCCCGTACCAAAGCCCAGTAAAGGTAAGAAGGCTTGTGTTACCGCTAGCAGACCCACTACATTGACATCGAACTGAAGCCGCAGCACTTCTAAGGATACCAAAGCCATAGGGCCATTGACACCGATGCCGGCATTGTTTACCAAGACGTCCAAACCCGCTCCCCCCAAAATGCGTTCCACCTCGGCCTTTGCCTCGTGAACGGCGGCCACATCCCTAACATCAAAGATAAGGGGATGGAAATTACGGGGAAATTCCCGCTTTAACCGCTCGGCATCTCCTTCCGTGCGCACACTGCCGAAAACGCGATACGACTGCGCCAAAAAATAACGCACCGCATCACGGCCGATACCACTGGAAGTACCCGTTATCAAGATACTCCTCACGGCTGAATCTTCATTTTCTCCAAGGCGGATACCGCCCTGTGTTGCGCTTCACGCTCCTTCCAACGCTTCCACTTGTCAGCTCTCAACCCATTCATTCCCTTATCCACCACAAAGTGTCGAGCCAAGTTGTAGGCGCCTCTAAGCCCATTTACAAGGGAATCCCTGGCGCGAAGCGCCAAAGAGTAGCCCCCCTCGGTATAATAAACATAGTGCCACCACCGGCTGGGAATAAACAGCGCCTCCCCGTGATTCAATACCGCGTGGTGGGGTGTGGTAAATTGAAAGGCCGGAAAGGCTTCCAAGTCGGGATTCAACACGTCTACATGCGACTGCACGGTGTAGGGGTGCTGATACAGCAATCCAGCTTGTTCAGGCGGAAACAGGTAAACCTCTTTGCGGGTGATGAAATGGGTTAAAAACACATGTGAACAGTCGATGTCGTAATGCAAATTAAGCCTTGACCCCGCGCCACCGAAGAACAGCAGGGCAAACTTAAAGAAGCGTAAACCCTTCATGCGAGGACGGATAAAGTCACTGGCCAATTCCGGGGACTCTCTCATCACTTGAAAATTGTGAAGGCGCTTTTCGGTAGGCTGATTCTCAATGAGGGTTAAATAATCCCCAAAGCGCATCACATGAGAGTGCTTCATATAGCCATCGCCCGCCCGGTGAAATGCCGAATCGCAAATCGGAACGGTGTAATGGCCGTAATTTTTTCTGAAGAAGTCGAAGGTCCACTTCTCTACCGCCGGC
Organism: Flavobacteriales bacterium; assembly: GCA_028280815.1. Taxonomy (GTDB): domain Bacteria; phylum Bacteroidota; class Bacteroidia; order Flavobacteriales; family JANQLC01; genus JANQLC01. Next base: position 9,510 of record JANQLC010000002.1, on the reverse strand, counting down.
CAGCGAGCGGCGAAATCGGTTAGTACGACCGGCTTTTTCGGTTTTTGGTATGCCTCATAAAATGCTGCAGCAGACAAGCCCTTGCGCTTATCCAATTCTACAACACTCATAGAAATTCGCGATTCCGTTTCACAAAATTGAGTTCTTCGAATGCCACTTCTACCTCCCTGCCGTTGATCTCCTCATAAAAATGCTGTGCTCTTACCCATTCGTCACTAAATACCTTGCTCATGTATCGCGAGCCGTGGTCGGGAAACAAGACCACGAGCAAATCATCTTCGCGCAGCTCTGCTGCGATTTGAATCACCCCTTGCATGGCAGCCCCCGATGAATACCCCGCCATGATTCCCTCCTTTAAAGGCAGCTCGCGCGTTCTAAAAACCGCATCGGAATCCTTTACCTTGACAAAGCGATCGATCAGCTCAAAACGGGTCGTACCGGGGATCATATTCTTGCCAACCCCTTCAATGGTATAGGGAAAGATCTCACCGATATCGAATTCCGAGGTCTCGTGGTACTTCTTTAAGGCCGATCCACAGGCATCCACACCGATTACCTGCACATCGGGGTTCCGCTCTTTGAGGTAAGCAGCCGTACCCGAAATGGTGCCCCCCGTACCCGAACAGGCGACAAAATGGGTAATGCGCCCACCGGTTTGCTCCCAGATCTCAGGACCGGTCGAATAGTAGTGCGCCTCGGTATTGTCGTCGTTGAAGTATTGGTTGACGTAGATCGAGTTTTCAATCGTCTTGTCTAGCGCTCTGGCCTTAGCGTAATAAGAAGTCGGATCGTCTGGAAAGACATCGCTCGGACAGATGTAAACCTTAGCCCCCATCGCCCGAAGCATCAATACCTTTTCCTTAGAAGCCTTGTCCGGTACGGTAACGATGCAGTTGTAGCCCTTAACCCGACAGGTTAAAGCCACGCTGTACCCGGTATTTCCACTACTGGCCTCAATCACGGTTCCACCGGGCTGAATGCGTCCCTCACGCTCAGCTTTTTCTATGATGTACTTGGCTATTCTGTCTTTGGTCGAATCACCGGGATTAAAGGATTCCAGTTTGGCGTAAACCCTGGGCTTTAGGTCTTTGGCAATATCGTTAAGCCTTACCAGCGGTGTATTTCCAACGACCTCCAAAATATTCTTGTATCGCTTCACCATGACTGCTATGTGTGATGACTACTATGCGTGACGAGTTGCAAAGCTATGACAAAAATTTAAATTCCGCCAATTCCCCATAACACCTCTTCCGCTTGTCAATCAAAAATTTACCCTCTTATCACTGATTAATTCCCTCTAAGCCAAGTAAAAAAAGCATACTCCCTATCAGCCTTGTGCAACGACAGTCGATTCCCTTTTTGAACTCACGGAGTTTGGCTACCCACTTGGCCAGCTCCGAATTCGCGCTCCTCTAAGCCGAAGTTCGAGAATGGACGAGGCATTCACACCGAAGGCTCAAAGGTCGCGCAGAACCTCTGCGTAAAGCGCCTCGTATTGCGGTACGATAGCGTCTCGACCAAACCGGCCTGCCACCTGACGCGCCTGGTTTTTAAACCGCTCTAAAATGACATCGTCCCTCAGTATTGAAATCCCGTGTTGAACCATGCGTTCAACAGCGCCCACCGGACTTAGAAAACCAGAGAATCCATGCTGATTCACCTCTCCCAACCCCCCGGCATCACTCGAGACAACCGGTGTTTTAAGAGCCATGGCCTCCAAGGCAGCCAATCCGAAACTCTCCTTCTCAGAAGGCAGCAAAAACAAATCGGAATGGCGTAAAACCGCATCGACCTCGAGGCAATTTCCCAAAAATTTCACCCGCTCTCCGAGACCCAGTTCACCCACCCGTTCTTCAGCGGAAATTCTTTCGGGCCCCTCACCCATCAGTAAGAGCACAGCGGAAATCTCCCTTTGGATGCCGTAAAAGACGTCGATGACATCTCGTATTCGCTTTACCGGTCTAAAGTTGCTCATGTGCGTGATGATCCGCTGCTGTTCGTCGGCCAAAGCCCTGCGTTTGCAACAGCTCGGATTCACAGCTGTATCGTCCAGACCGACAAAGTTGTAGATCACTCGAATGTCTTTGCACACGTCAAAGTGCGCATAGGTTTCAGTGCGCAAACTCTCGGAAACCGCTGTCACAGCATCGGATTGATCGATGCTGAAAGCAACCGCTGGGTTATAGGAAGGCTGACGGCCGACAGCGGTAATGTCCGTTCCGTGGAGCGTGGTGACAAAGGGTATGTACAGGCCTTTTTCTTCGAGCATTTTTTGGGCCATATAAGCCGCATAAGCATGTGGAATGGCATAGTGCACGTGCAACAGCTCCAATCCCTCTCGTTCGACCACCTCTACGACTTTGCTGGAAAGCGCCAACTCATAAGACGGATAATCAAAGAGCGGATAATCCTGAACCACCACCTCGTGAAAATGAACGCGATCCGTCAACAATGAAAGCCTGACCGGCTGTGCGTGCGTGATGAAGTGAACCCGGTGACCGCGCAAAGCCAGGCACTTGCCCAGTTCGGTCGCCACCACGCCACTGCCGCCATAAGTCGGATAACAAATAATCCCGATCGTCACAAAAACCGATTTTCACAAAGGTAGCACAAAACCTGAGCACAAGCCGAGAAATAGGCAAACCTCGAGGCCGCCAGCAGCCCAACCAACAGCAACCCAAACCAGTCACCTAAGCCAATCAACCCAACCAACAGCACAGAGCAACCCGGTCCAAACCAATCCACGAGTCAATCCGTGCCTCCAATGCAACAGCCCAGCCATCCGACCCACCACAACAAGGCAAAACGAGCCAGCCCAGCCAACCCAATCCAAGCAACAACTCAACGGCACTACAACCCAGCTGATGGACTAAACCCGCAGCTGAAACAGCACCCTTGCTAGCGTACGAAGCTGCCGACCCATTCAGCCGAGTACAGGCTGATCAGTCCTATTTTCTAAATCCCGCCTCGGTTTATCCATTTTTGGAACTCACCCATGCTATAGACGCCGATAAGCCAGTGATCCACTCGTTTTTTATCCAGCTTAAAGCCTCTTTTATAACCACCCCCATCAATGACTAAAACCGTTTTATATATGATGTGGTGCGGGTCGATGGGTTTCAATCGATTTAAAATACCTTTGGCGTACCCGGAAAATATAGGGTTTTTATACGGGGCTTACAATTGCGCGATCGCTCGATTTACACGAGGTATTTTTTATGCCAACTCTGGGCTGCCCGCGTCTCAAAATGGTCTTGAAAGGCCTTTTTATTGGGAACCGTCATATCAAAAACCCGGGTTTCTTCTGTTATCGATCCGGATTGCACCGCTTCTTCAAAGGCCGGCCATGAGGCGATCTCGATTTTACCCCCGCTGCGATAAGCCGTCAACCGGCGATTGGTAAGGGCCAAACCCCATTTTTGCTCCCATTCACCGACTTTGTGAAAGAGTGCGTCTAGGGAACAACCCGTGGCTTTTTGGATGGCTTCATTGACGGCTATGACCAAAAACAGTCGCTCGGCGATTCGATAGGCAGCTTTAAGCGCCTTACCATGGGCTTGCCATCCGCCTAAGAAGGCTTCGGTTTCTCGACCCAATTCAACTCGTTCCGCAGTGCTGAGAAATCTATCGGCTTGGAAAATCCAAATGCGAGAATGACCGGGCAACGCATCGAAATCGACTGACATGGATTTTGTTTTAACGACAAAAGTACGCTTTATCCACTAAATCTCTCCAATCCTTTGCGCAAGGGAAGGGTTGACCCAAAGGTAAACCCGCAAAAGACTCGGTCGTACAAGAGAAGGACTATCCAAAGACAAGTCGAGCAACAGGCGAGTCGAGCAAAAAACAGGCCTTCTTATCCAACTCATACAAAAGGACGAAGTCAAGGGGTAATCCCGTTTTTCAGGCTGAATCACCGTTGTTCCATAGTACACAAACACGAGAGGAGTACCCGGGTTCGGGTGCGTGGTTCGAGGTGGATTCAGATCCAAAGGCTGAACATCAGGCTTAGCAGTAGCGGAAGTAGGGAACAGCCCTCCACCCAAAAGCTGTAGTAAAAGTTTGGTCTTTGAACGCGGGCATAGCCGATCAGGAATCCAGCTACCGAGAGGCTGGCGATATAGGCCAGCTCGTAAGCCAGCGGGGGGTCGAGCGCACATGAAAAAACATAGGAACCCAATAGGCAGAGCAGGGCGAGCGCTTTGGCCCGGGTTTCTCCCAAGACTTGGGGAAGGGTTTTGAGTTGGGGCGCATCACGTACCAAATCCCGAACGTCAAACGGGATGCCAATGCCGATCACAAACAGGGCGATCAGACCAAAAGCCCGCCATCCGAGGCTGTCATCTTCCAGGGGGAAAACCCCGATGGCCAGGCCCCAGGAGATGGCGATGAGAAAGATTTTCAAGCCTTTTAGCTGTCGCAGCGGGATATATTTCGACTTGGAACGGCATAGGGGTATGGTGTAGAAAAAACCCAAAATGAAAGCTGGGGCCAGTACATAGACCGCATGTAGTGGGATATGGAAGAGTGAGATAACCACGCCGATAAGGCCCGGGAGAATTTCAATAGGCGTTTTTTTTATCCGTTTCCGCATGGGCATCCACCCTTTGCCTTTCCTCTGATGCACATACCAGTGTGAGGATTTACCCAGGTTGTAGATGACCAAGGTGGAAAAAAACACGAGCGGGGCTTTGAAACGATTCTCAGAGCCGCTCAGATCTTGTACAAAACGGGCTAGACCCGCTGCGCAAAGGCTCACCCAGTAACGCTTTTGGATCAGGTAATCCAGCGTTTTTTTCAGTGTATCCAAGCGTTTGCAATAAGGGCAAAAATACTAAATTTGCGCCTGCTCATAGGCTTTTTCACGATGGCGTATAACTTTGAATCCCGGCACATCGGACCCCGGCGATCCGAGCCGACTGAAATGCTCGCTGCGCTGGGTGTGGATTCCTTGGATCAGCTCATCGATGAGACGATTCCCAGTCACATCCGCTTGAAACAGGGCTTGGACTTGCCGCCTGCGCTTTCCGAACGTCAATACGCAGATCGCATCCACGAGCTGGCCGCTCGAAATGAGCTGTATAAGAACTACATCGGCCTGGGTTATCACCCCACTGTCTTACCAGCTGTCATTCAGCGCAACATCTTGGAAAATCCGGGTTGGTACACAGCTTACACCCCCTATCAGTCAGAGGTGGCACAGGGGCGCTTGGAGGCTTTGCTGAATTTCCAAACCGTCATATCGGATTTAACCGCTTTGCCCCTGGCCAATGCTTCGCTCCTCGACGAGTCAACCGCTGCAGCCGAAGCGATGTGTATGCTCTTTCGGGCGCGTAGCCGGACGCAGCGGAAAAAGGGGGCGATTCGGTTTTTCGTCTCGCGGGAAGTCTTACCGCAAACCATTGCGGTGTTGCGAACCCGGGCGCTTCCGGCGGGCGTCGAATTGGTGGTGGGCAACCCCGAGGTGGCCGCCTTGTCCGAATCATTTTTTGGGGCGCTGCTGCAATACCCCGCTAAGTTTGGGGCGATTACCCCCTGGGAGTCCTTTTCAAAGGCCTGCGCTGAAAAGGGGATTGAGCTCGTGGTGGCAGCCGATTTGCTGGGCTTGACCCTGCTGCGCCCGCCAGGCGAATGGGGCGCAGCGGTAGCGGTGGGTACTTCGCAGCGGTTTGGCGTCCCGATGGGCTATGGTGGCCCCCATGCGGGTTTTTTTGCCACCCGAGAATCCTATAAACGATTCATGCCCGGACGCATCATAGGGCTTACAAAGGATGCCGCTGAAAACCCTGCGCTTCGCATGGCACTGCAAACCCGGGAGCAACACATCAAACGCGAACGGGCTACTTCAAACATCTGCACCGCACAGGTCTTATCAGCCGTGATGGCTGGTATGTATGCAGTCTATCACGGTGCGGCTGGTTTGCGGCAAATCGCCTACCGCATACACGAGCTGACTGCGACACTGGCACGCGGGGCGGCGCGTTTGAGCTACCGGCGGGTCGCGGATTGCTTTTTCGATACGCTTCAGCTCGAACTCCCCGACAAGCGCCCAAAAGGGGTTACTGCAAAAGCCGTTAAGCGAGTAGCCGAATCGCATAAATTGAATTTCTTTTATATAGACGCTGATTCGCTTAGCATTTCCCTCAATGAGACCACCACCCTCGAAGATGTCAACGAAATTTTAGAAGTGCTCGCCCAAGCGGTGAAGAGCCCTAAAGCGCTGCGTTTCGACAGCCCATTGAAAGAGGCTTTTATCCCGATTGCCCTGAGCCGGAGGTCTCCATTTTTGGAGCAAGCGGTATTTCATTCGCATCACGCTGAAACGGCCTTGATGCGTTACATCAAGAGACTGGAGCGCAGGGATTTGTCGCTGAACCACGCGATGATTCCGCTGGGGTCTTGCACCATGAAGCTCAACGCAGCTGCGGAAATGTTGCCTTTGAGTTGGCGCGCATGGAGCGACTTACACCCCTTTGCCCCAGCTGACCAGGCCAAAGGCTACCACGAGGTATTTCGCCGGCTCGAATCCGCTTTGAATGCGATTACCGGTTTGGCAGCGACCTCGCTGCAGCCCAATTCCGGGGCTCAAGGTGAATTTGCCGGCTTGATGGTGATCCGTGCTTATCACGACCATCGGGGCGATACCCAGCGCGATGTGGTGTTGATTCCCGAATCGGCGCACGGCACCAATCCAGCTTCTGCAGCGATGGCCGGCATGCGAGTTGTCAGCGTCCGAACGGACGCCCGCGGCGATATCGATTTGCCAGATCTGCGCGCCCGTGCGGAGAAATACAGCGATCAGCTCGCGGCTCTTATGATCACCTATCCTTCCACGCACGGCGTTTTTGAAACCTCGATTCAGGCGGTGACAAAGATCGCTCACGACAACGGGGCTCAGGTGTATATGGACGGCGCCAATATGAACGCACAAGTCGGCTTGACCAACCCGGCAACCCTCGGGGCAGATGTGTGTCACTTGAATTTGCACAAGACCTTTGCCATCCCCCACGGTGGTGGTGGGCCCGGTATGGGACCTATCTGCGTGGCTGCGCATTTGGCTCCATTCTTACCCTCGAACCCCATCGTGCCAACCGGCGGCCAGCAGCCCATATCGCCGATTTCGGAGGCGCCTTTTGGCTCCGCATGGGTGCTGTTGATATCCTATGGATATATTGAGATGCTGGGCTCAGCCGGGCTGACAAATGCGTCGAAGTACGCCATTTTAAATGCGAATTACCTAAAGTCGAGGTTGGAGAAAGACTTTAAAGTGCTGTACGCCGGTGCGCGGGGCAGGGTAGCCCATGAATTCGTCCTGGACTGCCGTCCTTTTAAGCAAAGGGGTGTAACGGTGATAGACATAGCCAAACGGCTGATGGATTACGGTTTTCACGCGCCCACGGTTTCCTTTCCCGCGGCCGATACCTTGATGATTGAACCCACGGAGAGCGAGAGCAAGGCGGAGCTGGATCGCTTTGCAGATGCCATGCTCTCCATTCTAAGGGAAATCGACGCTTCGACTGAGGGGGATGAAAACAGCGTTTTACACCATGCGCCTCATACCTTGGATTGCGTGACCGCCGACCGATGGAATTTACCCTACTCCAGACAACAGGCTGCCTTTCCACTGCCGTATTTGTGCGAGAATAAATTTTGGCCGAGCGTCCGCCGGGTGGACGATGTCTATGGCGATCGAAATTTGGTCTGCAGCTGCCCAGTTATCGAATCCTATATACAGGAGGCGTAAAACGAATCGCTCAATCGAATGGTCTCGGTAAAAGAGCTGCAAAAAGGGGGCTGAATCTCAGTAATAACAATGGTGTAGCCGAATGATCCGAGTGATGCCATGAAAACAGGCCGACCCAAATGCGCACAAAAAGACAAAACCGAGGAAATGACCCAACTACCCAACTTAGCTGGACCAACTCAACCAGCACAACCATGACCCGTGCAACCCAGGTCCCGCCTATATCAATCGCAGGAAAGACGAATGCAAAATCCCGACAGGCACGACCCAAACCCAGCCACGCAATCCAGCCCATGCTGCGGCGCAAAACAGGTCGTCAAAATACCCGACTAAACAACGCAGCAGCCCAATAACAAAACCAGTCTTTCTTAACTCCCAAACAGAAACGGAAAAGCAATCCGACTGCTCAAAACTGCTACAAAAGGGCAAAATCAAAAAAACAAACCGCTTTTTAACCGCCAAACAGAAACGGGAAAACACCGCTAAGGCTTCAAACGCACCCAAGCGGATAAGCGCTGAGAAATAAGGGAAGTGAATCGAGTTGCCCCGATAAAAAGGCTGGAACGCATTGACAATGGGAAAAACAAAATGCCTTACACCTCCTGCAATGTGAATTCCATGGGTTAAAAGAGGCGTGAAATTGGGGGGAAATGTCAGTAATTACAAGCAATACAGGCGAATAAGCCGAGTGATGTCATAAAAGACAAAGCGTCCAAAGACCTCTGATTAACCTCTGGTTAATTTCTATTTTGAAGGGAAGATAACCATTTTTTACCTATCCCCACACCCAACTCGCATAAACGAGCTATCTCCCGCAAACAAAGGTTTTAAAGCGCATCAAAGCCAATGAATCACGCCTCCGAATAGGGGGGTTATGTCCAAATACCAAAATGGCTGATTTGTAGCCGAAAAACTGTGGAATAACGTTTGGCCTTTTGGTTTGGACTGCTGTATTGTAATCACTTTTGGGCTCTGCTACGGAGGAGGAAAATGCTGAAATAGGGGATAAAAATCCACAAAAGCGCCCGAAAACACTCACAACAAGCCTTCAAGCGACACCAAAAGGGGTAAAAACCGAACCGGGGTTTTATAGGTGGTCGATATGCGAGGCGCAACGACTAAAATCCACAAAACTACCCAAAAACATTCACAACAAGCCACCCAAAGGACGCTTAAAAGTAGGGGGAAGCCGGTCTAAAATATTATAAGTGATTGATAATCAATTAGTAATACCGAAAAACATTGAAAAGCCGCAGTTTTTTAACGGATCACCCCTATAGCCCAGGCAACCGCATATGTTTGGCTTTTGTTCAAGTCAAGAGGAATGCCTTTTCATTTCCAGAAACCACTTGGGTTTGGCGATGGCGGCTGATTTATGCTAAAAATTTCGCTTTACTGCAGGCTTGTCGAATGTGACTGACCGCACTTCACCCACCCGGATTTTGTCTCGTATTGAGGTTTGCGGTCATACCACTACCTGAGATAGGTGACCCATGGTCGAGAAAGCATGGGGGTTCGGCTTATTTCTCGTACCCGGGATTTTGTTGGATGTTCTTATTCGCTTCGAGTTCTCTGCGCGGAATGGGCTCTATCGTCCTATAATCGGTATACCTTATAAGCTTTGGAGCAGCAGGGAGGTGGTCATTTCCCGTTCGCTTAATATCCTTTTTGTTGCGTATGAGGTCGAAAAATGTCTGGCCTTCTCCTACGAATTCCTTGCGTTTTTCCAACAGGATTCGCTCTAATGTAATATCTCCAGCAGTCAA
>JANQLC010000042.1 GCA_028280815.1 Flavobacteriales bacterium | reverse complement strand
CGTCGTAAATTTTCTGTGACCATCGAATACACCTTCCAAGATCGTTGAAAAGCAAACCCATGCTTGGGTTAAACCCCTTTTGAGACCGTTTCAGTGCGGATAGGCGCAGGGGTACGTAGCTGTGAGGCGGCCCTTTCAAGTACGACACCACCCTCGCATGGGACTCGACCTGTGGAGATGAAGAGGGAAAGGGGAGGCGCAAGGGGTTGCTCATGCGTTTTCCGATTTTCCAGCGGTCTTGTCCCCGGTCTGGCCAGCGGTTTCTTCCGCTTCTGAATCGGTCGCCGCACCCGTGGATATCGCAGCCCTTGATCGGCGTACGGCCACGGCTACCGCATGATCCGGATGTAACAGCTCATAGTTTCCGGCACCCTGTAATTCACCTATGTATTTCCGATCTCCAATGCGCAGGGACGTGATATCGATTTTGATTTCCTCGGGCATTTCTCCAGGTACGGCCCGTACCCTTAGGCGGCGCATATAGAGGCTCAGGGAGCCGCCGGCTGTAACGCCGCATGAGCGGCCGGTCAAGCGCACCGGGATGAACATGCGTATCGGCTTGTCGGCTTGTAGCAGGTAAAAATCGGCGTGTAGAATGGCATCTGTCACCGGGTGAAATTGCACATCTTGCAATATGGCTTTATAGGCCTTATCCCCTTCTATCTCCACGTTTACGAAATGCGCATCCGACGTATAGACCAGACCTTTGAAAGCGATTTCCGCAGTGGCAAAGTGGATGGTTTCACCTGCCCCATACATCACACAGGGGACTTTTCCAAGGCGGCGCAGCGCAGCTGTGGCCGCTTTGCCCAGGTGCCCTCTTTTTTTGCCTTGAATCCTTATCGTCTTCATGCTTCTTTACTATATGATAAAGTTGGGACTGATCGACGTATAATTGTGTACGCTTTTCATCACCTGAGCAAAAAGTGGGGCGCAAGATAGCACTTTTATCTTAGATGAATCCGCCTTTATGGGAATGGTGTCCGTTACGATTAATTGGGCTAAGGCCGAATGCGCGATGCGTTCCATCGCAGCCCCGGACAACAAAGGATGTGTGCAGACCGCACGGACGCTCTTGACGCCCCTTTCAGCTATCATATCAGCCGCTTTGGTCAAGGTGCCAGCCGTGTCCACCATATCGTCCACCAAGATCACATTTTTGGCCTTTACATCCCCGATGAGCATCATCTTGTCGACCTCGTTGGCGCGCTTGCGCTCCTTGTAACAGATCGCGACATCACAGTTCAAGAATTTGGCGTAATTGTGCGCGCGTTTGGCGCCCCCCATATCGGGTGATGCAATCATTAGGTCTTCGATCCCTAGACTTTCGATATGGGGGAGAAAAATGGATGAACTGTACAAATGATCCACGGGAATTTCAAAAAAACCCTGTATTTGGTCGGCGTGTAAATCCATGGTCATCAGTCTGGTAGCCCCAGCCGTAGCGATTAGGCTGGCGACCAGCTTGGCGGCTATGGGTACGCGAGGCTTGTCTTTTCTGTCTTGTCTCGCCCAACCGTAGTACGGTATGACGACGGTTATCTTTTGGGCTGAAGCGCGTTTGGCCGAATCGATGAGGAGCAACAGCTCCATTAAATTGTCTTGTGGTGGAAAGGTGGAACCGATAATAAAAGCGCGGCAACCGCGTACCGATTCCTCAAAAGAGGGTTTAAATTCCCCGTCACTGTATTCGTCAAGGGCAATTTCGACTAGGGGCTCGCCGTAGTTTTCCGCGATTTTTTCCCCTAGGTATTGGCTGGCTCGGGTACAGAAGATTTTTGCTCCTTCAGACATGGTGCGCCTTTTGTGTTGACATACTCGGAGTAAAGGTAAGAAAAAAGCCCTGTGGTAATTTTGTGGCTGCAGGTCGCGGATTCAGAGTTCTTTTTTTGGTATTTTTGTCATCGCTTTTGCCCGGGTGGCGGAACGGGTAGACGCGCTGGACTCAAAATCCAGTTCTGGCAACGGAGTGCGGGTTCGATTCCCGCCCCGGGTACAAAAGCGCCTCGACATATAAAAATCGGCTGTCAATCCGAAAAAACCGACCTGCGCACAATCCTTACCGACTCACCTACCTTATGCCATCCAGTGGGGCACCTCTTCTCTTTAAAGCGCCACCAAATTTGGAGCCCGTCTCGTGATTCAATCCGCTAATCGCAAAAGGCTAATGCTATGGGCAAGCCATTCCGCTCACCTAGGCGCTTTGCCGTTAGATTTCATAAACCCCAAGGGGTGCTATTGCATTCCCATCTGGGGATAAATCGACTGTACCGTCCCCATTGATTGCAGCGATCTCATTTTTTACTTCCCTTTTGAACAGCAGTCTCCAGTCTATGGGCAGGCCCTTCCAGCCTTCTTGCGCTTTTTATCGAACACCGTTATTCTCCCCGTTCGGAATTCCAGCTCAATTCGGAAAGCTCTTACCCCTGTCGCTTGCGGTTCATTTTTGATTTTGCCGTTGTAGGGTCAGTTTGAAGAGAGACCTGTGTTTTGTCATCGTTCTGTGTAGGTCGGCCTGAAGGAATGTCCTTGTTTTTTTGCTTTTGACCTTTTGTACCGCTCTGAAAAGGGGCTTTTTCGGTGTATGTCCCTATGGGTCAGGCTGAAATCCCAACCCCGTCTCTCGGCACTTGTACCTATGTGTCGCCTTGAAAAGAGGGGGTATTTTTTCTACTCGTCCTTGTGGGCTTGGGTTTAACGAGCAGATCTCGCCCTTTTGCGTTGGTTTGGAGGTATTTTTTATCCTGTGCAACCGTTTGAAAAGCGGGATTTATTTTTTGTGCTCATCTCTGTAGGCGACCTGCCTCCCATTTATAATCCGAAAAACAAAATCAGATCAGGCACTTTTTGTAGTTTTTCTACCAACCCCTCTTTCCGTCCTATCGAGGGCGTATGGTCATAAGTGGCTTTCTATTCCTTTGACTATGATACGAATAATCGTTTTTCAATAGATTTTAAACGTTTTTCCGTGGCGCTATAATAATCTTCTTCAAGTTCAAAGCCGATAAACTTCCTATCCATTTCTAACGCAGCTACTCCTGTTGAGCCCACGCCCATAAATGGATCCAAAATTACATCTCCCCCATTGGAAGCGATCTTTAAAATATGCCATAGTATTTTAATCGGTTTTTGAGTAGGGTGCTTGGGCTCTTTTTAGCGTTCTTGTCCCATGCAAATGGGGCTTTCAATAAAATTGTGCATTTCATTTTGCTTACCAAAATTCCAGGTATGTCCCTTGTTCCAGCAACATATTATGAGCTCACAACTGTTTAAAAACCCGGCTTTGTATATCTTAGGGGCCGGATTGGTTTTATGCCAAACCATAAACTGAAAAGTATCAAATTTATGGTCAAATGCCTCATGCCAGTTACCGAGTAAGTTATATGAACAAAATGCAAACAAGTTACCCGTTGGGTTAAGCACTCTTAAAAAGTCTGCTGCCAAGTCCGCTGGGTTGAAATCTACGCTATCCCATTCAGCCAAATCGTTATTTAAATCTTCTCTCCAATTCATTTTGATACTTCCTGTCGAATATGGACTGAGATTGTATGGTGGATCAATTAGAATTAAGTCTACCGAAACTTCGGAAACAAACCTACAACTTTTTAAAACGAAATGCACCGATGGCCAGCTGCGCTGACTTTTATCACCTAGTCAAACTGAGGATGTTCTGAAAAGGGAGATTGTTTTTTGTGTTTTGGCTTTTGTGATGGGTCAAAACAGCTGGCTTAGCTCTTGTTCCGTTTGGCCAGCTTAAAGAACAGGCGTTTTTGTATTTTTCCTGTGTCGCAGCTTACAAAGGGGTTGGTTTTTCGGTCGGGTGTGGTTTGGGTAAGCATGACCGTGCTGGCATGCATATAGGAGCCATCAGCAGTATGAGACCATTCGCCTGAGGCAACTCACCGCTTCGCAAAGGAGACAGAACAGGGTAGCCCATCCTCACCCGATGTGTAAAAACGCTTTGGCCAAGCGCAGCATAGCTGGGTCTCCGGTGTGCTTGCTCGGCTCGTCGGAAATTTTCACCACGGGTGTCCAGGGTTCGCTAGCTGGCCGGGCTTCCAGCATTTTGATTACGATGTTTAATCGTTCCAAGCCCACATCATTGGTGAAATCCGTTCCGATTCCAAATGAAACCTTGATTCTCCCCCGGCAATGCTCGGCGATTTCAGCTACTTTTTCCGGGTTCAACCCATCGGAGAAGATGATCGTCTTCTCCCGGGAATCTATGCCGAGCCGCTTGTAATGAGCGATGGCCTTATCTGCAAAGTCCAAGGGATCTCCACTGTCGTGCCGGACGCCGTCAAAGAGTTTGGCAAACATTTTGTCGAAGCACTCGAAGAAAAACTTTGTCGTAAAGGTATCGGAAAGTGCAATCCCCAAGTCTCCGCGATATACATTGACCCAATGCTGCAGCGCCATGGTGTTGGCTACTTTAAAACCGTATTTGGCGCCGTGGAACATGAACCACTCGTGGGCATGTGTACCGATGGGCTTCAGTTGGAATCGATGGGCGAGATCTACGTTGCTCGTTCCCGTATAGGCTTTGCCGCCATACTTTTTGAGGCTCGCTGTGACGAGCTCATGTGCGCGTGCCGAATGCCTTCTGCGCGTGCCGAATTCGGCTATCCGCACCTGGATTCGGTTGTAGTATTCGATTTTGTCTCGTGCGATTTGCGCCACGGCGTCATCGCCTAAGCGCTCCGTGCCACACATGCGGTAATAGCATTCACAAATCGCTGCCAGGATGGGCACCTCCCACAAAATCGTCCGGTACCAAAGCCCTTCTATCACCACTTTTAGATCGGTTCCGAGCTGCGTGATGGAAACCTCCTCGGGATCATATCGATATCCTTGCAAGAAATCTAAGTAGGACGGGTCGATATAGGGACAAGTTTGGGCGAGATATCGCTTTTCAGCATCGCTCAGCTGCAAGCCCTTCATCTCGTCTATCACCTCTTGTAGCGCTTTGTCAAAGCCCTCGGGAAACTCGTGTCCCCCCCGATTGATAAAACCATAGCGCGCACGGGCATTGGGGAATAGCTTGACCACGCAGTTCTGCATGGTAAACTTGTAAAAATCATTGTCGAGAATGGAGCGGAAAATCGCCTCTTTCATGGCAGCATTTAAGCCCTAAAAGTAGAAAAATCTCAGCATACCACTGCGCTTGAACCAGCCTTTAATCCGATTCCAATTTTTACGCCCCTTGGCCAAGGGGCGTGTCCACAGCAAAAACAAAGGGGTGACAGCAGGCTGCGAATCCGATTCGGATGGAGCCATATGCACGAACAAACCCACAGTTTTAAAGCCATAAGCGACTCGGACACCGGCGTTCGATGCGGTTGCTGACTAACCTTCTTCCCTTTTTAAAATTTCAATATCCCCGATCAGTCGATCGATATCTTTGGGGTCTGTGCCATTGTAAAAGCCGCGGATTCGCCTTTCCTTATCCACCAGCACGAAATTTTGGGTGTGGATAAAATCATTTGCCTCACCGTCCCCCTTGGTGGTTACGGCAAAGTAGGATTTTCGAGCCAGGTCGTAGATCTGTTTTTTGTCGCCGGTCACCAAGTGCCATTTCGCATCGTTTACTCCCTTTTTCAGGGCATAGCGTTTGAGCTGTGCGACGGTGTCGATCGCTGGCGTTACCGTATAGGAGAGCAGCATCACTTCCGGGTCGCCTGCAAAAGCAGCTTGTATGCGCTTCATCTGCTCGGCCATTGGAATGCAAATATTGGTACAGGTGGTAAAAAAGAAGTCGGCCACGTAAATCTTACCCCTGTAATCGGCCTGTGTGATGGTCTGACCATTTTGGTCGGTGAGTGAGAAATCGGCGATGTGGTGATCCCGCTCGCCGCGGACGGATTCATCGACCAAGTCCGGGTTTACCTGAGCGGGGTTATAGACGGGTAGCGTAGTAGGCCTTATGAAATGGGCGCCGATGGCGATAGCCGTGATCGCGATAACAGCAGTAATGCCGATTCTGAAGCATAGTGCTTTGGTGAGGAAAGCCATAGTACCGGGTTTAAATGAGACAGAGAGAATGGGTAAAAAGCGTATTTTTGCCAGCGCATGATTCGGTGCAAAGCTACGGATAAAGGCCGAGAGATCTACGAGATTTCATGCGATTTAACACTTTAAATGGGATAGAAAGGGATCGCTGTGGCGGGATTTTGGATTAAGGCACTTCAGCTCGTGTTCAGCTTGTCCATACTCGTGATTTTACACGAGCTTGGCCACTTTATACCCGCCCGGCTTTTTAAAACCCGGGTGGAGAGGTTTTTTCTGTTTTTCGACTGGCCCCGTGCGCTGGTAAAGAAGCGTTACAAGGGCACGGTATATGGAATCGGCATGTTGCCCTTGGGCGGTTACGTAAAGATAGCCGGTATGCTCGACGAGCATATGGATAAAGCGCAGATAAAGTCAGCGCCAAAACCCTGGGAATTTCGATCGAAGCCCGCTTGGCAACGGCTCATCATCATGATCGGTGGTGTGACGGTCAACGTTTTATCAGCCTTTTTTATCTACGCCATGCTGCTGTATGCCGATGGGGAGCGGTACCTGCCGGTAAAAAACATGAAATACGGCATTGTAACCGACACGATCGGACACCAAATCGGCTTTGAGAACGGGGATAAAATTCTCGAAATCGATGGCCGATCACCAGAGCGCAGTGCATCGCTGGTGCCGGATATACTCCTGAGCGATTCGGTCTTGGTCAAACGCGATGGAAAGCCGCATACCATTTACTTGAGCGACGCCGATAAGAAGCGCATCGTGGAAGAAAAGGGGCGGTTTTACGTCCTTCCCCGTATGCCCTATGTGGTTTCGCGCGTGGTGGAGAATTCAGAAGCGCAAAGGGCGAGCCTGCGACCGGGAGACCGCATTTTGGCCATTGCCGGCAAGCCGATTTCCTTTGCAGACGAGGTGGTGACCGAAATACCGGCGCACAAAGGCGATACGATAGCCCTGATGGTACAGCGCGGTGCCCAACGGCTGCGCCTCCCCGTTTTTGTCCCTGAGAAGGGCCTAATCGGTATCCAAGGCTGGGATGCTTCGCATTTCCTCCGAGTAGCGACCCAGGATTACGGCTTCTTCGCCGCTTTCCCAGCAGGGGTACGCCAAACCCGTGCGGTTTTAAGCCGCTATGTGAAGCAGTTTGCGCTGATCCTCAACCCCCATACGGGCGCCTATAAGTCCCTGGGCGGGGTGGGCAGCCTAGGCAAACTCTTTCCCAATACCTGGGACTGGTCTGCGTTTTGGCATGTAACCGCATTTCTCTCGATCGCCTTGGCTTTCTTAAATGTATTGCCGATACCGGCACTCGATGGCGGTCATGTCGTATTCGTGCTCTGGGAGCTCATCACCGGTAGAAAGCCGCATCAAAAGGTGTTGGAATACGCACAGCTCGCCGGATTTTTTATCCTGATGGCCCTGATTCTGTATGCCAATGGAAACGACCTCATGCGCTGGGCGTTCGACCGGTGAGCTGGGCAAGGGAAATTGACTTATATTTGCAAGCCTTACGAGTCTTCCTCCTTAGCTCAGCAGGTTAGAGCATCTGACTGTTAATCAGAGGGTCGCTGGTTCGAGCCCAGCAGGGGGAGCAATTTGGAAGCAAAGACTTTGGCGAGAATCTAAGGGGTGTTTAAATCGGTCTTTTGTGCCGAATAATCAACTGGGGTAAATCCGCGCTAAAAAACCCGACCTCCCTGCCCTCTTGTGTAAATAGCTTGAATTGCCCTCGCATACTCGGTATATTTGTCGTCAAATGGAGCCGCTCGTCCCCCCGCCTGGTCTATTGATCAAAGGATTGTACCACACCCTTCTAAAGACGGCAGGGGATAAAAGGCTCAGGTTGAGTAGGTGGATACTGGTGAGGGACGGGTAGCAGACCCTCAGGGGCGCTGCATTTTGGAGAAGAGGTCCCAGAGTACGACGCCAACTGCTACAGCGATATTCAAAGAGTGTTTGGTGCCGAATTGTGGAATTTCAATCCCCGCTTCGCACAGGTCTACGAGGGCTTGGGATATCCCTTTTACCTCATGGCCGAAGATCAGCGCAGTCGGTCTGTCCAAGTCGGGCTGATAGACCGGCAAAGGGGTCGCATCCTCGAGCTGTTCGACAGCCACCACCCGGACCCCATCGGCTTTTAGCTCAGTTATCAGCGCTGCTGCGCTTGGGGCGAATGCCCAATCCACGCTTTCGGTGGCGCCCAAGGCTGTCTTTTGGATGTCGCGGTGGGGGGGCGTAGCGGTGATGCCGCAGAGGTATATCTTTTGAATCAAAAAGGCGTCTGCCGTGCGAAAGACGGACCCGACGTTGTGCCGGCTGCGCACATCTGCCAAAACAATGATCAAAGGGGTTTTCGCCGCCTTTTTGTAACTTTGTACATCGATGCGATGGAGCTCGGCGGATTTTAGTTTTCGCATGGCGGCTCTCCTGGATTTTGGATCAAATGTAAAGAAACACCGCAACAACTTGAGCAGCGCAAAGCAAGCGGGCAAGCAAACGCCCCTGATGAAACAGTATCAGGCCATCAAGGCTAAGCATCCCGATGCGCTCCTCCTCTTTCGCGTGGGCGATTTTTATGAGACCTTTGGCTCGGATGCCGTCAAGACCGCTCGGATACTGGATATCGTACTGACCAAGCGCGCCAATGGGGCGGCTTCGGAGATGGAGTTGGCGGGCTTTCCTCACCACGCTTTGAATACCTACCTCCAAAAGCTCGTGCGCGCGGGTGAACGCGTGGCGATTTGCGACCAGTTGGAAGACCCGAAAACGGCTAAGGGCGTGGTCAAGCGCGGGGTTACCGAATTGGTCACGCCCGGTGTGGCGCTCCACGATGAAGTCCTGTCCGCGCGCAGCAATCATTTCTTGGCTGCCCTGCATTTCGCCAAACAGGCCTTGGGCATCGCGTTTCTCGATGTTTCCACCGGCGAGTTTTTGTTGGGCGAAGGCCGCTCGGACTACATCTTAAAACTCCTGCAGAGCTTTCAACCCGTCGAACTGATTTACCAGCGACAATGCAAAGCACAAACCGAAGCGCTGATCGGCGATCGCTTTTACACGTATCGGTTCGAGGATTGGGCCTTTCAGTCCGATATGGCACGCGAAAAGCTGTTGCAACACTTTCAGACGAACAACCTAAAAGGCTTTGGGATAGCCGATTTGAAGGCCGGCGTCACAGCCGCCGGCGCCATCTTGAGCTACCTCGGTGAAACCCAGCATGCCGACTTGAAACACATCAGCGCACCCGCGCGCATCGAACAGTCGGATTTCGTCTGGATGGATGACTTTACCATTCAAAATCTGGAGCTCTACGCCGCTGCCAATCCCGATGCGGTAGCCCTTTTAGATGTGATCGATCAGACGGTTTCCCCAATGGGTGCGCGCATGCTCAAGCGCTGGCTGGCCTTGCCGCTCAAAGCTGTCGATGCGATTCAGCGCCGCTGCGATGCAGTTGGCGAATTGCTCCAGGATGCAGATCGCTCGGCGCGCTTGCGGGATGCGCTCAGGTCGATCGCCGACCTGGAACGCCTGGCATCCAAGATCGCTACCGGCCGCATCACCCCCCGTGAACTCAACCAACTCAAGGCGAGTTTGCAACGCGTTCCAACGATTCAAAACCAGCTCCTCGGCCAATCCGCTGGAGCCCTGCAGGAGATTTCGACCCAACTGTTGCCACTGACCCCACTCACCACGCGCATCGCGCAGACGCTGCAGCCCGATGCCCCCGCAGCGCTGGGCAAGGGGGGTGTCATCGCAAAAGGGGTGTCCCCAGAATTGGATGAACTGCGCAAACTGGCCTTTTCCACCGCGGAGTACCTTGAAGAATTGGTGGCGCGCGAACGCCGAAAAACGGGTATTCCCTCCTTGAAAATCGCTTTTAACCAGGTGTTCGGCTACTACTTGGAAGTTCGGAATACCCACCGGGATCGGGTTCCGAAAAGCTGGATTCGCAAGCAAACCTTAGTGAGCGCCGAGCGCTATATCACCGATGAACTAAAAGCCTACGAGACGAAGATCTTAGGGGCACGCGAAAAGATAGAAGCCATAGAAGCTGAACTCTACCAAAACCTGATCGCCCAACTGCAGGCATATCTGGCACCCATTCAACAAAATGCCAAACAACTGGCCCAATTGGACGTGTTGCTATCCTTTGCTGAAAACGCGCGCCTAAACCACTATACCAAACCCCAGCTCAGGGCAGACGCTTGCATTCGGATTACCCAAGGGCGCCATCCGGTGATAGAAAAGCAATTGCCCCCCGGCGAAACCTTTGTCGCCAATGACGTGTATCTAAACCCGGATACACAGCAAATCATCGTGATTACCGGGCCCAATATGTCGGGTAAATCGGCGGTGCTGCGCCAAACGGCGCTGATCGTGTTGCTCGCACAAATCGGGAGCTACGTCCCCGCCGAGCAGACGCAAATCGGGGTGGTGGACAAGCTATTCTCCCGCGTGGGCGCTTCGGACAATATGTCCCTTGGGGAATCCACTTTTATGGTGGAGATGAATGAGACGGCGAGCATCTTGAACAACCTATCCGAGCGCAGCCTGATCCTATTGGATGAAATCGGGCGGGGCACCAGCACCTACGACGGCATTTCCATCGCCTGGGCGATTGCAGCCTTTCTACACGAGAGTCCCAAACGACCCAAAACGCTGTTTGCCACCCATTACCACGAACTCAATGAGATGACCCAACGCTTCCCCCGCATTAAGAATTACAATGTATCCGTAAAGGAATGCGGGGATAAGATCGTCTTTATGCGAAAATTGATCGCTGGCGGCAGCAACCACAGCTTCGGTATTCACGTGGCGCAAATGGCGGGCATGCCCCTTGCGGTGACCCGTCATGCCGCTGAGATTTTGAAGAGCCTCGAGGAATCCAAGCGCAGTGAGGTGCGGGCTGAAAAACCCAAGCGCGCCGCCTCGGATCAGGAGATGCAGCTCAGTTTTTTCCAATTGGACGACCCGCTTTTGCAAAGCATTCGGGCGGAGATCGAAAAGATCGACATCGACGCGCTCACACCCCTCGCAGCCTTGGTGAAGCTCCAGGAGTTCAAAAAGCGAATGGGAGCCTGATTTTTGGACTGTGCAACTCGTGGGGAGCGGATTTTGCCCTATCTTTGACCCACTGGGGTAAGCCCTTGGATACAGGCGAGAATAGCTCAGCGGTAGAGCACGACCTTGCCAAGGTCGGGGTCGCGGGTTCGAACCCCGTTTCTCGCTCAAAGTGGGGTGGGGATTTTGCAAGAATCCCTTTTTCTGCCCGGATGGTGGAATGGGTAGACACGCAGGACTTAAAATCCTGTGGCCAAACGCGGCCGTGTGGGTTCAAGTCCCACTCCGGGTACTCTTTCTCTTTATTGGGCTTGCGCTTCTCACCATCCCTGATAAGCTGACTTAGAAACGCGTGGATATCCGCATTGAGTGGGTGTAATTCTTTGCCTTTGGTCTTTATCCCTAGGGTTGGTCGCGCTTATTTTTATTGTATAGCCCCGACTGGGAACGTCTGAAAATCCATATTTACCCGCTGTACTCGGTTGGCGGTTTGAAAAGTCCAACCTTCTACAGGGTTCTAAGGGCGCAGCTGCCCGATTAGCAAATCGTTTTTACCGTGACTTCGCCGCTCGTATAGACCAATAGGCTGCGGCTGACCACAAGTCCGGTCTCCGCTAGTAAAGCGGCGTAGTTGGCGAGTTGGTCCCGATGCGACTTTTGTGGCTTTCCGGTTTTGTAGTCGAGGACTACCGCTCGGTTGTCGGCGTCCAGCGCGATGCGATCCGGGCGCAGGTCGCTGCCGTCTTTCACCAGTATATCGCGCTCGTTTAAGCTGTAAAACGCGGCTGAAAAGTAGGGCCTGAGCAAAGGGTGGCCGACCACTTGGCTCAACTTTTTCTCGTAAGCAGCCCGCTCGAAATCGCCCAACAGCCCCGATATGAGCGCTCGTTCAACGACCGGTTTCACGTCCGCCGCCCGGTGGATCGATCGCAGCAGTTCATGTAGAATCCGACCGCGGGTCAACGCATCCCGATTCGTTTCCCCATGGCGTTGGAATCCACGATCGCTGATGTGCCGTTTTTCCGTCCATGGTGAAGGCGTGTAGGCCCCCAGGTAAGCCACTCCGCTCGCCGATTCCCCTTTGCCTGCCCCTTTCTCCTTTCGCAACTTTTCTCCAAAGCCATACCGGCTCTTCCCCGCTGTAAAGTCTCCCGTCTGTTCTAAAAAATCGATGACATAAGCAGCGGAATGGCGCTTTTTATCGCAGCTTAAAATGTAGAGCTCTTCCGCCGCTCGTGTAAAGGAGACGTACAAGAGGTTTAGGTTGTCGAATTCAACCTGGCTTTGGCGGTGTGCGTAGCGGTAGGGATAGACCGCTTTCAGCTGCTTGCTGTAAGGGCTGTAGAAAGCGTCAAAGCCGTTGTAAGCCTCGGGCTCAAGGGGAAACCAATCGCTGTCTCTGTGAATTTGAAAGCTTTGCGGATCGGAGAATATGGGACAGATGACCGCGGGAAATTCCAGTCCTTTTGCCTTGTGGATGGTCGTGATTTGTACGGCTTTTGGGTCCCCCTCGGATGCGATGCACCACTTTTCTCTGTTCGCCTCCCAATAATCGAGGAACTCCGATTCTCTCTGTGGGTAAGACTGTGTGAATTGGAGGACTTCATCCAAAAAAGAGTTGATGAAGGCATCGCATTGCGGCAGTCGCAAGCCGTGCAGCAAGCTGAAAACCCGTTGTAGGAGGTTTTCCTGGGACAATTTGTGGAAATCCAGCCCGATGTCGTGTGCTTCGAGCCAGCCTTGCAGCTGGCTTAAGTCGCTATGGGAAAGGGCCTTTTGCGCTGGGTATAAATCGATTCCACCGATTGATCCAGCCGCTTGCAGGTATTCCAGAAGGGCTGCTTTGGGCAGCGGGTCGTCGGGTTGTTGTACGATCTGCAGCGAGCAGATGAGCAAGCGGACTTGCGGATTGTCTCGGAGCAGCAGGGATTCAGAGGTGGCGACAGGGATGTCGTTTTGCATGAGGAAATCGGCCAGGGGGCTGATTTCTCTTTTAAACCGAAGCAGGATACAAATGTCGGAAAGGGCAAACCCCCGCTGCTTTAAATCGAGTATGATCGCCTTTATCTCGAGGAGTTGTGACCGCTCAAAACCGCGTTTGACATAGTATTCGGAGAGGCGGATCCCCACATACCCACCGGCTCTTTCGGACTTTTGCGCCACATCCGCGTAGCAGGCCCTGTGTTTTAACAGCCCGAGTCTGCCGCCGGCCCATTGAAAGAAACGGTTGTTGAAATCTACGATTGCTCTGCAGCTCCTGTGGTTGTCATCCAAGGTCTCGATCCATATCGGATAGGACTTTTTTTGCTGTGCGAGCTCGAGCATGCCTTCCGGGTTGCCCCCCCGCCAGCGGTAGATGGACTGCTTGGGGTCCCCCATCAGGGTGACGCGCCCACCGGGCTTCGACAGCGCTTCTTCGAGCAGGGGTAGCAAATTGTCGAATTGCATGGCGGCGGTGTCTTGGAATTCGTCGATGAAGAAGTGTTGAAACCGCTCGCCCAAACGCTCGTAGAGAAAAGGGGTCGGGTTGCCTCGTACCACTTGGTTTATCGCCGTATTAAATCGGGCGATGGGCAGGATCGCCTCTTCTTCCTCTATGGCTTCCAATACGGATTGAAAGCTGCGAATCAGGGAAAACACAGCAAAATTATTCAGTATAAGCCGGTTTTTCAGCAGGGTTGGGTGGCCTTGTTCAAGCTGCTTTTGCGCTTCGCCGTAGAGGCGTACCAAAGCCTCTTTGATCGGAGCAAACCGCGCTGTAAAGTCAGATCCAGCCCTGGCAGAACGCCATTGATCTCTCGCTATATTTTTCTGAACAGTCGGGGTGGGGATGAGGTGTCCGATGCGAAAGCCTCTCAGATAGCCGAAGTATTTGGCTATGCCATTTCTTCCCCCAGCCCACTCATGAGGGGCTATGCCGGCTTGGGCGATCAGCTCTAAGGCCGCTGCGCCCAGTTTCTGAATCTGGTTTTTGAACGATGTGTTTTGGCGAATCAACTGAGCCCGCAGTGCGATGAAATCCGCCTTCTCCTTGGTGGCAAGGCGTTGCAAAGCCCTGTAACTCTTTTCTTCAAATAGGGTTTGAATGGCGGCTTTCAAATCCCGTCTCGGCTGCCAGCTCTTGGCTTCTGCTAATTTTTGTTCCGAAAAGCGAATGAGTGCAGCGGTGATAAAATCATCCTTGCCAATGCGGCGCAAAACCCGATCGGAGATCGCCGAGACCAGCCTGTCGGTATCGAGTTCGACCACAAAGTTTCCAGGCCTGTTGAGGTCTTTGGCAAAGCTGCGAATGATGCGGTGGTTGAAGCTGTCGATGGTACGGATGTGAAAGTTGGAATAGTCGTGCAGCAGGGCGGTCAATACGCCTTGGGCTCGGCCGATCAGCTGCTCAGCACCCATGCCCAACTCTCTTCTTACAGCGGTGAATAAGGGGTAAAAATCATGGGTATCGCGCCATACATCCTGCTGTGAGAAAGCGCGTAAAGCGTTTGATATCCGACTCTTCATCTCGTTTGCGGCCTTATTGGTAAAGGTTATCGCCAGGATGTGACGAAAGGTGTGTGGGTCTTCACTTCGCAAGGCGATTTTTAGGTATTCCTTGGCCAGGGTATGGGTCTTGCCCGATCCAGCGGAAGCATTGTATAGGGTTAGCGCGGTGGCTTGGCTTTCCAAGAATTTTTCTTTAAAGATACGATAATGCCGTAAATGCGCTGTGTCTTTTCATCTATTTTGATCCCTAGGTCGCTAAGCTAGCTCGCCGGATAAAATGTCCTTTTTGCCCGTTGTAGCGAGGGGTATTTTTCATGGATTAAATCGCTCGGACCGAGTATGAAGTCCCGAGAAACCCTTTTCCGGTTTACCGAGATCGCATTTGGCTCATCTGCCCTTAGGGCTTCTCCCCCGCAGGCTAGGAATCGGCTTTTTTCAGATAGCCCGCAGGATGAAATGGTTTTTTTTGCCCCGTTGTAGCAACAGGTATTTTTCATGGATTAAATCGCTCGGACCGAGTATGAAGTCCCGAGAAACCCTTTTCCGGTTTACCGAGATCGCATTTTGCTCAAGTGCCCTTAGGGCTTCTCCCTTGGAGGTGAGGAATCCGCTTTTTTCCACCAGGGCTGCTGCGATGCTGATGCCTTGTTGGAGTTCGGCTTTGTGGATTTCTGCTTGTGGAACCCCCTTAAAAACGTTGAGAAAGCTCTTTTCGTCTAAGGATTTCAACGCTTGAGTCGTGGATTTTCCAAAGAGGATTTCAGCGGCTTTCACCGCAATTTCGCGTTCCGCTTTCCCGTGTACCATCTCGGTGAGTTCTCGGGCTAACCGCTTCTGCAATACGCGCAGCTCGGGTGCTCGCTCGTGTGCTCGGACTAGCGATTCGATGGTTTCCCTCTCTAAGAACGTAAAGGCTTTCATGTGTTTTTTAGCGTCTGCATCGGAGGTGTTCAGCCAGAATTGGTAGAATGCATAGGGAGTGGTCTTCTCAGGGTCTAACCATATATTTTCCCCTTCCGACTTGCCAAACTTGTTTCCATCGACTCTGGTTAGGAGGGGGCAGGTAAACGCAAAGGCTGCCTTCCGCCGCATTTTGCGCAGCAATTCCAAGCCGGTGGTCATATTGCCCCATTGGTCCGCCCCCCCCATTTGCAGTTGGCAATCGTAGTGTTCGTTTAGATAGGCGAAATCGTATCCCTGTAGCAATGGATAGCTAAATTCGGTGAAGCTCATACCCTCGGCCGACTCTTCGCTCAGACGCCTTTTTACCGAATCCTTTGCCATCATGTAGTTTACGGTGATGTGCTTGCCCACCTCTCGTGCGAAGTCGATAAAGGGAAAGGACTTCATCCAGCTGTAGTTGTTGAGTAACAGACCTGCGTTTTTTTTGCCACTCGAAAAATCGATAAACTTTTCGAGCTGCTTGCGAATGCCCTTTGCATTTCTTTCCAGCGTTTCGGCATCGAGCAATTTTCGCGCTGTCCCCCTTCCCGAGGGATCCCCAATCATGCCGGTCGCACCCCCTACCAGGGCGATGGGCCTGTGCCCGGCCCGCTGCCAATGCGTCAGCAACAAGATGGGCACCAGGCTGCCTATGTGCAGGCTGTCAGCCGTCGGGTCGAAGCCCACATAGCCGGTGGTCATCTCATTCGTAAGCCGTTCTTCGGTCCCTGGTATTATATCCTGAATCAGGCCGCGCCACCGCAGGGATTCGATTGGATTTTTCATCGGGAAAAAGATTTGACAAATATAAAGAGAAGCCGTGGACAAGTCGATAGATTCAGCCTGGCACCGTACGGTAGAAGGATTGAATCCAACAGGCTTGGTTGGATTGGATTGCGTTGGTGGGTTGCTTGGACTGGCCTGCATGGATGGCTTGGTTGGATGGGTTATTTGGATTGGGTTGGCGTGACTGAGTTGGCTGTGTCGCTTTGCGTTGGCTTGGGTTGGGTTGCTTGGACTGGCCTGCATGGATGGCTTGGTTGGATGGGTTAGTTGGGTTGGCTTGACTGAGTTGGCTGTGTCGCTTTGCGTTGGGTTGCTTGGACTGGCCTGCATGGATGGTTGGGTCGTTGGTGGTTGGGTTGCTGGTGCTTGAGTTGTCGGTGCTTGGGTTGGTATGGGTACTATCGGTGGTGATGTCGCTGCTGGTTTTGTCACTTGCGGCCCTGCTGGCGGCTGTGTTTTAAGGGTCTTTTCATCTGTCTTTACGATTTGGCCTATTTGGCTTTTCAGTTTGGTGAGGCTGTCTAATACCGCGTTCATAATATCGATGTAGCGTTGCGGGTGTTCGGTATAGTATCGGTTGCTCTTTTCAAAATCGCTTTCGGTCGTGCCATTTTTTCGAAGGGCGTAAGCATAAAGCGCCTCGGCTTGGATGGGCTTATCCCTTTGGCCCTCCCGGTAGGGCAAAGAGCATTTCGCCAATTTTAAATCGACCAAGACATCCCGCATTTTTTCCTCGGTCAAAATCCCTTTGGGTGGGATTTTACGGCAGCTGATCAAGCTACACAAGCAAGCGATGAGCCAATATTTTTTGTACATCAATCCGCGTTAAATAAGGAATTGATCCGCAATGTGATAACTCCGAAGAAGGCTTCCCAAAAAATGGCTTTATCCAATTTGGACCTGCCTCGTGTTCGGTCGGTAAAGACGATGGGAACTTCGGTTGAGGCAAAGCCTTTTTTCCAGGCCTTGTATTTCATTTCGATTTGAAAAGCGTAGCCTAAGAAGCGAATTTTGTTTAGATCGATGGATTCCAGCACCTTTCGGTTGTAACAGATAAACCCTGCTGTAGCGTCTTGTAAGGGCATACCGGTCACAAAACGCACGTATTTCGATGCGACATACGACAGCAAGACGCGCTTCATCGGCCAGTTTACTACATTGACCCCGTTCGAATAGCGCGATCCGATCGCTAGGTCCGCTCCTCTTTCACATGCGCTTAGCAGTTTGGGCAGGTCGATGGGATTGTGAGAAAAATCGGCATCCATCTCAAAAATGAATCGGTAAGGCCGCTCCAAAGCCCAGCGAAACCCATGTAAATAAGCTGTTCCCAAGCCTTTTTTGGCAGTCCGCTTTTCCAAAAAGAGCCGCTTGGGAAAAGCGCTTTGTTTTTCTGCTACCCTTTGTGCCGTGCCATCGGGGGAATTGTCGTCGACAACCAGCACACAAAAGTTTTGAGGCAAGGCGAGCACCGCATCCAAAATCCTGCCGATATTTTCAATTTCGTCATACGTAGGGATGATTACCAATGCTTCTGGCATAGTGCAAATTAAGCAATATTTTTAGATAGATTTGCAAAAAACGATTTGCGCGACAGAGTTGTACAACGCATCCCCAAGGCGGTTTGGGTTTTTACCCTGCTGTGGTTCGCGCTGAATTTGCTTCAGGCAACTGCTACAGAACTCATCGGAGATGAAGCGTATTACTGGTATTATTCCCTGAATCTCTCCTGGGCCTATTTCGATCACCCGCCTATGATAGCCCTTTTCATCTATCTGGGGCGACAGCTGTTGTCGGGG
This sequence comes from Flavobacteriales bacterium, assembly GCA_028280815.1. Lineage (GTDB taxonomy): Bacteria > Bacteroidota > Bacteroidia > Flavobacteriales > JANQLC01 > JANQLC01. The sequence continues at coordinate 41,854 of JANQLC010000042.1, read as the reverse complement.
GCATTGGGCGTGCGTTTGCTGACCGTTCTTTCGGGCGCCTTGTGCATTCCACTCCTTTGGCTCTTGCTCGACGAGCGGGAACCAGACCGCAGGAAAGTCGGCCTTTTTATACGGATTGTGAGCGGTGTGGTACTCTTTCATGCGTTTGGCTTTATCGCCACACCGGATAGCCCCTTGCTCATCTTTTCCCTGGTATTCTATCTCGCCTATCAGCACTTTATCGAAAGAGGAGGCTGGTGGCCAGCTGTGTGCTTGGGTTTGAGCATGGCACTGCTGATGTACAGCAAATACCACGGTGTGTTGGTCATCGGCTTTGTCCTGCTCTCCAATTGGCGTGTGCTCTTGACCCGAAGGCTCTTTTTCTCCATCCTCCTCGCCCTGCTCTTTTGCCTTCCGCATATCGCAGCCGAGGTCCAAATCGGGTTCCCATCGGTCGTCTATCAAATGACAGAACGCGCAGCGTTGCACCCTTATCGATTGGAATACCTTTGGACTTATCTAATGAATCAGGCTGTAATCCTCGGCCCCTTTATGGCTGTTCCCCTTTTTGGGGCAGTTTTCCGGTACCGAAGGTGCAATGCGATCGATGCGGCCATGCAATTCGTGTTTTTTGGCGTGCTCTCATTCTTTTTGTGTGTGAGTCTGCAGCGGCGGGTAGAAGGGCACTGGACGGCACCTGTACTCATACCCGTCATGTACTTGAGCTATCGGTTTTTTGCCCAGCCCCATCGGAGTGCGAAGTGGGTTTATAGGCTTTACATTCCGACGATACTGCTTTTGGCGGTGGCTCGTCTGGCGTTGACCGCCGATTTTTTACCGCTTGACCTGGAGTTTTACGGACGTCAAACCTGGATTGAATCGGTAAACCGCCTATCCAAAGCGCTACCGGTCATCTTTGAAAACACTTATTCCCATGCGGCTCAATATCGGTTTTACAGTGGGAAACCTACCTATTCGTTCGACGGTGAGTCATATCGGAGAAGCCAATACGATTTGCGCAATGAAGAAATGCGGTTTTGGGGTCACAAGGTTTTTTATATCGTGAGGGATTCATCAGCGGCTGTTTCGAGAAAGGGGTATGCACCCTTTCAAATCGACAGAAGGCGACAACAGTGGTATTACAAGGTGTACCCGAGTTTCTACTCGGCTCAAAAACTCGAGATACGACTCGACAGCGTCCCGACAACCTTTGAGGCCGGTCGCGAAATCACCCTACGAACCCGCATTTACAATCCGTATGCGCAAGCGATATATTTCAATCGAATTGCCATGCCCATCCATTTATCGGCGCTCTGGTTAAACCAGGGTGCTTACAAAGCGGTGAGTCGAGATCAAAAACGAATCAGAAGAAAAGTAAAAATAATGCCCCCCATTACCCAAATGACTGGACATGTTGAAATCAGGGCTCAAATACAATTTAAAACACCGGAAAAGAAGGGAGATTATTTGTTGTGCTTCCCATTTCAATTTGGCGATATACCGGGCGGATTCAACAGTGAGAGATATAAGATTCAGATACGTTAGTGGTTTCTATAGCCAGGGGGCACATAGCACACGATTGGATTTTTTTACTGCTTTTGACGCTTGTGATTCTCTTTGCTCTATTCAAAAATGCGTATTTGGCTCGCTTTCAGCGTTTTTTTGCCTTTGGCAATTCGGCGCAGTACCTGCGTCATTATGGCTATAAAAAATACGAAGCCCGCCACTTCTTCCAGATGGTCATCGGCCAATCGCCGTTATTTGGTTTGGTGCTCTTTACCCTTTTCAAAAGGATTCATCCCATAGAAATACAGGGCTTTTCCGATTCGGGCTTATTTTTGTTTACAACCGTATGCCTGCTCTTATCCCAGTTGTTGCATGCGGTGCTTCACCTGTTTCTCTCTTCTCTTTTTAACTTAAAATCCTTTGGAGCTGTGTATTTGCACAACAAATATCGACTGCTATTCTTAAGCGGCATTCCGTTTATTCCGCTGTTGTTTTTAATTTATTACAGCCCCATCCCCTACCGGATTCTGCTCGATGGGCTCATCGCTTATACGCTTTTTTACCTCGGCTTTTGGCAGGTGTTGATCACCGTCGAGCATTGGAAATATGGCAAAGGACATTTTGCTTTACTTTTTTTGTACCTTTGCACCCTCGAGGCCTTACCCCTTTTGGGGGGTGCGAAGTTTCTTTTCTCTTGAATATGAAGATAAAATCCATACTGGTTTCTCAACCGGAGCCAAAATCGGAATCCTCACCCTACAAGACCCTGTGTAATAAGCAAAGCATAAAAATCGATTTCTGCCCATTTGTTCATGTAGAAGGCTTATCCGCTTCTGATATAAGGCGACAAAAAGTTGATTTTTCCAAGTTTAATGCCGTGATTTTCACCAGTAGAAATGCGGTGGATAACTACTTTAGAGTGGCTGAAGAGATGCGCTTTCAGGTGCCGGATTCGATGAAGTACTTTTGCCAGTCCAAGGCGGTAGCCTACTACTTGCAAAAATATGTAGTCTATCGAAAGCGCAAAATATATGTCGGTTCGAGGAGCTTCAGCGATCTGTTGCCCATGGTGCGTAAGCACAAGGAGTTGCATTTTCTGTTGCCCGCTTCAGACGTCTTGAAGGGCGAGGTGCCCAATCTATTGGACAGTGCCGGCATAGACTGGAAACGCGCTGTTTTATACCGTACGGTTTGTAGCGACCTATCGGATCTAAAGAGCGTTTACTACGACATTCTGGTCTTTTTCAGCCCTTCAGGCATCAAGTCCTTGTTTGAAAACTTTCCAGATTTTAAACAAAACGACACCCGAATTGCCGCTTATGGGAAGAGTACCGTTCGAGCTGCAGAAGCGGCTGGACTAAGCGTTCAAATTTTAGCGCCTACCCCCGAAACACCCTCTATGGCCATGGCCTTGGATAGATATATCCAAACCGAGAAAAAGAGGTAAGTCCGGGTTTCAGGCGCGCCCGATTGGATTGACGATGTGAGGGGGATGTCCCAGCGGTAAAAGTACAAAAAGCCCCTTTAAATTGACCCGTAGAGACAGAGCTGCACCCGGGTAAAAACAAAAGGCTGAGCGTTCCGATGCGCCCCACGGGCAAGCCAAAGGACAAGAGCCGCGTTTTAGATGCCCCATAGGAGAAGAAAAAAACGATTCAAACCAACCGCTAATCCTGCGGCAAAAAAACGAGCTCAATTCAAATCTCCCACAGTAACAAGAAATGAGCACGCAGCTTCCAAACCCGAAGGCTCAAGTACCCAAAAAGTGCTTTTTTTATCTCCGTCCAATGGGTGTCGCATAGGTAGGACGGAATTGCTGAGGAGTCGCTTAAAATGGTCACTGGCCTGCCCCTCAACGGTCGCTCTTCCTCTTATTTTGCGAATGGTTTATAGGTCATTTCAAAGCCCATTAAACGCGGCGCAGCTGCGATGTAGGTGGGTGTTCCAAAATCCCGACCGGTGTTCCCAGCATCGATCACGTACTTTTCGTCAAAAGCATTGTTCACAAACACCCGCATCGACAGGCCCGATTTCGACAGCTCAATCCCCGCCCTGAGGTTCATCAACCCAAAGGCATCTTGCTTTGCGTCATCTCCATTATCTTCTTCAAAGTATACTTTCGATTTATAACTATAAGAAGGGCGGACAAAAAAGTTTATATGGCGACTGAGGGGTGCAGCAAACTGAAACCCCAGTGCAAAGGCGTGCTTGGGTGTGAGTCGAAAGGTATTACCGGCATATCGCTGCGCGTGGCCTTCTGAATCCGTATCGTCAAAAGTAGCATTGATAAATGCATAATTGGCAAATACGCGCCATGCGTGGCTCAGCGAATACCTGAAATCGGCTTCCAGGCCGTAAGCGGTCGCATTTCCAGCATCTAAGGTAAGGAGTTGTGCATCTTTCGTTAAGTATTGACTTTGGAAATGGCTATAGTCGTAATAAAAAGCGGATAAGTCATGGTAAAACCGGTGATTTTTAGTCAGCCCTTTCAACCCGATTTCATAGCTCCAAACCGTCTCGTCTTGCAATTTATCCACTTCGTAATGCCGGTCTGATTGACCACCCGTCGGTTTGAACTGAATCACATTGGGACGCCGGCCCTTAGATAGGTCGGCATAGATCTCTTGGTTTTTGGCCAGGCTAAAGCTCGCTGCGATGCGCCCCACCATGGCGGTATAAGTATCCCGAGCGTCTAACCGCTCGGTTGGCAAAAAGAGGTCGTTTTTCCCCGCCATTCGCAAAAACCCAAGTGAACCGTCTTTGCCGTTCGGATCGGTGGTCGCCTCATATCCCGATTCTATATTTTCGACGGTCAACCGCAGACCGCCGGTCAACCACAGCCGATCCGTAAGGCGATAGGTCCCGTCGATGAAAAAATCATAAGAACTGTTGTCACCGTAGTTCGTATAGCTCTCCGAGTGGGATGCGCCCAAGGGTCGGGTGAACAGGGCGTATGCTGCTTGTAATTGTTGGGATTGCTTCAGCCCTTCTGGTCCGGTTTGCTCCAGTAGGCTGTATAATGCCTTTCCAGCAGCTCCCGCGGGATTGATATACGACAGATTTGAGTTGTTTGTGATGAAATCAGAGATCGAGCTGGCATGGGTGGGACCCCGGCTGGTGAGCAGGGGTTTGGGCGACCAGCTCATCGCACCTTCGATGCCTCGTCGAGCCAATAAGGCATTAATCGGATTCAATATCGATTCGACTTTTCGCTTCATCGGTGGAAGCCGAGATATTAAAACGGCTAGACTTTGCTCATCGGTTTGAAAGGGCACGTGTTGGAATCCGTCTTCATAGAAATAGCTCATCCCGCCAAATCCTTCGAATCGCTTGCCCATCTTGAAATTGGCTCGCAGTTCTTGACTGAATTGTTTGCCGAAGGCATCTTCTTCGAAATATAAGGCTGGTGCTGCGGTTCCATCGGCATCGCAGGCTTCATCGGAGCGAAACTCCCGGTAAGCGGTGGTCGATGTCAGGCTGAAATCCGGGCTAAAGCTGTGCTTAGCAAGGGTCGTAACACCCCAAACCGTACGCTCCAAACCAAGTGCTTTGCCGCGGTCGAGATCGGCAGCGGTCCAGGGCTTGGCGTCCCCCCCCGAGGGGGCATAGGTGCCGCTTTTAAATGAAGTACCCGGAGGGGTGTCGCGCTGGTAATTGTAAATGAGGTTGATATGGGTCGATTCGCCGGGCTTGTAACGCCATGCATTCCGAAAGGCGTAGGTGTCCTTTCCGTTCAGTCGACCGCCGGATAAATTGCGGATGAAACCATCGTGATACTTGTATATGCCGGCTAACCGAGCGAATAGCTTGTCCTTTACCAAAGGCGTATTGAAAAACCCTTGCACCTGCTTGTAGTCGTAATCCCCGTAGCCTGCGCTAATCGAGCCCGAAGTGTTGTTTTGAGCCTTGTTTTGGATGATGTGAATAGCCCCGATCTCGGCGCTGCGACCAAAGAGGGTTCCCTGAGGCCCTTTCAACACCTCCACGCGTTCCAAGTCGTACAACTCAACTGCGGAGCCCCTTGATTTGCTGATCGATACGCCATCCTGAAAGACGGAAACCCGGGGCTCTATATTAGATGCACCATCGTCACTGGTGATGCCGCGAATGACAAAACCGGGATTGTTTGGGCTTTGCAGCTGAACCTGCAGGCCGGGCACATAGCTTGACAACTGGTCGAGTTCGGTAACCCCGCTGCGCTGCAAAAAACCGGAACTTATCGCGGTCACTGCCGTGGGAATCTCTGAGATGGGCTGCGCCTGCTTCTGAGCGGTTACGACCAAAGCTTTTAGTGCGACTGACCGGGGTTTCAAAACGAAGTCGATGTGCATGCCCGGCTCAGCGCGAATCGTCTGTGATTCGCATCCGATAAAAGAAGCGGTAAGCGAGTAGGTCCGCTGCTGAAGCCCAGATATCGTGAAAGTGCCATCGGCATCGGTTGTCGTACCTTTTTTCGCCCCTTGTGTATAAACGTTTACCCCGACCAAGGGTTTTCCAGCACCATCGACAACCCGTCCCCTGATGCTTACCTGCTGGCCGTGAGAATGCATCGTTGCCATATTGACGGCCAAGAATACAAGCCAAATCGCCGGTTTAATCCGCCCATGAACGGCGTTTGGGTTTATCCACACCAAAGATTTATAGAAAGGTTTCGGCTTCATGGTTACAAAAGATCCGGTTTCATGGCTACAAAGGAATGAGAAGTTTCTTCAAAGGTCAATACAGGACGTGATTTGAAATGATTTTTAATGTTAATTTTATATTTGGGCCTGTAGAAATAACCTAAGTTTAATCCCTTGTCAAATGGCCTTCCATGAAGAAACGCTATAATTGCACAGTTGTTATCTGCCTTACAGATGAAGGGAAACACTTCGCGAAGAGATTTTATCCACAGGGGGTTGCTCGCCACGGGCGGCGCTATTTTAACCGCTAATTGCATCAGTTTTCGCCGAGATTCTCTCCGGGCTTCTGAATCCATTCCGGATGAACTCGAAGCGGCTCTTTTTGATCAGGGTGTAGCGAGTTTTGACCCCACTGATTCACAAGTGACCATTTGGACGAGATATACCACCCATCGACCTTTGGTCTCCATCGCTTGGCAAGTCGCCGCGGATCCGGGATTTGAAAATGTGGTCAGATCGGGGACGGCAACCACGGACAGCGCCCGGGATTACACAGTAGCCGTTGAGCTAAAAGAACTGGAGGCGGGCCAAAAATTATATTATCGGTTTGTGCAGTTGGGGGACAAAACCGTCTCCCCAATGGGAGAGACCCTTACCTTTCCCAAAAATCCCGATGCGTTGTCGCTCGCGGTTTGTTGTTGTTCAAATTACCCAGCAGGGCTTTTTAACGCATATCGTGCCATAGCCGAATCGGAGGCGGATGTCGTGCTCCATCTCGGGGACTACATCTATGAATACGGAGCCGAACAGTACGGCACCAATGCGCATACCTCGGCACTCAACCGAATGCCCAATCCTTCGCACGAATTGTTGTCTTTGACGGATTACAGAACGCGGTATAAGCAATACCGATCCGATCCCGATTTGAAGTACGTTCATCAGAAAAAGCCCTTTATCTGTGTTTGGGATGATCACGAAATAGCGAATAACACCTACAAGGATGGGGCGGAAAACCACCAACCGTCGGAAGGGGATTTCGAGACGAGGAAGCGAGCGGCCATCCGGGCTTACAGCGAGTACATTCCCATCAGGACGGCAGACTGCGATAAAATATACAGGAGCCTGCGCATTGGTGATTTGGTCAACTTGATCATGCTGGATACGCGCTTAATCGGGCGGGACAAACAATTGGGTTATGCCGATTATTTCGATGCGCAAGGTCATTTTGACAGTGCTTCTTTTCAAAGGGACCTATTTAATCCCAGGAGAACCATGCTAGGCGCAACGCAAAAGGAGTGGCTGCTCGATGAACTGCACACCGATTCGGCGCGGTGGCAGGTTTTGGGCAACCAAGTGCTCATGGGAAAAATGTTGATTCCCGTGAAACTGTTGTCGCGCCTGCATCGATTATACAAAGAGGGCCACAAAAAAGGAGGGGTTTCCGACGAAGCCCGCACTTCGTTTCTTCAATTGATCGAGGAATTGGCGCATATCAAAATGCGGATAAAAAGCGGAGACCTCAGTTTAACCCCCGAGGAGATTGCCGGAACAGAAAAGGTCGTCCCTTACAACTTAGATGCCTGGGATGGCTATCCGGCAGAGCGAGAGGAATTGTTGAAGGCTTGCTCGGCCAAAAACCTGATTTGTCTATCGGGAGACAGCCACAACGCTTGGTGTAACCGCTTGGTTACCGATAGCGGAATGGAAGTAGGTAAGGAATTCGCTACGACTTCCATCAGTTCCCCCGGAATGGAATCCCTTTTCAATGGGGGAGGTGAAATCCGAGATTTTGAGCGGGCTATTCGAGTGCTGATCGATGATTTGGTGTACTCAAACGCTTCCAAGCGGGGGTTTTTACAGGTGAATTTCACCCATTCTCGGGTCGATTCAGCATACGTTTTTGTCGATACCGTATTTGGCAAAAGCTATCATACGGCTGTGGAAAAAGAGATGCGCTATGGGGCATAGCAGCTATGCCTCAGCGGGCGCAAAGAGAAGGGGCTGCCGCGAAAGCGGGGGTAGTCCACAGCCGAAATGCTCGACGTCATTTGGGTTTTTAAGGGTTTTCGTCAAGAGGTAGCAACCGCTTTAGCGCGTGAATGCATAGGTCAGTCCGATTCCCAGGGTTTGTTTCAGCTGTAAGCGCTTACCGTAAATCGGTTCACCGCTGCGTTCCCCGATTGCGATTTGGGAATCCTCATCATACATCAGCCCTAGGGTAAACTCCTCGGATAGATATCGGTTGATGCGCATGTCGATGACCGTCTCGTAATTCACATCTATGTTGCCAAAGTTTTTTAGATAATTCGCATAGAGGGAGAGGCGGTTTTCCATCGATACGTTCTTCAACAGCTCCAAGCGGTAGTATGTATCGATGTTTCCCCCGAGCTGGGTAAAGACCGCCTTGCCTGGATCAACGCCGTAGTCGCCTCGGTCGGATAGCTTATCGTCTAAGACAAAGTTAAATTTCAGCGCAGCCGGCCTCAGGCTCACATAGAAATCATCGCTTGGGCTGTAGTCGATCGCAGGGCCTGTCGTCAGGTAACCGGGCGCCATAAACTTGGATAGGTAATCGGTATCGCTCACATCGTAATCGTAGCCTTTGTCAAACTGTGTTTGAAAATCTAAGGCCCCACCCACCGACCAATTTTGGCTGTACCGACAATTGTATTTCAACAAGAAATGCAGTTCATCGTCGGTTTTCCGCTTGCCTTCATCGCCTGCCTTTCTGAGGCCGTAAGCGAGGATGAGCTCGTTGTCCCACCTGTGTTTTTCCTTCCTGTAATCGAGGCGGTAGTCCGTGCGAGCGGAGACCGCTGCCGAGTTATCGCCGCCAGCAGCCCAGTTGCTAAAAGAGGTTTGGCCAAACAGGACGTGCTGCTTACCGGTGAGCGTCCACTTTTTGGGGCAGTTTTTGCCTAGGGAGTCTGCCACCGTTCGTTCTGAAACCTGAGCTAGGCCTAACTCACAAAAGCACAGGACAAAAAATAAGCCCAAAGGATTTTTCATGATGAATCAATTTTTGTGATTTTTTCAAAAGTAGGCATATTTGAGCTCATCGCTCGTGACGCTTCCTGAAACGCTTATAGGCCTGGATGCCGAGCATCAGCGCAATCCCCAACAGCGTCAGGCCGGCTAGGTCCCGAACCCAGCCTGAGGTACTTTTTAAAACCGCGAGAAAGACGATGGCAAAGAGCAGCAATGTCGCTATTTCATTCCAGATCCGCAACCGGTTGGGCTTGAAGTTTGCCCGGTCTCTTTGCAGCTTCAAAAACATTCGGTGGCAGCGGTAGTGGTATCCCAGCAAGAGGAGGACGAGCGCTAACTTGATGCGCATCCACGGTTGTTGCAGCCAGGCCGGTTGGATGATGAGTAGGCCTAGGGCAAAGCCGATGGTTAGAATGGCAGAGGGCCAGGTAATGATATACCAAAGCCGGCGCTCCATCAACTTGTATTGGGCTTGCAAGACGCGTTTGATCTCCGCTGGTTTGTGCGCCGCTTCGGCATGATAGATAAACAGCCGGACGATGTAAAAGAGCCCGGCAAACCAGGTCGTGACAAAGACGATGTGTAAGGCTTTTAAATAGAGGTACATCAGTTCAGTCGTTTCCGAATCTCTACGTATAAGAATAGGCCAACCACGAGAGAAGCGGTCAGATCAGCCATGGGAAAAGCATACCAAACCCCTTTGATACCTGAGATTTTGGGTAAAAATAAGATCAGTGGGATTAGGAAAAGGCCCTGTCTCAGTGAGGCTAATAGAAGCGCCTTAATCGCTTTTCCGATGGCTTGAAAGTAAGCCGATCCGATCATTTCGACGCAGATGATTGGAATCATTGCAAAAGTCCGGCGCAAGGCATAGGGAGCCTGTTCAGTGATTTGTCGGTCGGTGGTAAATATGCGAACCAACAGCTCGGGAAAACACATAATAATCACCCAGATGAAGCAAGACAAAACCGCACTGTAAAGAATGGCTTTTTGAATGCTCTGTCTGACCCGATTGTACTTTTCAGCGCCGTAGTTGTAGCCTATGATTGGCAAAACCCCTTGTGTAATACCTATGATCGGAAAGGCGATAAACAACAGTAAGCGGTTGATGATCCCATAGATGTTCAATGCGGTTTCCCCCCCATATTGATACATGATGTTGTTCGCCGCGATGGCGAGCACGCCGACCGCAGCTTGTTGAGCCAGGGTTACCGATCCCAGGGATGCGATTTCACCCGTGACTTTTCGTCTGAATCGCAAGCACTGCCATGTGATTTTGATGGTGCTTTGTCCGCTCAAAAAGTAATAGAGGATGCAGGACATTAAGCTGAAATAGGAAAGGCAAGTCGCCCAGGCAGCCCCTGCGATACCCCAATGGAAAAATTTGATGAAGACCACGTCTAACACCAGGTTTAAGATAGAGCCCGCGAGCATGACCACCATAGACATCCCAGCATTTCCCTCTGCGCGGATAACCCGGTTGCTCACCATAGCAAAAGCCAAGAACGGCACGCCGATTAGCACGATGCTAAAGTAGGTGTCCGCCGCTGCGGTGATGCGCCCCGCTGCCCCAAAGAGCCACAGCACTTCCGCCTTAAAGAAAACGCTGACCAAGGCCAAGGAGCCGACCAAAGCAGCGGTGATGCATATTTGATTGCCAAAGATCTCACGGGCTTTTTTTAAGTCGCCCATACCGAGGGCAAGCGAAATGATAGCGCTGCCGCCGACGCCGATGGCCATTCCAATCGAGGACATCAAAAATATGATGGGTAAGACGATCGTGACGGCTGCAATGCCTAAGGGGCCGATCCATTGACCTAGGAAAATGGTATCGATCACCATATTTAGAGACATCGCTAGGAATCCGATAGAGGCGGGAATGGACTGTTTGATGAGCAAGTATCCGATTCGACCAGTTCCCAGTTGATCTGTTTTAACGCGACTCATGAGCGCATCGCGTCTGTGTGATCGACCCAGGCTGTCGCCCAGCTCGCCAATAGGGCAGCCCACGGCTCACCATCGTTCAAACAGGGGATGGCCTGATAACGCTCCCCCCCGTGTGCCAAGAAGGTATCCCTGCCCGCCATGCCGATCTCTTCGAGGGTTTCCAAACAATCGGAGACAAAGGATGGGGTGACGACCAGCAGTTTTTTTACCCCCTGGTCGGGCAGCCTTCGAATCAGCTCATCGGTGTAGGGCCTCAGCCAGGGCTCGGGTCCCAATCGGGATTGAAAAGTGGTCATCACCTTTTCATCCGGCAGTTTTAAGTGCTCTTTTATGAGATGCGTGGTTTCCAAGCACTGGTGTCTATAGCAGTATCGATGGGCTGGAGAAGGCGTGGTGCAACAGCTCGCATCGATTTGACAATGCGATCGGGTGGGATCGGTCTTCCGGATGTGGCGTTTAGGGATGCCGTGGTAGGAGAACAGCAGCCGATCAAATTCGGCTTGGATATAAGGCTTTAGGCTTTCAGCCAGGATTTTAATGTATGCGGCTTGCTCGTAGAAAGGGGGCAAAAAATCCAGCTTCACACCTTTGAAGTGCGCATCTCGAACCCCCTTTGCCTTTTCCATTACGGTTTTTGTCGTACTCATGGCGTATTGGGGGTACAGGGGTGCGAGCTGCACGTCTGTCACACCCTGGTCGACCAGTTCGCGCAATCCAGCTGCTATAGAGGGGGAGCCGTAACGCATGCTCAGCGCGACGGGAATGGTCACTTTGCGGCGTACGCTCTCCGTTAGTCGCTTTGAGATGACGATGAGCGGCGAGCCCGACGCCCACCATATCTTTTGGTATGCTTCAGCTGACTTTTTCGGTCGGGTGCGCAAGATGATGCCCCGCACGATAAGCGCGCGGAGCCAATAGGGATAGTCGATGACGTAGGGATCCATCAAAAATTCGCCTAGGTATCTCTTAACGTCTTTGGGCGCCGTGGAATCGGGCGAACCCAAATTCACGAGCAAGAGTCCCTTTTTCATATGCCCCCCATTTTCGCGTTGGCATACTTTTTTGGCGTTACGCCGTACTTCTTCTTGAACGCAGTGATGAAATGGCTCGGGTTTTCATATCCCAGGCTATACGCTATGGCTTTGATTTGAATCCTTCCCCCTTCGATCAGCTTGCGCGCATACTCCATTTTGTAATTCATGAGAAAGCCACAAACGGTTTTCCCATAGATGTTTTTAAAGCCCACTTTTAAGCGGTACTCGTTTAACCCCACTCGCTGGGCCAGGGATTTTAAACGCGGCGGATCAGCCATGCTCTCGATGAGAATGCTTTTGGCTTTGCGAATTTTACACACGTTTTCCGAATCGAGTAAGAAGGGGCAACTCTCTTCGGCTCTCTCTCGTGAAGATTGAAAATAAAGGCAGAATAACTCATAGACTTTGGCCTTGGCGTAGAGGGGTTTTAAGCCCGAATGCAAATCGCAATGCGCCAACTGTGATAGCACCACCGCCATGCTCGGACTCATTTCTCTCTCGATGTCATATTTCCTTTTCTCATTTTCAGCGCCTAGGAAAGAAATGTCTTCCGCACCGAAAAGCCGGTGAAATTCATCGATTTGGGTGCGAATCACGAAAACCTGGGCGACCGGCTTGAGTTTTATATGTATAGGCTTGTCTTGCAGTGGATCGTATAGAAAAAGCGAGTGATTTTGCAGCAGTGCACGCGGCTGGCTCCCGCCCTTGAATGAGAGCTCGCACCCCCCTTCTATAGCGAAGAAAAATAGGATGGAATCCCGGCAGACCGACTGCTCAACCGCTGTGGTATGGCCTCGGTTATTCTCGAGTGAAAAGCAGGATGTGGAATCGCTTACCCATATGCTTCTTTTAGCGGTATTTTTGACGTTGAATTCCGTAAAAATCATTTGTTTCTTAGCTTTTGCCCTTCGGGCGACCATGTTAAGCCACGCGATTTTATTCATAGAGCAGCAAATTTATGCGCATTTTTGTTTATAATAATTCTAAACTGAGCCGAATTTTCGTTTTGCGTTATTTTTAATACAGCTACGGGTATTTTTCCGATTGGAATGCGCTTACTTTTGTCCGAATTTTAAGCCTTGGCATAGTGGCGCAGTCGGGAAAAAATTTCTATGTTATAGGTGTCAGCTTTCACAAAGCAGATGTAGATATGCGGGGGCGATTCAGCTTGACCAAAGAAAGCCAGCAGGCGCTTCTCGACGAGATGAAACGAGACGGTGTGGCCAGTGCCTTGGTCTTGAGTACGTGCAACCGGACTGAAATCTATGGCTTTGCTGCGCATCCCTATGTGTTGGTCAAGTACCTCTGCCAGTATTCCAACGGCTCTCTCGAGCTGTTCGAGCGGGTGGCGCACATCGCCAAGGGTCGGGAAGCCATACACCATTTGTTTCGCGTGGGAAGCGGTTTGGACAGTCAGATCTTGGGCGACTTTGAAATCATCGGTCAGCTCAAGGGGTCTTTTAGGCTATCGAAATCCAAGGACCTAGTCGACGCCTTTTTAGAGCGCTTGGTCAATACGGTGATCCAGGCGAGTAAGCGCATCAAGAATGAGACCCGCTTGAGCAGTGGTTCCGCCTCCCTGGCCTTTGCGGCAACCCGCCACATTTTGCAGTGCTTCGACGATTGTCAAGCCAAGCGCATCTTGCTTTTCGGGACGGGTAAAATCGGCAGTCATACGTGTGAAAATCTGTTGAAGCACGTACCCCAAGCCGCTGTTACGCTGATCAATCGAACGCGACAAAGCGCTGAGGCGATCGCTGCGCACCACCCGGTTGAGGTCGAGGATTACGCGGATTTGGATGCAGCCCTCGCCCAATCCGATGTGGTGGTGGTTGCTACCGGTGCGCGGGAACCGACTGTCTCGGCGGATCAGCTGCCCGCGGATAAACCCCTGCTGATATTGGACCTATCCATGCCGCGCAACGTAGCGCCAGAAGTCGCACAGCTGCCAAACCTGCGCTTGCTCCACATCGATCAGCTGTCCGATGAGATCGATAAGACCCTCGCGGAAAGGAAATCCCAGGTCCCCTTAGCCGAGCGCATCCAAGCCCATTTTGAAGCCGAGTTCGTGAGCTGGATTCAGATTCGGAAATGGGCACCTGCCATCGCTTCTTTTAAGGATAAGTTGGCGGAGATACAGGCAGCCGAATTGGCTTTCCAGAGCAAGAAGGCGGAAAACTTCGATTGGGCGCAAGCCGATTTGGTCTCTTCGCGTTTGATCGATAAGATCACGGCCCAGTACGCCAACCACCTCAAGCGCGCACCGCTGGATTCAGATGACAGCATTGCCCTGTTCAATGCGGTGTTCGGTTTGGAGCCCGTCGAGGAAAAGCCGAGATGAAACCCCTTCGCATCGGTACACGCGACAGCCCCTTGGCGCGCGTGCAAGCGGAAAAGGTGCAAAGGCAAATCGAGTCAAGGGGGGTTAAAACCGAAATCACGGCGCTCAAATCCCAGGGTGATGTGATGGCGGAGCGGCCTCTTTATGCGCTGGGGATTCGGGGCATTTTTACCAAAACCCTCGATGTAGCTTTGCACCAGGGGCGAATCGACTTAGCCGTCCATTCGCTGAAGGACGTGCCTACCCAATTGCCACAGGGCATTTCTCAGGTCGCTATATTGCCGCGTGGCCCCAGTGCAGATGTATGGGTGAAGCATGCAGTGCCAAGTCAGTCCCATACCCTAGCCACTGGCAGCCTGCGCCGTCGGGCTTTCTGGTTGCACCGCTTTCCCACAGATCGGGTGGTAAATTTGCGTGGTCATGTGCAAACGCGCTTGCGAACAGTGGCGCAAAACCCCTGGAAGGGGGGCATATTTGCCGAAGCCGGCTTGGCGCATATGGGGCTGCTCCAAAGCTTGCACTACGAGCGCTTAGACTGGATGCTTCCCGCTCCTGCCCAGGGCGCCATTGGGATTTATGCGCGCAGCAGCTGCAGAGACCTCGCAACGTGGCGCAGCTGGATGAACCACGAGCCTACGGCGATCTGTACCCGAATTGAGCGGGATTTCCTATCCGCTTTAGAAGGGGGCTGCTCGGCCCCCATCGGTGCCCTGGCTCAAATCGAGGGGGATAGGCTGTCCTTTAGCGGTGCCTTGCTCTCGCTGGATGGGACACAAAAAATAGCGGTTTCCCAAACCCTTGCGCTCGACCGAGCTAAGGATTTGGGGCGAGAGATGGCGCAGCGGGTCCTCAGACAGGGAGGGGCTGAAATTCGGGCTGCACTGCGCCGACAAATGACTTAGTCAAATCCGACTTCCACCCGGCTTGTAGTGGTGTATGCGCCCTTGACAAACCCAGGGTTTTACGCCTATGCTGGGCCTTGCATCGATAAGGGTTTGTGTCAGTAATGCGGTTTGCGTTGATAAAGGCTTTGCGCAGATGCGAGTTTTGTATCCATAGCGGCTTGGTGTCGATAGGGGTTTTACATGCTGAAAGCCCCTTACCCCTAAGGGATGACAGCGCATCATTTTTTCTCCATCAGACCCTTGGGATTCACCTTCCCTTTGCGCTTGGGTGTTTGTCCGTTTTAGCTTTCAAAAGGAGGTATTTTTTGGATTTGCCCTTGCGCATGGGTACGCCTATCCTCAGTGCTTTATTTTTACGCCCGATGGCCAATTTAAAGGAGAGGAGGCTCGTTTTTTTGTTTTATCTCCCTGGGGTTGATCTGAAGATGCGATTTTACCCTTTTGTGCTGGTTTTGATGGCATCCCTTTGTCTTTGCCCCTGCATAGGGGTTTAAAAGGCAGTGCTTAGCTCCTCGTTTTTCCTATGATCAGCCTCGCTGATTTCTCGTCACACATTTATTCCCGTGCCTCAATGTGGGGAGCAGCCTTGTCTTTTTGCCCCTGTGCCGTGTTCCAGTTGCAACATCCCAACCGGCATATAAACCATATGGCTCCCTAAGTGCGAGCTGTGAGATGCCCGCTCGATGGGGGGTGGTTTGTATCCCGTCGAATACCTAAGGCTTGGGCAGTTTTTAGGTCGGTTGAGTGAGCTTAACAGACCGTAGATACAAAAGCAGTTGCGTTTATTTGGCTTTTCATCGGAATTTCTTACCTCAGTGGTGAATTTACAACTCCTTTACCACAGGGAATCATGCGCATACCAAAAGTGAAGTGGGCCATACTAACTATAGCGCTGGCATGGTGTTCCATGCGCTGCGACCGAGTAGGCGACGATGATAGCCCTTGCACGCCATGGTACTCCATAGAAGTAATTGTAAAAAGTCCCCCCGAAATCCCTGTTCCGATGAAGCTAAAGGTGTCTGCCGATGATGGTTATCCGCCACCCTATCCCTCGTGGTTTAAACCCAAAGCCCAAAGCCCGAGGCAAGCAAAGACCTTCCCAGTTGGCAATTTTTTCATTTATTGCACCCTATGACAATCCAACACTAACAGATGCCGAACAAGAGGAATTGAAAGCCTGCATAGGAAAAGAACGTCGGATAAAAATAGAACTCTTCGATAAAAACGACCATTTGCTCCTTACAAACACCCTTATCGTAAGGGCGACACCGTACAGAGAAAAAGGGTATGGATGGACGCTTTACGATACCCAAAAACTGGAGGCGGCAGATGAGACCTATCTAAGCGAGCCATTGCGAACCGGGCGACTGGGCAACTGCGTGGGAGTACGTTTTGACTTGAACAAAAAATAAATTCTCTTTTGTTTTTGTCGATATTTTTGAGGCAGCCCTTTGCTTTTGAAATCAAAATGCAACCATCTCCTTTTTGTACTTGTATACCGTGCTCCCTACTTTGAAATAATCATAGGTACACCAACCCTGATCGCTGTATTCTTTTCCCCACCCCCAATTCATACGAATGTAGCTCGTCGTCCCTTCAGCTACATCTCGATAATGGGTATCACTCCCGTCTTCTACCCTTACCTTGCGGTAGTCCGTAATCGACTTGTAACCATCGGCTACCCATGCATGTCCAGATTCGTATTTCCAAGCCCAGCGAATGATAAAATAGACCCCTTTCCTTTTGGCTTTTGCCGATAGGTACACCGGATTGCTCTGGTCTATATCAGCTTTGCATATCTCGTAATTGTAGCTCCTCAAATGGGCGGTGGGATATCCGGCCTATCTAAAATAATGGCGGCTTTATCTGGACTTGTGTGCGATCCCTTCAAGCCGTATTTCATATGCACAGCCATGCCGATATCGTGAATAAATGCGGCGACAGCATTCGGATAATGCGTAGTGTCCTGTATTTTGCTCCAATCGTAGTATTTATGCGCATCTCGCCGATGGTAATTGATAATTTGTCCAATGGCGATGGCGGTACAACCTGCAAGGGCTCTTTCTCCATCTATAATCGGGCATTGATCGTTAAATGGTTTGCGTTGATTCCAATAGGTGGTCAATAAAGGCCCCCTTTTGCTCCGCCTGGCTGTATCGGCTAACGACGGTCTCCTTGTAATGATACGGGCTAGATCCACCGCCGCCCCCTGGACCTTCTGGGTATTCAAGAGACATACATGCGGGGTGGTGTTCTGGGCCTTCTGGATAGGCAGATAAGGTCGTCACTTCCCTTTGTCCTCTTTCCGGACAGGGTTCTATCTTGTTATCAGTAGCATCTGCAGCCATAGGCGTTTTTCGGCTGTTATCGATAAACTCACAGATATAGCTCACCAGGCCGGGGTTCATATCTTCTGAATCGAATTTGCCCTTTGAATAAAATAAAAAGGGTGGGGATGCCCGCCAAAGCGCTGATCAAGGCATAGCCGCTCGGCTTAAAACAAAGGAGCTGTAAGACGACCCTTTTTTGCGGGTCCTTTATATCGATGGTATCGATCACATCTGCGCCGGTGAGAACCGGCTTAGCGCCTCCCGAGGAATTCAGCGGCTTGGCCTCGTTTGACTGCCCGTTAAAAAATTTGTTGATGCAGGAGAGCGCTTGGGCTATTTTATCTTCCTTTTGGGAAAAAACCTTAACCCCGTCCACTTTGGACTCGGCTTGGTACAATGGGTGTATCGTCTTGACAAGCGATTACAGAGAGGCTAAAAATGAGTGAAGAAATCACATACCGCTTCATGGTTTGTGTTTTGTCGGATTATGGCGTTGCTTTAAAACATTTCTGTATAGATGCGGCTAAAGATAGGGAATGATATCAAATAATTCATTGGTTTTGTGATTGATTTGACTTCGCTGCCCATTGGATTTAAAAACAGCAGGGTTTGGTTCTCTTATATTTTTTACATGGATGTGAATCTTATGCCTCCCACCTCTCTCCCGTGCTTTCAAAGGAAAAATGCGCGTCGCCGTTCAGGCTGTACGGCCTGGGTTGGTGCAGGGCTATACGCGATCCCCTTGAAGCGCAATGGGAATTAAATGGATGTCAATCCAGCCTTTACAATCCCCCATGGCCGTCGAGACGGTGGATTACCCCATCCCTTGTCATGGAATTCAAGGCGTATCCCTCATTTTGTCTGCAGGGGTCGCTAGCTGCGGATTTGCGTACTTTTGCTGCTGCCATGGCTATTTTTTATCCTTTAGAAGTGGCTCAAATCGTGCGCGAAACACCCCATGCCATCTCGCTTTACTTGGATGTGCCCTCCCCATTGCAAAAGCGCTTTGCCTATGAAGCGGGACAATACCTCACGATCAAACACGCGATAAGGGGCGTGGAAATCCAGCGCAGTTATTCCCTTTCGGCTGCACCGGGGGAAGGGGTTTGGCGCATCGGAGTCAAAAGCGTCCGAGCGGGCGGCTTTTCAGCCTATGCCAACCGCGATTTGAAGGTCGGTGAAACCCTTTGCGTCTCACCGCCCCAAGGGCGCTTTACCCTCCGCTACAGACCGGATGAAAAGCGAACGTTTCTCTTCTTTGCAGCTGGAAGTGGCATTACACCCATCCGCAGCCTGGTGAAGGCGGTGTTGATGCGGGAAAAAGGCACGCAGGTCTCCCTGTTTTACGCCAACCCCAACGCGGCGGAAACCCTCTATAGAAAGGAGATTTTAGACATGGCAGAACGGTATGAGCGCTTTTACCCTCATTTTTTTTACACCCGTGAAGAGCGGGGCGATCCCTTTTACGAAGGGCGTTTGAACGCGGACAAATGGGCACTTATCGCCAATCAACTCGTCGATATAGACGAGGTGGATGAGGCTTTTATCTGCGGGCCTGAGCCCATGATCGTCGACTTGGCAAAAGCCCTTTTTGAGGACGGCCTTCCCAAACAGGCGATACGCTTTGAACTGTTTTCTGAGCCCACCGATCCGTTTTTCTCCGCTTGGGGGATGAGCGATCAAAGCCTGACAGCTGCAAAAGTCGCCTTGCAGTTGGATGGAGAAACCCACGAATTTGAGGTGAACCCCCAAACCGAAAGCATCTTAGATGCAGCCCTGAATTTGGGAATTGACGCACCCCATTCCTGCCGGGGCGGCATCTGTTCTACCTGTGAATGCAGGCTGCTGAAAGGAAAGGTAAGCCTGACGCACAACCTGGTGCTCACCGATGCGGATTTGCAAGCGGGCAAAATCCTGGCCTGTCAAGCGCATCCCACTACAGACTACGTGGAAATCGAGTTCGACTAAAAGGCTTTCCATTGGGTTTTTCACCTTCTCTTTGTTTTCCCGTGGCAAATGCCACGAGAATGGGCGCGAGATAGCGATCCGCATGAAATGCCAAAATCTCTCCGAATGATGGTGATAGAGCAAAGAGGGGATTTAACATAGGTGTACGCACGCCCGCTACATGATCGAGATAAAGGAAGCAAACGGCTGGGATTGTATAACTAAATATTGTGTTTATATTTGCAATGCAGTTGTGGGTGCGTGTGAAAGCTTTGTATTTTGTTATCTATTGAAAATGAGAAGGGGGTGCAATGCCGTCTTGCAGCTTGAAATACAAAGCCCAGGGCCGCTGTGGGAAGGAAAGACGAAACCACCATAAAATATCCCAGTAAATACTAAGTGTGATAAACAATACGAGCGAGATGCGTGATAAAAAAGTGATTCTAATAACGGGGGCTTCTTCGGGAATGGGAAGAGAAGCCGCGTTAAAACTTTTAAGAGAAGGCCATACGGTTTACGGCGCGGCGCGAAGAATTGAAAAGATGCAGAATCTGGTCCAAGCCGGTGGAAGTGCCATTGAGTTAGATGTAACCGACGAGGCAGAAGTAGTGGCTTGTGTGAAACAGCTCATCGCAGAGCAAGGCAAAATAGATGTATTGGTAAACAATGCGGGCTATGCGGTTTACGGCGCCGTAGAGGATGTCACCCTGGCAGATGCCAAAAGGCAGTTCGATGTCAACCTATTCGGTTTGGCTCGATTGACCCAAGTGGTTTTGCCGCATATGAGGCAGCAAAAAAGCGGGCGGATCATCAATATCAGCTCTGTGGGCGGTAAGGTTTACACGCCGCTGGGGGCTTGGTATCACGCCACTAAACACGCTTTAGAAGGCTGGAGCGATTGCCTCAGGTTGGAGCTCAAGCCCTTTCATATCGATGTGGTCATCGTGGAACCCGGAGCCATTGCCACCGAATTTGGCGATGTGATGTGCAACCCCATGTTGAAGCGGTCGGCGGGCGGTCCTTATGATGAGATGGCTCAACAGATTGCTGATTCGACGAGAAGGACCTATGAAAAAGGGGATAGTTCGCCTGCATCTGTCATCGCCGACTTCATTGCAAAAATTGTCAAAACCCGTCGTCCGAAAACTCGATACGCCAAGGGAGAATATGCGAAGCCCTTGCTCTTTATGCGAAAATGGCTGAGTGATAGGAGCTTTGACAAGGTGATTATGAGTCGCGTGAAATAGCAGGACCAAATGGATCTTATTCAGCATGCGATCGATCAAATGATGTAAAGGATCGCGCGATTCGAAATCCGATCTATCGAAGCAATCCCCCGTGTTAAATATTAGCAAAGTTTTAACTGGTTTATGCTTGACCGCTGTGGTGTATAATGATACCTTTTGTACGAATACTTAAGATATAGCGCGATGAAAACGAAAGAGCCAATCGCTAAGCCCAAACGACGAGCCGCTGTGAAGCAGCTTGGCTTACAAGTGAAATTCCACTATATGAAGAACCTGAGATGTATTTTGGACTGCCCGGCCTGATATTGAAAGTGGGGTCGATGGGTTTTTAAAACGATTTATTTTCTTACCTTTGCACGTAATCGCATTTGTTTGTGGATTGAAAAACGACATGAGATGAGAAGCGCACTTTTGATTGGGTCTGCTGTGGCATGCTTGGCTGCAGTGAGCTGCAAAAACACCAAGAAAAAGAATTCCGATAAAAAAGAGATGACGGAGACAGAGGCCGCAGCTGTTGGGCCGGAGATAAGCATTGAAAAACTCACCGGCTCACCGGCCTATACCGAGGCTGCTTTACAATTGAATAAACCGACGAGAGCGCATGTTCCCGCTGGGCGTGTCGCATTTGATTTTGGGGTAACCCATTTTGAGCTAAGAGTTCAAACCGAACATGCCGGCCAAAATGAGCTGACCAATTCAAAGAAAGGCCAACACATTCATTTCATCGTAGATGATAGGCCTTATTCCGCTCATTACGAACCGAAATTTGATGTGAAAATGCATGAGGGAACCCATTATATCGTGGCTTTCTTAGCGCGTTCTTATCATGAATCGGTCAAAAATGCCCACTCCTTTGTCGCCAAAAAAATCACGGTGGGGGACGCGTCTAAAGGCAAAGTGCGACATGTGGACCTCTCTCAGCCGACATTGATCTACAGCCGTCCGAAGGGAACGTATAAAGGCGCTGATACGGAAAATTTACTCTTAGACTTTTTCCTTTTAAACACCGAATTATCGCCGACCGGTAACAAGGTAAGGGCTACGATTAACGGTCGGGAATTTTTGATCACGGATTGGGCACCTTATGTCATTAAAGGCTTGCCCAAGGGTACGGTTACCGTTAAACTGGAATTACTCGATTCGGATGGGCATGTCATGCCGGGTGATTTCAATAGCGTTGTACGTCAAGTAGAACTAAAATGAATACCTTCCCGCCGTTTAAAACCCTATGAGATTTAGCTTTTAAACTCGAAAGCGCACACACGGCTTATATTTGCCACAGATGATAGGAGGTGCAAAGCCGTCGCCCTATGAAACAACCGTGATGAATAAGCCTGCGCACAGAGCCGGATTTGTCAATATTTTGGGCAGCCCCAACGTGGGAAAGTCCACTTTGATGAACGCCCTGTTGGGCAAACGCCTGTCGATCATTACCCCAAAGGCACAAACCACCCGCCACCGCATTTTGGGCATTTTAAATGGGGGCGATTTCCAGCTCGTCCTCTCCGATACGCCGGGTATCATTAGAAAGCCTGTTTACCGCATGCAGGAAGCGATGATGGGTTTTGTCAGATCCGCTCTGGCCGATGCAGACCAAGTTCTGTATGTGGCGGAAATGGATCAGCGAGGGGTGGGAGATGAGTCGCTGTATGAGAAGATCCAACGCACCGATGTACCGCTCTTGGTTCTGTTGAATAAAATGGACCAGTCCGATCCAGCGGAGAGCGAGACACGAGTGGCGCATTGGAAAACGCTTTTCCCAAAGGCGGCTATTCTCCCGATTGCCGCCCGCTACCACTTGAATACGGACTGGGTGCTCCAATGGATTCTATCGCATTTGCCCCAATCCCCTCCCTTCTTCCCCAAGGATATCTGGAGCGACAGGCCCGAGCGCTTTTTTGTCAATGAGATCGTGCGCGAAAAAATTCTGCGCAACTACAAAAGGGAAATACCCTATGCGGTAGAGGTGGAAACCCAGGCCTTTCACGAGACGGAGGCGCTTATCCGAATCGAAACCCACATCTATGTAGAGCGCGAGACGCAGCGGGGCATTCTCATCGGTCATGGCGGAACAGCGCTCAAAAACGTGGGGGTACAAGCGCGGGCAGATTTGCAAAAATTCTTCAGCAAAAAAGTCTATTTGGCGCTCTACGTGAAGGTGGACGAGAACTGGCGAAAGCGAGAAGACCAACTCAAGCGCTTTGGCTATACGGGCTGAGCCGCGTTCTACGCCATCTCTATATATCTTTGCCTTGGTACCATAGCTGTGAAGAATGTCGTAGCCATCGTAGGGCGCCCCAATGTGGGCAAGTCCACTTTTTTTAACCGTTTGTTGGAACGGCGTGAAGCCATTGTGGACGAGCTGAGCGGCGTGACCCGTGACAGGCATTACGGCTGTTCAGCGTGGAATGGGAAAGCCTTTTCCGTGATCGATACCGGCGGTTATGTTGCAGGCAGCCGTGATGCTTTTGAATCGGCGATTTGCGAGCAGGTAATGCTCGCCTTGGCGGAAGCCTGTGCCATTGTCTTCGTGGTGGACGTGACGACGGGCGTTACGGAGGCGGACCGAGAGGTGGCCGAGCTGCTGAGGCCTGTGGATAAGCCTGTGTTTCTGATGGTGAACAAAGCGGATAATCCACGGCGAATCGCCGATGCGACAGTCTTTTACGCCTTGGGGTTGGGAGGCTATTACACGGTTTCTGCCATGACGGGAAGCGGTACGGGTGAGTTACTCGACGAGCTGGTAAAGGGGTTTAAGGCGGAAACGCATGACGAACTGGATGAGCGCCCCAGCGTGGCCGTGGTCGGCCGACCCAACGCGGGGAAGTCCGCCTTTATCAATGCGCTTCTCGGTACCGATAGAAACATCGTAACCGATGTGGCGGGTACCACACGCGATGCCCTGGAAACGCCTTATAACCTATACCACCACAATTTTTTGTTGATCGACACAGCGGGCTTGCGCAAAAAAGCCAAAGTGCGTGCGGATATCGAGTTTTATGCCGCATTGCGCTCGCTGAGGGCGATTTCGCATAGCGACGTCTGCCTGCTGCTCTTGGATGCGCAGCAAGGCATGCAAGCACAGGATTTAAGCATTTTTCGGCGCATCGTTGAAAATCGAAAGGGGGTGGTCATCCTGGTCAACAAATGGGATTTGATCGAGAAAGATAATTACAGCTTGCAAAGCTACAGCGATTCGATCAAACGGCGTATTGCACCCTTTGATGACGTGCCCCTCGTCTTCATCTCTGCCCGGCATAAGCAGCGCATCTATCGAGCCATAGAGCGCGCCATGGCGGTGTTTGAAAACCGAAGGCGAAGGATAAAGACCAGCCGACTCAACGAGGTGATGCAACCCGTTGTAAAACAGACGCCCCCGCCGGCTGTTAAGGGCAAGCACGTAAAGATAAAGTACTGTACACAATTGCCCACGCAGGCTCCGCAGTTTGCGTTTTTTGCCAACGCACCGCAGTATGTAAAAGAGCCCTACAAGCGGTTTTTGGAAAACCAAATCCGAAAGCATTTCGACTTTTCAGGTGTCCCCCTACAGCTTTACCTCAGGAAAAAGTAAATGCCCGTTTGAAAACACAAAGTTTGAAGGGGCGGACCTTAGAAATGCGCGCGGGTGGGATGCGGATTTTCACAGCTCCGACGGCACTGTGCGGATTGTTTAAAGTTTAACGGGGCGTTGAATTTAAAAAAAGGCTTATCTGCTTTTCCCTTCTCGAACACCCTGTACCCCCATGCTTTTTGACTTTTCTGTCCCTTAGCCCAACCGCTTTGAAGGATGGAAATGAGGTGAGGCAGACGCCGTTTTTGCCCGAAGAGACGGCCTATGGCCAAAGCGAGACCGACATGGGGATAGCCCGCTGAAAAGCGCCGAGAGTGGCGTTGTGATGTGCTGAGAACCTGCGGTTTGTATTGAAATAATAAAAAAGACTCAAAAATTTTGTTTTGTTTAGTCCCAGGGGGATAAGTCTCCTTTTTTACCAAAACCAACCCAAGGGCAAAGACAAAAACCGAGGTTCGTTTTTCAACTGCCTCGCGCCAGACACAAAGAGATTGTAATCCGAGTAACGGATCGTTCAAGTTTGAAAAATCAAATCGTCCTTCTTTGATGACTGGGCCGATTGAAGTAAACGCCCGATTTTGAAATAATCTCAAACTGTCAGACCGCTGTGTTACGGCGATTTAGGAGACGACAAAGCAGCAGCATGAGCGTATTCGGAAAGTACAACCACGCGTAGATCATCGCCAAGTTAGCCCGAAAGTTCTTCAAATCGCCGAAAACGATTGAAAAGCTCGTTTATCACCGCTCGGGGCCCCATGGTTTGGTTTCTTACAGACGGAACTCGGACTCGGTAGTCTTCCGCTCGATGTCAAAGGTTTCGACGCGTCTATTGACAATAGTCCTGAAGAAGACAAGAAAAGCCAATTTGATAAAGGTTGCCGGCCTTCCCTGTATCAACTGGGGTAAGGGCTATTCTTCGCATATTGCTGTAATTCTCGCCTTGCGAGCCGTGAAACAGTGCGTACAGATGATCTGAAATTTCGATAAACGACAGAGCGCTCAGCTGGTTATGAGCCCCATCTTTGTGAATGGCTACTGGGCAACCTTAGATTTGCTGAGCGGTTACAAGAGGCGCATCTATATAAGAGATAACTTCCTAATGAGAAGTAGCAATCTTATAGCGCTACATAGCTTAAAAAAGCATATCGAGGTAAAACAAGGCTGATTTATAGTGGCACGCCGTATAATACCGGTAAGGACCTGGCCGTTGGAAAAACCACCCCCCCTCTTCATTCGCTTGTCGCCGAGATTGTGCTGTAGCACCCTAAAGCATGGATGGAAGAGCCGCTATAAAGGCTGAAAAACGGTATGGCAGTGTGGCGGTTTACCAGCTGCCACTGGCCCCACCGCCGCCGAAGCCGCCACCACCGAAACCACCGCCGAAGCCGCCGCCACCCAGTCCACTGCCGCCGCCCAAGCCACCCCCGAATCCCCGCCCCAGGCCGGAGAGCAGGATGCCGGTCAACAAGATGTCCCGACCGTCTAACCCCTGCCTGCCGCCGGTTCCATCCCCCCCTTTGCCTCTTCTCGAGAGCCAAGAGAAAATGGCGATAAACAGCACGAATAGGAATAGAAGCGTCAGAAAAGCCGAGCCCTTGGAACCCCTATTTTTTCGTTGCGCACCCTGGTATTCACCCTTTAAAACTTTAAAAATATCGTCAAGCGCTGCGTTTAGACCGGCATAGAGACTTTCGTTTTTAAACTGCGGTGCGATATCCGTCTCGATAATTTGCTTGGACAAGGCATCGGTTAACAGGTATTCGATGCCATAGCCAGTGGATATAGCCACCTTTCGATTGCGCTTGGCGACCAAGATCAAAATGCCATTGTCCTTGCCCTTTTGGCCAATCCCCCACTTTTGGGCGAGTTCGGTCGCAAACAAATTGATATCGTCCGCCCCAATGGAAGGCAGTGTCAGGATGACGATTTGCGTAGAGGTGCTGTCGCTATAGTTTAGCAGCTTTTGTGTCAAAGCCCTTTCTTGCTGTGGATTGAGCAGATCTGCCCGATCGTATACAGGAGTTTGAAACGCCGGTTTGGGTGGAATTTCCTGGCCGAAAGCACCGGTGGCCAAAGTGCTTGAGAGAAAGAGAAACAATATGCCTTTTAGCGCGCGTCTCATGCGACTGGCTCATCCACTGGAAATATCATCGGGCAATTCGTTCACATCGTCATCCCGGTGTGGGAAATACCGTTTTAAGGCTTTTCCCGCTTCTCGGATGCCGCTTACCAGCGCTTCGGTGAACTCGCCCTGCTTAAACAGCTCTCGCATCGAATCGCGAATGGATTCCCAAAAATTGTCGGGTACCGCTTCATCTATGCCTTTATCCCCAAAAATGGCAAAAGCCCTGTCGGCTATCGCCACGTAAAAGAGCACGGCATTCCGCGCTTGAGTCTGGTGCATATTCAACTTGGCAAAGACCGCTTTGGCGCGCGCCAAGTGGGGTAGGTCCGAGTGCGTATCGAGGTGAACGCGGATCTCTCCCGAAGTGTTTTTTTCAGCCTCTCGTATGGCTTTAATCAACTGTTCTTCGCGCTCAGCATTGAGAAAGTCTTCGATCTGCTCTTTCATCAAAACTTTACTTCAGGTGCTTTTTTCGCACCGGCTTCAGATTGGAAGTATCCCTTTTCTTGAAATCCAAAAATATCTGCCAACAGCTTATTGGGAAAGGTTTTAATCAGCGTATTAAAGCCTTTGACCGAATCGTTAAAGCGGTCTCTCTCCACCTTAATGCGGTTTTCCGTGCCTTCCAACTGACTCTGCAGGGCTAGGTAATTTCGATTGGCTTTGAGTTCTGGATAACGCTCTACGGTGACCATTAAGCGCGATAGGGCACCGCTTAAAGCACCTTGTGCCTGCTGGAATTTTCGCAGTTGTTGCGGTGTGATATGAGCCGGATCGATTTTTATGGAAGTCGCGCTAGCCCGCGCTTTTATCACAGCCGTCAAGGTGGACTTCTCGAAATCTGCAGCTCCTTTTACGGTGTTGACCAGGTTGGGAATCAGATCGGCGCGGCGTTGGTAAGCGCTCTCCACCTTAGACCAAGCGGTTTTTACCGCTTGATCTCGCGCGACCATTCCGTTGTAAGTCGTGATGCCCCATCCCACAAAGCCCGCGATCGCTACCGCTAAGATGATGAGTACTAAGCAACCTGTCTTTTTCATGTCGGTATCTCGTTTTTGATGTTCGTCAATTCGGCTTTAATCGCCTCCAATTTAGAAATTAACTCGATGGTGGACAAACTTTTGTGCTTTTTTAGTCTTTGCCGGGCTCCCGCTAGCGTAAAGCCCCTCTCCCTCAGCAGCTGGTGAATCAGTTTCAGGCTTTCAATATCCGCCGGCGTGTAAAATCGATTTCCCCTTTTGTTTCTCTTGGGCTTGACAACCTCGAACTCCTTTTCCCAAAAACGCAATAGGGAGGGGCTAACCTCCATAGCTTCAGCTACTTCGCCAATGCTATAGTAGAGTTTGCCAGGGGGTAAGTTCAGGTTCATCAATCGAGTGATTGGTTGTTTTCCCGCGCTTGCTGGTATAATTTTTTGTAGGCTTCCGGCCCGGTGTCTTTGTAAAAAAAGTAGATCGGATCCACTGGTTTTCCATTTTTTATGACTTCATAATGCAGGTGTGGTCCAGTGGACATGCCTGTATTGCCCACGTATCCGATGCGGTCTCCACGCTTGATTTTCTGACCCTTGTGAACGGTGTATTTCCACATATGTGCGTAGCGCGTTTGGTAACCAAATCCGTGTTTGATGAAGACTTCGTTCCCGTAGGAGGGACTGCGTTTGGCATGAGCTACTACCCCATCGCCAGTGGCGTAAATGGGCGCACCACGCCTGGCTGAAAAGTCGATGCCCGTGTGCATTTTCATGATTTTTAATATGGGGTGAAACCGCATGCCAAAGCCGGATGAAATGCGTATGAGATCCCTTTTTGCAATGGGTTGTATGGCGGGTAGGGAGGCCAGCATTTTCTCCTTGTTTTTCGCAAGGGATACGATTTCATCGAGGGATTTGGACTGGATGATCATCTGTTTGGAGATCGCATCCAGTCTTCTCGCTGTGCTTTCTACCAACTGACTGTTGTCGAATCCCGCTAGGGGCGCATAGCGGTTCACACCCCCAAATCCGCCTTTGCGCACGTCGTCCGGAATCGGACTCACTTCGAAATAAGTGCGGTAAACGTTGTTGTCGCGTTCTTCTAGGTCGCTTAGCACAGCTTCGACCTGCGTCATTTTTTCGTTCAATACACCGTATTGGGTCTTCACAAACCGCAGCTCGCGTCGCAAAGCGATTTCCTCAGGAGTTTGAATCACACTTGAGCTGAGCAGGTAAAAGATCAGGCCGAACAAGGCGGCTGTGGCCACAAAGGCCAAGCCCTTTGTCAACCGGATCCAGCGGGAAGTGCGTATCTCCTCATAACTGACGGAGTCCGGGTCGAAGTAATACTTTACTTTTGGCATAAATCCCTATTTTTGTCAGCTCTTCTCACAAGAGCTGCTTTGGTTCGGGCGGTAAAGGTATAAAAATACATATAACCGCTTGAGGTTGACACGATAAGCAAAAGTGCTCGATGCATATGAAAGCCGACGAGGTCCGATCTAAATTTCTCGATTTCTTTACGTCCAAAGCCCATAAGCGGGTTCCCTCAGCGCCCATCATCAACAGAGATGATCCCACACTGCTCTTTACCAATGCGGGTATGAACCCCTTTAAAGCCTACTTTTTGGGTCAAGCTAAAGCACCTTATCCCCGGCTGGTCAACACGCAAAAGTGCTTGCGCGTTTCCGGCAAGCACAACGATTTGGAGGCGGTTGGCGGCGATACCTACCACCATACCCTATTTGAAATGCTCGGCAATTGGAGTTTTGGCGATTACTTTAAGAAAGAGGCGATTGAATGGGCATGGGAATTTCTGACCGAGGCGGTTAAGGTGAATCCAGATTCCATTTACGCTACGGTTTTCAGTGGGGATCAAAGGGAAGGCCTAAGTGCAGATGAAGAAGCATTATCGCATTGGCGGCGAATCTTGCCTGCGGATCGGATTTTACTTGGCGGTAAGCGCGACAACTTTTGGGAAATGGGAGACCAAGGGCCCTGCGGTCCCAGTTCTGAAGTTCACATAGACATCCGAAGCCCACTGGAAAAGGGGCAGGTCCCCGGTTCCGAATGGATCAACAGCGGCCACCCCGAGGTGGTTGAAATCTGGAATTTGGTCTTTGTGGAATTCAATCGAAAGGCCAATGGTGCACTCGAGCCCTTGTCCCAGAAATACATCGACACCGGTATGGGATTGGAACGCCTCCTCATGGTCTTAGAAGGGGTGCAGTCCAGTTACGATACGACTCTATTCATGCCCATCATCCGTGAGATCGAGACGCTTACAGGGCTGCGATACAAATGTGAGGAAGCCACCGACAAAGCGATCCGCGTGGTAGCCGACCACCTGCGCGCCGTTTCCTTTTCTATAGCCGATGGGCAATTGCCCGCCCGCTCTGGAGCGGGTTATGTCATTCGCCGGATTTTGAGACGCGCCGTGCGCTATGGCTTTACGTTTCTCGACCAAAAAGAGCCTTTCATCTGTGATTTGGTCAAGGTTTTGGTACGTGAAATGGGCGAGGCTTTCCCAGAATTGCGAGCCCAACAAGCGTTGATCGAAAGCATCATCGAAGAAGAGGAGCGCGCTTTTCTGCGCACCTTGGAACAAGGCTTACAGCTGTTGGATGCCTTGGTCGCCCGAGCAAAGACCCAAACCATCAGCGGCCGAAAAGTCTTTGAACTCTACGACACCTATGGATTTCCAAAGGATTTGACCGCTTTGATTTTGGGGGAAAAGGGGTTTACGTTGGATGAGAGCGGGTTTGAAGAAGCGATGAAACGGCAGCGCCAACGCTCGCGCGAGGCGCGCACCGCCAAAGCCTCGGATTGGATCGCGCTGCAACCGGGGACGCCAACCGAATTTCTGGGATATGACCACTTGAAATTAAAGACGAAGATCACGGGATACCGCAGGGTGGAAACCCGAGGAACCAAACACTACCAATTGGTGTTGCAGCAGACGCCTTTCTATCCAGAAGGGGGGGGGCAAGTAGGCGATCGCGGATATTTGAAAACCCAGTCCGGAGACCTTATTCCCGTGTTGGACACCAAAAAGGAGCACGATCTGATCGTCCATCACACCGAGGCACTTCCGAGCAATGGGGGGGCGGAGGTGCTCGCTGCAGTGGATGAAGAAGCGCGGGGGCGTACGGCGGCCAATCATTCGGCGACCCACCTGTTGCACCAGGCTCTGCGCGTGGTTTTGGGCTCACACGTGACGCAAAAGGGGTCTTGGGTCGGCCCCACCCATTTGCGCTTTGATTTTTCCCATTTTTCCAAGCTGACCCAAGCGGTGATCGATCAGCTGGAATCCTTTGTGAATGCGCGTATCAGAGATGATTTAAAATGCGAGGAAAACCGATCGCTCCCCCTTGAGGAGGCCCTCGCCCAGGGTGCCCTAGCCCTCTTTGGTGAGAAATATGGCGATCGGGTGCGCAGCATTCGCTTTGGGGACTCCATCGAGCTCTGTGGCGGTACCCATGTGTCCCGTTCCGGGCAGATCTGGCGGTTTAAAATCCGCTCTGAATCTGCGGTGGCCTCAGGGGTGCGCCGAATCGAGGCGACTACCGGACAAGTCGCAGAGCGTTATTTTTTGGATCTGCAACTACAGCTGCGGTCGGTCAAAGATTTGCTGAAAAGCGAAAGCGATCCCTTGAAATCCATAGAGAACTTGCAACGGGAAAACCGAGCTTTAAAAAAGCGATTGGCAATCGCGGTGACAAGCCAAGTCAAGCGGCTCAAAGCAGCGTTGCTGAAAGATGCGACCTCGGTCCAGGGTACGCAGATGGTCGTGGCGCACACCGATCTGGATGCCGCTGCGATGAAGGACTTGGCTTTTGAATTGAGAGCTGAACTGCCTTCGTTTTGTTTGGCCTTGGGTTCGGGTAGCGAGGGGAAAGCCCTGTTGGCGGTCGCCTGCTCGGATGACTGGGTTGAAAAGGGGTTTCACGCCGGCCATCGGATTGGCGAATGGGCCCAAGCGATCCGGGGCAGTGGTGGTGGTCAGCCCTTCTTCGCCACCGCTGGAGGTAAGGACCCCAAGGGGTTAGGTGCTGCGCTCGAACAGGCCAAGGCCTACTTCATGCAGCTGAAAGCGGACTGATGCTACCGCGATTTCGACGCGGTGAAGAATCGCCGATGGCCTAGTAAATCCGCGTGATCTGGGAATGCATGGACCCTTTCTGTGAACTGAATTTATGCGCGATATGCGAAAGGAAGGAAAGTTTTGCGTGGAATACTTGCATGGGATAAATACATGCTTTATATCGCCTTATGTTTTGTGCCAGGAAAGAATCCCGTTTTGGGTGTTATAGCCGGCGGTTAGACTCGTGGAAGAAAGCAGTGACCCTGTAGGTATGGTGTAAAGGCGTTTCTGTATGGCACTGGGGATGGTTGGCCGAATAGCTGGAAACCTTGAAAAGTAATGCTCAGCTGTGAATGTGCGGCGATTCACTACGTGGAGACGCCTTGTAAGGGCTTTTGAGTTCTTGTTTTTTTATGCGACTTAGCCAGCCTCACAATTCTTATGGTGACAATGCGTGGATTGAGAACAAATAGAGCGATCGTCGTTTCGATAGCCTTAATTTTAGCGAGCTGTATGGGTTATAGGTGCTGGGGTTCTCATGCGCCCGAGGGTGCTGTGTAAAAAGCGAGGATGTGAACACCACCTTTTGCCGCTGCGGCATAGGCCTTCTTTGACGTCAGCCATTCGACCCGTGCTATAATCGGGGTCAGTCGTAAAAGCGGCTTGAAGTCACTTTTTCACGGGCGGATACTGCGACAGGATTTCGCGCACCACCGCTTTCAGATAAGCGGCCTTTTTGGACAGGTCGGCTGGCATTTGTGCGCTGCCTTTGCCTTGCCAAACGAGTTGTTTTTTCTCAGCATCTATCAAATCGATATATAGTGAACCCACTGGGTAGCTGCGCGTCTGAATCGCATCCCAACCGAATCCGCCTGGATAGCCCCACCAGCCGAGATAACCCCAACCATAAGGGTAGTGGGTCGTGATATCGATCTGATCGCGCTGGCGCAGGGATACGTTGATATAAACATCGGGCTCCTTGGCCAGGCGCATCCCCTTAGCCGTCAAGAATTGCACGATATCGCCCATGATGCGGCGTTTGTCCAGCTCGTTGAGCTGGGATTTGTCCATGCCGGATTTGTAAAAGGCAAAGGTCTCGTACTGCAAAAAATTCGCCGTCTCGTCGTAGTCCGAGGAGACCTGTGTCAAGGCGCAAGCCGTCAACAAGGGCAAAAAGGCTGCCAAACAGCGGTATTTCCATTTCATGGTCACAGAGTTTCCTCCCTATATAGACAACAAATCTCGTTCCAAAAAAGCCGATGTGCGGCTTCTCTTGTGAAAATCCCGATTGGAATCTGATGCTTGCACCGTGGTCAATGCAGAATTGGTTAAGTTTGTCCAGCGATGTCCCCTACAAAATTCTTTTGCTTCGGCATACCAATAGCTCGTAAGGGCATAAAGGCGTTCAATGGCGATTGAAGGACAGCGGTTACAGCTCGATATAGCGGCGGCCCTAGGCTTTGTGCTTTTGCTGGGTGCCTGCGGCTCATCCAAAAGAGCGATAACCCGTTCCACGACTTACCATCCCACTTTTGCGCCTAGGGTTGCGCCTCTTCCAAAATACAGTCCTCTTTTTTCAGATGGTGCAGAGGAAAAGGTAGAGCGAGAATCGTATATCGAAAAGTACAAAGCCTTGGCGATGCGCGAGATGAAGCGGTGTGAGATACCGGCGAGCATCACCCTGGCACAAGGCCTTTGGGAGTCGAATAGCGGCCTCAGTTTCCTGGCTGAGCAAGCCAACAACCACTTTGGGATCAAATGTCACAACTGGTCGGGGCCGGGTGTAAAACACGACGATGACGCCCCGGGCGAGTGCTTCAGAAAATACGACAGTGTAAACCAATCCTTTATCGATCATTCGCGATTTTTGAGGGAGAGAAGGCGCTACCGCGGCTTATTCAAGTTGCGGATAGACGACTACAGAGGCTGGGCTTATGAGTTGCAGGCGGATGGTTATGCGACTGATAAAAGCTATGCCGAACACCTGATCAGCCTAATTGAACAATACGACTTGCAGCGCTTTGACCAATTGGT
Organism: Flavobacteriales bacterium; assembly: GCA_028280815.1. Classification (GTDB taxonomy): domain Bacteria; phylum Bacteroidota; class Bacteroidia; order Flavobacteriales; family JANQLC01; genus JANQLC01. Next base: position 8,221 of record JANQLC010000042.1, on the reverse strand, counting down.
TTTAAAGGGGGAATCGCGGGGCAAAAAGCGGGTTTTGGGTTTGCATGCTCGGGTGCGCCGGGGGAAGGCCATTCCCATCACGGCGGATCGGATCGAGGAAGCATTTTGAGAAAGGGATGAATTACCGGCGGAGCAGCGCTTTGTTTCAGCAGGCAAAGGAGTATATACCCGGTGGGGTCAACTCCCCCGTTCGCGCATTTAAAGCGGTGGGGGGCGACCCTGTTTTTATAGAGCGGGCAAAGGGGGCTAGACTTTACGATGCAGATGGAAACGCCTATTTGGATTACGTCAATTCCTGGGGACCGATGATTCTTGGCCACGCCTGTCCCGAGGTGATCGAGGCGGTGGTCAGGGCTGCTGAAAGGGGCACCGCTTTCGGTACGCCTACGGAGTTGGAAACGGCCATCGCTCGGCTGGCCGTGGAGATGGTTCCGAGCATCGACCAAATCCGCATGGTAAACTCCGGAACCGAAGCCTGCATGAGTGCCCTGCGCTTGGCACGCGCCTATACGGGTCGCGCCAAATGCATCAAGTTTGCCGGTTGTTATCACGGGCATGCCGATTCCTTTTTGATACAGGCAGGCAGCGGCGCGATCACCTTCGGCGAGCCCAATAGCCCCGGGGTGACAAAAGGAACGGCTGCAGACACGCTTTTGGCGCGCTATAACGATGTGCAGTGCGTACGTGCCATCGCGCAGGCCAATCGGGGCGAAATCGCGGCGGTTATCTTAGAACCCGTAGCGGGCAACATGGGATGTATCCCACCCCGGGGGGATTTCCTGCAAGATTTGCGAGAACTGTGCGATGCGGAAGGGATCTCGTTGATTTTCGATGAAGTCATGACGGGCTTTCGCCTGACGAGCGGGGGGGCACAAGAGTTGTTTGGCGTGGCGGCAGACATCACCACCTTTGGCAAGGTGATCGGTGGGGGCCTGCCGGTAGGCGCTTTTGCAGCGCGTTCGGAAATCATGGCACAGTTGGCACCCGAAGGGCCGGTCTATCAGGCTGGCACGCTTTCGGGTAACCCCTTGGCCATGGTAGCCGGCTATGTGACGCTCGGCATGCTGAACGCCCAACCTGAGATTTACCAAGGGATCGATGCGCAGGCCGAAAACCTCAAAGCGGGTTTGCGACAAGTCTTGAGTCGGCGGGGGATTCCTTTTCAAATCAACGGCGTCGGCAGTATGCTCTCCCTGCATTTTTCCGAGACGCCGGTAGTGGACTTCGATACGGCGTGCCAGGCGGACTCAGGATGCTTTGCCAAGTTCTTTCACGGCATGTTGGCAGCGGGCATCTATTTGCCCCCGAGCGGTTTTGAGAGCTGGTTTATCTCCCGTGCCTTGACCGATGCGGATGTGGATGAGACGCTTTCTGCAGTGGAACGCATATTGAAGAGGTGGTAACCTCAGGGGTAGCATCTCACAGCTTTTGGTGTGCTACGCCAGTTCTTCACAAAGATTCGCCCCCTCATCTTTAATTATGGCGTGATCAGCTTTAAAAATAACTGAGTTGGATCCTTGGACCCCTGTCCATCGCCGTTGTAATCTACAGGAATATCCGAGGTTGCAGATTCAATCCGCCAAGCGCCCTTCGTCAAAAAAGAGTCGTTAAAAGATTGGAGCTCTTCGTCTTCGCTGCACGAGAACAGCAGCAAAACGCCCTGGCCATCAACACCTTTTCTCCAATTGCTCTCATCGTTTCAATATTGAGTTATGGATCGTTTTAAAGTATTTCGCTTGACTGTGATGTCCCTGGTTGAGAGTTGTTTCTACTTTGGTTCATGCTAAATCACTCTTATAACCCAGGCAACCGCATAGGCTTGACTCTTATGCAAATCAAGAGCAAAAATACTTTTCATTTTCAGAAACCGACGAGATGCGATCCCCCTCATCGACTTTACAAACCCGCTTCATCGAGGCTCCTCGTGTAGTGTCTCATACATAAACCTCATCCCATTGAAAAAATATGTCGTTGAGCAACAGCTTTTTACAAGCCACAATATCTCCACTGTTACACTTGGGATACGTAGGTGATCCTTTGACGGGTATTGGGGAAATCGACGCCTTTGAAAGCCGGTACCGCGTAACGGGGAGGGGTGAATGAGCCTTATGGACGTCCGAAAGCCTTTTTCTGAAAGCTGATCAACGAGATGATGCCCACCGAAACCGCTGTGTCAGCCACGTTGAATACCGGCTCAAAAAACACGAAATAATCGCCCCCCCATAGGGGCAGCCAGTCCGGCAAATACCCTTTCCAAAGTGGAAAGTAGAGCATGTCGACCACCTTACCCAACAGAAATCCCGAATACCCCCCCCCCTTGGGAAATAGGGTGGCCACCTCACCATAGCTGTCGCTAAAGATCAGCCCATAAAGCGAGGAGTCGATCAAATTGCCAATGGCACCTGCCAAAATGAGGGAGATGGGAATGATGGCATAGTTGCTGGCCTTTTTCTCGATCCCCTTGCGCAGCCAGTAGATCAAGCCGATTATCGCTGCGATTCGGAAAATGCTAAGGGCTATTTTACCGGCGACACCACCGAATTCAAATCCGTAGGCCATTCCATTGTTTTCGATAAAAGAAAGGTGAAACCAATCGGTAATTTTGTATTCCTGTCCCAGTCTCATGTGGAGCTTGATCCAAAATTTTGAGGCTTGATCCAGCAGCAGGACCAGCGAGACGATACCGAGCGATTTTTTCATCCCCCTATCCCCGCATTTTTTTCGCCTCGATGCTCAGCGTCGCATGCGGTACGAGTTTTAATCGCTCTTTCCCAATCAGCTCACCGGTTATGCGACAGACGCCATAGGTTTTGCTTTCAATGCGAATCAGGGCATTGTGCAAATCGCGGATAAACTTCTTTTGACGTGCGGCCAACTGTGCATTGGCTTCCTTGCTCATGATTTCAGACCCCTCTTCAAAGGCCTTGAAGGTCGGCGAAGTATCGTCCGTTCCATTGTTTTTGTCATTGGCGTACACCTGTTCTAAAAGCGCTAAATCCCGCTCCGCCTTCTCTATTTTTTCCTGAATCAATGCTTTAAACTCAGCCAATTCTGCATCGCTATATCGGTTTTTTGTCGAATCGCTCATCACTTTACACTTTTTCGAGTTTGACTTTGAATTCTAACTCATCGATAGCAAGGCTCGTCCCGTCTTCCACTGCATCTGCAAAGATAAGCGCAGCGGTCAGTGTCTCATCACAAATATATTTCTTATTTTGATTTACGGCTGTCTCTAATGCCGCTTTTCGCTCTAAGGTCAACCGAATTTTATCGATCACCTCCAAGCCGCTCTCCTTTCTCAGTTGCTGGATCCGGTTGATTAAATCCCGAACCAACCCCTCGCCTTTCAGCGCAGGGGTCAGGGTTAGATCCAAGGCCACCGTCAAGCCGTTTTGATGGGCTACCGACCAACCTGCGACATCCGCAGTTGTGATTTCTACTTCACCCAACTGCAAATCGATCGTTTTATCTTCTAAGGTTAGGCTTAATTTACCCGTTTGCTCCAGCTGTTGGATATCCCTTTTTGAGAGCTCGGCCAAGGCTGTCGCAATGCTTTGCGTTTCTGCGCCGTAGCGAGGTCCCAAAGCTTTAAAGTTGGGCTTTATCGCCTTGACCAAAACCTCGGCTGCCCGTTCATCGGAGAGAATTTTAACCGCTTTGACATTTGTCTCCTGCTTCACCCAGCCGGCAACCGCTTGTATTTGCGCCTTCACCTCGGCGTTTAAAGCTGGAATGCAGACGCTTTGCAAGGGTTGACGCACTTTAATCCCCGCCTTCTTGCGCAGGGATAAGATGGCGGAACAGAGGTTTTGTGCCAGTCGCATTCGCGCTTGTAGTGCGATATCGATCGAGGCTGTATGCGCTTTCGGAAAATCAGCGAGGTGAACCGATTCAAAGGGTTCCCTACCGGTCACTTCATTCAAATCCCGGTATAGGCGATCCATGAAGCAGGGTGCGATGGGGGATCCCAATTTGGCAATTGCTACCAAACAGCTGTACAGGGTTTGATAGGCTGCGACCTTATCCGTCGCATAGCCCCCTTTCCAAAAACGGCGTCGGTTCAGTCTCACATACCAATTGCTCAAGTTTCGGGTTGTGAAATCGAAAATGGCGCGCGCCGCACGGGTGGGTTCGTAATCCGCATAGCAGGCATCCACATCTCTGATCAGCGTGTGGAGCTCCGATAAGATCCAGCGGTCGAGCTCGGGGCGTTGGCCAATGGGGACCTCCGCTTCCGAGTGGGTGAACCCATCCACGTTGGCATAGAGAGAGAAAAACGAATACGCATTGTACAAGGTGCTGAAAAACTTGCGTTTCACTGCTTCTATGCCCGCGATGTCAAAGCGCAGATTTTCCCAGGGTTGGGCGTGACTGACCAGGTACCAGCGCGTCGCATCGGGGCCGAATACCGCTAAGGTTTCAAAGGGGTCTACCGCATTTCCCAGGCGCTTAGACATTTTTTGACCGTTTTTGTCCAAGATCAAACCGTTGGATACCACATTTTTATAAGCCACCGAATCAAAGGCCAGGGTACTCAAGGCGTGTAGGGTAAAGAACCAGCCCCGGGTTTGATCCACCCCCTCTGCGACAAAGTCGGCGGGGAAAGCCGACCCACCATCGATCTTTTCCTCGTTTTCAAAGGGATAATGCCATTGGGCATAGGGCATCGCCCCACTGTCAAACCAGACGTCTATCAAGTCCGGCTCGCGATACATGGGTTTGCCCCGAGCCGAGGCCAAGACGATTCGATCCACAAAGGGTTTGTGCAGATCGATTTTTTCGTAGTTCGCATCGGAGTAATCCCCCACCACAAAGCCTTCATAAGGGTTTTTCCGCATGGTGCCAGCCGAGATGGCTTTCTCGATCGCTTGCATCAATTCCGCCAAGGATCCGATGACGATTTGCTCGTCTCCGCGCTCCGTGCGCCAAATCGGCAAAGGCGTGCCCCAGTAACGGGCGCGCGATAAATTCCAATCGTTCAAGTTCTCGAGCCAGTTTGTAAAACGCCCTGTTCCGATGGCCTCGGGTTTCCAATGAATGCTTTGATTGCCACGTATCATCGCCGCTTTGGCCTGGGCGGTGCGGATAAACCAGGCGTGTAGGGGGTAGTACAAGATGGGCTTGTCGGTGCGCCAGCAATGCGGATAACTGTGTTCATATTTCGCCACTTTAAAGGCGCGGTTGCGCTTTTTCAAATCGATAGCGATCTGTAGGTCTACCGATTGTTCAGGGGCTTCCCCATCGGGGTAGAATTCATTTTTGACGTATTTACCCCTGTAGCCCGTGGGCAATTGTTCGATGAATTTGCCCTGCAAATCCACTATGGGAACCCGATGCCCGTCTGCATCCAAAACCAAAAGTGCGGGTATCCCATGGGCTTGGGCGATGCGCGCATCGTCGGCCCCAAAGCTGGGCGCGGTGTGCACGATTCCGGTTCCCTCTTCAAGCGTTACAAAATCCCCGGCTATGACGCGAAAAGCCCGATCCGCATTTTCGTACGGCCGGACCCATGGCAACAATTGTTCGTATCGGGTGCCTAGGATTTCCGCCCCTTTGAAGCGCGTTAGTATTCGATAGGGGATTCGCTGATCCCCTTTTTGAAAGTTTTCAAAATCAGCGGGCGAATCGCTTTTGCCATAGGGACTGGTAAGCTGCTCTGAAACCAGGGCCTCGGCCAAAACCACTTGAATCGGGCGGTGCGTGTATGGGTTGAAGGTCTCCACCAAAACATAGTCCAAATCTCTATCCACGGTAAGCGCCGTATTGGCGGGAAGCGTCCAAGGCGTGGTCGTCCAGGCCAGCAGAAAGAACTCGCCGTAGGCCTGCAAGGGCCCGGGCAAGGTGTCGGTAATGGCTTTGAATTGGGCGACCACTGTGGTATCTGAAACCTTGCGATAGGTACCGGGCATATTCAATTCATGTGAACTCAAACCCGTGCCCGCCGCCGGCGAATAAGGCTGTACGCTATAACCTTTGTAGAGCAACCCCCTTTCGTCTAAGCGCTTGATCAACCACCAGAGCGTTTCCATATACGGACTCTGGCAACTGACGTATGGATTATCTAAGTCTAGCCAGTAACCCATCTTTTGCGTCAGTGCTTTCCAATAATCCGTGTAGCGCACCACCGCATTGCGGCAGGCCTTGTTGTAGGCTTCGACCGTGATTTTTTTTCCGATGTCCTCTTTGGTGATGCCGAGTTCCTTTTCAACGCCCAATTCCACGGGCAAGCCGTGTGCATCCCAGCCGGCTCTTCGCCTGACGCAGGCGCCCTTGAGGGTGTGATACCGACAAAAGATATCCTTGATCGTCCGCGCCATCACGTGGTGAATGCCCGGCATGCCATTGGCCGATGGCGGCCCTTCGTAGAACACGTAAGGCGCAGCGCCCGCGCGACTGCTCACGCTTTTCTCAAAGATTCGGTTTTTCGCCCAAAATTCCTGTATCTCATCGGCGATCTGGATGAGGCTCAAACGCTTGTACGCCCTGAATTTCATATGTGCACGCTCGCTGGAAACAACGGCGTTCAGCCGCCTGTAAAAAGGGCGAAAGTACGGATTTTTGCCGTATTTGCACAGAGGGGTCCCAGCTGGATCAAATGGCGAGCGAGGCGTTCAAATATGGGCTGAATGCCTAACTTGTGCGCCTTTCCTAACGCCCGCGGCCGAGTGAAGAAATTTTTAATCGCCGGATTGGGGAACACCGGTACAGCATACGAAAACACCCGCCACAACGTCGGCTTCGAGGTGGTGGATGCGCTCGCTCGTGAGTCGGGGTCCAAATGGTGTTCAGCGCGATGGGCAGGGCGCACCACGGTTTCGCGCAGCGGTACAAAGCTCGTCTTGATCAAGCCGACCACTTATATGAACCAGAGCGGCAAAGCGGTTTGCTACTGGTTGGAAAAAGAAGGGGTCTCCATTGAAAACCTACTGGTCATCACCGATGATATCCACTTGGCATTTGGCACTTTTCGCTTGCGTGGAAAGGGCTCAGATGGGGGGCACAACGGCTTGAAGAGCGTGGCAGACCATTTGCAAACCACCGAATATCCGCGCTTCCGCTTTGGCGTGGGGCGCGATTTTTTGCCGGGGCAACAAGTGGATTACGTACTCGGTAAGTGGACGCCCGAAGAACGAGGCGGATTGGTCGAGCGCTTACCCCTTGCGACAGCGCTCGTCGCGTCTTTTGCCCGTGCTGGCCTATCCCATACCATGCGTGAGTTCAACGGCAGGTAGGGTTTTGCCCAATGTGTACGAAAAATTGAGTTTTAAAAGTGCGATCCTTGATTTCTGGGGACTCGACCCGATTTTTTCGATCTAAAATGCCGGGCTGCTGGTCGGAATCCTTATTTTTACGCTGTGGAAAAGGCTTTTACCCATTCCCTTCCCAGGCGCAACCGCCTGAAGCAAAAAAGGCTTATCGACCAGCTTTTCGAGTCGGGCCAGTCGTGCAGGCAGCATCCGGTTTTGGCCGTTTACGGTGAATTTGACGATGCGTTTCAAGTGGGTTTTTCAGTCTCCAAGCGGCGGATTCGAAGCGCGGTCGTGCGAAACCGAATCAGGCGGAGGCTGCGAGAAGCCCTTCGGCTGCATAAGGCGGATTGGTGTGCCGATCTGGCGGGATTCAAGGTGATGTTTATCTACCTCCCGCATACAGAGTGGGAATACGCAGCCATTGCACGAGCTGTATCGCGTATACTACAAGCGCTGCACAAGGAGAAAGCCGATCGAGATAAAGGGCATGAGAAAGCACCGCCTCCCTAAGCGATTTTTGAGATTGCGGTTATGCGATCGGATGTGGCCGCAGCCCTTGCATCTCATGGGGCGGATTTCTGTTGAAAAAAGCCCGGGCTAAGCGGTGGATTGATTTAGAGGGCTAAGTGCTGTGCAGCGGGTATTTGGATAATTGCAAATGGGCAATTTGAAAAACGGGTGTTGTGCTCGTCACTGAGAGCGGTTCTAAAAGGGGACTCATTTTTTCCGTTGGATTCCGTTTGAGCGCTCATTTTTTGACCCCGTCCTTTTTGTCAGCTTTCATCGGCATCAGTCGGGGGCTTTTCGCCGGTGTTTTTGCCGTTTTTCCACACTTTTTGTAGGCTGGTTAACCCAATCAATTCCTCTATGGGTAATCGGATTTTGCTTGTATCGGTAATTTTTTTAACTTAGCAGGCAGCGAGCTAAATCCTCAATCGATGTCCAATCGAAAGTTATCCGAAATCGGCAAG
>JANQLC010000040.1 GCA_028280815.1 Flavobacteriales bacterium | reverse complement strand
CAACGCAACCCAAAAGCCATAACCAACTATAGAAAAGACGAATGCGAAGAACCCGACAGGGGACAAGACGCGAAAAAACAACACGACCCAAAAGCCGCTAACACCAATTATAGAAAAGACAAATGCGAAGAACCCGACAGGAGAGAAGACCTATCAGCGCATTGAGGGATACGATAGGCGAACGGCTGAGGAACTGAATAAATCAAAGGCGCTCTTTTCTGGGTGATAAACCGGCATTCGATCCATCTGAGAAACAAGTCTTAGAATCCTTGCTTTGGGAGAAGAAGAGAGCCGATCGGCGCAAGGCGTATTACGACATTTTGAAGAGACAGTTGGCCGATCAAAAAAGCTATATAGAAACTAAGCGGGCAGACCCCTGCGCCCTCGCACCTGACACTATTGCAGGGCCCCTACCAAAGTCGCCCAAATACCCATTCGATTCACCGATCCGTACAGCACACTTGGTCGGGCAATCATCAGCCACAGCACTTTACATGAAATCCAGCTTTCAAAAGGGTATTGACTTTTACTTTGCAAACTTAGCACTCGACCTGGTTTCCGCCACCCCTTTTGATTGGTTATCCTTTTTCAAGGGCCAGCACGAGGGAGTAGCCCCGACAGGAATCGAACCTGTATCTAAAGTTTAGGAAACTCTTATTCTATCCGTTGAACTACGGGGCCCGTCGCGCAAAAGGCCAAAAGTAAAGAAAAGCCGCTTGGAATGCGAGAAATCATAAAAACACCTGCCCCAAGGCTTTATGACTTTGGCAACCTGCACCCGTTTGGGGTGATCTTTTTAAAAATCCACATCGCTTACCTCCTATCCACAAGGTGTCTTAGCAGCCCATATCGCTTGCGGATTTCTCATACGCTTTCAATACGCACTTTACCAAGCGGTGGCGTAATACATCTGTATCATCCAAGCGCAGCACACCAATACCGTTGATACCCCTCAGAATTCTCAAGGCTTCGAGCAGGCCGCTCCGCTGGTTTGTGGGCAGGTCGATCTGGTCGGGATCAGCGGTTATCACAAATTTGGCGTGCTTACCCATACGGGTCAAGAACATCTTCATCTGTATGTATGTCGTATTTTGCGCTTCATCGAGAATGACAAACGCCTGGTCTAAAGTCCGTCCCCGCATAAAGCCCAGGGGGGCTATCTGAACGATACCGCTTTCCATATGGTCGAGCAGGCGGTCCATCGGAATCATATCGCGCAAGGCATCGTACAGCGGTTGTAGATAGGGATCCATCTTTTCCTTTGGATCCCCGGGTAAAAACCCGATGCGCTCGCCAACCGCTACCGCCGGGCGGGTCAAAATGATTCGCTTTACCTCCTTGCGCTTGAGCGCACGAACGGCAAGGGCCACAGCTGTGTAGGTTTTCCCCGTACCCGCAGGCCCTACGGCAAAGACCATATCGCAGGTCTCACTGAACCACACCATTTTACGCTGACTATGGGTCTGTGCCCGGATGGGCATGCCGCCCACGCCGTGAATCAAAATGTCGGGGGGTGCCACCAGCGCCCGCTGCGCCCCGTCATCGTAGAGAATGCGATCCAGCGCATGGTGGCTTAGGCCGTTGTAAGCCTGCAAATAATGAATAATGCTGGCGATTTTTCGCTTGACCACCTCCAATTGCCCACCTTCTCCGAGGAGCTTGATCGCTTCGCCCCTTCCGATGATCTGAACCTTTGGAAAGTGGTTTTTAATCTGGTTTAGATTATCGTTGTTACTACCGTAGAACGCCATGGGGTCTACGCCGGATATATCGATTGTCGCTTCGGTCAAATGCTGCTTTATCTGCGTATTGAACTTTGCTGTAACTTTGAAGCTAATTTAAATAAAATCCGCCAAACGCTACATGCCCATACTCACCCTACTGACTGATTTCGGCACAAAGGATCACTTCGTCGCCGCTGTCAAGGGGCGCTTAATAAAAGCGATTCCAAAGATCAAACTCATAGATATCACACACGAGGTAGCGCCCTTCAATATAGTTGAAGCGGCCTATATCATCAGAAATGTCTACGCGAATTTTCCCAAAAAGACCATCCACCTAATCGGTGTGGATGCCGAGTTTCAGCCTGGAAAGCAACACCTCGTGGTTTTTTTAGACGACCATTTTTTCATCTGTAGCGACAATGGTGTCTTGACCCTGTTGACACAGGAAATCGCAGCTGAAAAAACGATAGCGATCACGGCTTTTGAAGAACTGAAGAGAAGTGTCTTTCCCGTCAGAGATGTGTTTACCCAAGCAGCTGCCCACATCGCAGGGGGTGGTTCACTTGAGGCAATGGGTCAACCCATCAGCGAGCTGCGGGATTTGAAAATCCCAAATCCCGTGGTGGGCGAAGACCAGATAAAGGGAATCATCATTTACGTCGACCACTTCGGCAATGCGGTGACCAACATCACCGAGAAACTCGTCCGCGAGGTGGGTCATGCCCGAAAGTTCAAGATCCATGCGCGCAGTTGCACCTTCGACCGCATTTACAGCCGCTACAGCGATATCGAGCCGATCGAAAACCGCTCGGACGGACTGTCCGATGGCAAAAAACTCGCCTTGTATAACTCCAGCGGCTTTTTAGAGTTGAGCATTTATCGGAGCGACTCGGCTACCGTGGGGGGAGCCGCCACGCTCTTCGGTTTGCAACACCGCGACAGCGTCGGCATCCGGTTTTTTGACTAAAGCCCGTGCTACCCCTATACCGACAGGAGCTAAAAAAATATTTTTCAAGCCTTTTCGGCCTGAGCAGTTTGCTATTTTTCGCACTGACCGAAGGCTTGTTCCTATGGGTTTTCGACGACGGCTTAAACCTGTTAGACGGAGGATATGCTACATTAGACGCCTTTTTCCTGCTCAGCCCTTGGGTTTTTATCTGCTTCATCCCAGCGCTCTGCATGCGAAGCCTCTCGGAAGATCGGAAAAGCGGCACGCTCGAACTACTGCGCTCCTTTCCCATCTCTGAGGAAAAAATCATCTACGCCAAGTTTCTCAGCGTCTTAAGCGTCGTCTGCATCTGTCTGCTCTTGAGTTTTCTCTATGCCTTCAGCCTTTCCCAATTGGCCACACCCAAGGGCAACCTGGATTGGGGAGCCCTATACGGCAGCTACCTGGGTTTGTTTTTATGCGCTACAGCCTTTACCGCCATTGGCCTATTTGCCGCTTCATGCAGCACCCATACGCTTTCGACGCTCTTTATCACCCTATTCTTAAACCTGCTGTTCTTTTACGGATTTGAAGGGCTGGGGTCATACCGGCTCTTTGGCAGCTACGACTATGCTCTACAACAGCTCGGGCTCTACAATCACTATGAAACCTTGGGCTCAGGCGTTTTCAGCCTTTCCGATGTGCTCTACTTCGCAGCGGTCAGCGGCCTTTTCATCAGCCTGGCTCAGCTCGCTTTAAAAGCTTTGCGACAAACGCCAAAGGCGCGTGCTACAAAACCCTTTTTCCAGCGCTTGTTCATCGTTGCCCTCGTCTTTATCGCCGCTCACACGATAAACCTTCAATGGGACCTAACCCAAGACCACCGCTTTACCCTGGGCAAAGCGACAGAATCGGCCCTTGAGAAGGTAAAGGCACCCTTAGATGTGGAGATCCTCCTCAGGTACGACGTGCCCGCCGACTTCAAGCGCTTAAAACGAGAAGCGAAAAGGCTCGTACGGGCTATGCGAAGGAAAAATCCAAACGTCGAACTGATCAAAACAGCCTTGAGCAAGGTCAAAAAATCGGAAAAGGCGATAGCCGAATTGAAAAACCTAGGCGTTTTTCCCACGCAATTACAAGTAGACGAAGGCGATTCGCAGCTGCGCAAACGCATTTTTCCCTGGGTGGTCATCGCTTACGCAAACGAGAAAATCGCCATTTCTCTGCTCAACGACGAAAAGGGTGTTGACCCGGCAGAACAGCTCAACCACGCGACACAAGAGTTGGAATACAAATTGACCCGATCCATCCGACAACTCACCGAGAGAGACAAACCCCAAATAGCCTTTTACCACGGAGAAGGCGAAACAGAGGGAGCTGAGCTCTTCGCGGCAAAAAAAATGCTCCGAGCTTTTTACCGAGTCGATGATTTCGGCTTTCGAGATACGACGGCGATCCGCCTGCAATTCGACTCATTGATGCGCTACAAAGCCCTGGTGATCAACAACCCCAAATCCAGGTTTTCAGAAAACTCCAAATACCTCATCGATCAGTACATACAACACGGTGGCCGGGTATTGTGGGCGGTAAGTGCCGTAGCGGTCAACATGGAAGACCTGCGATCCAGGGGAAAAACGCTCGCCTATGTAAAGGACCTAAACCTGACGGATTTGCTCTTTCAGTACAGTGTACGCATCAACCCCGTATTGGTAAAGGATGGGCAAGCCGCCCCGATTAAAGTAAAAGCCGGGAACCCCGGCCCTTTTCGATATGTCTTGTGGCCCTACTTCCCCCTGATCTTCCCCGCGGATAAGCACCCCATCGTGCGCCATATAAACGCTGTGCGCTTTATCTTTCCATCCGATTTGGATGTGATAGCGACTCCAGATGTAGAAAAAACACCGCTTTTGTGGTCTTCCGCCGAGACGGTCATACAGGGCGTGCCGGCTTATGTGAACTTAAGCAGCGCACAGCATACCCAAGCCTTGCACAGCGATCAAAGCACTGGAAGCCACATACTGGCCATGGCTTTAGAGGGAAATTTTACCTCTGCCTATCGATACAGGGTAAAACCCATAAGCGAGCTGCCTTTCCGCGCCCGATCGAAGCGGAATAAAATGCTCGTCTTTGCCTCGGGTGCCATTTTTGAAAACGAAACGCACGGAAACTCGTTTTTTCCAGTAGGCTACGATACGCAGACCGGGCAAAGATATGGAAACGATGCGTTGTTGCTCAACAGCCTGGCTTGGCTCACAGACGATTCTGGACTGATCGACCTGCGGGCAAAGCACCTAGCCCTCAGGCCGCTCAACCGAGAAAAAATACGCGAGGAGCGATGGAGATGGCAGTTGACCAACCTTGGGATTCCACTGCTGTTGCTGCTCGCCTCGGGTGCTCTTCTCGCCCTATATCGAAGGAAAAAATTCGGGCGGCAGCAGTTGTAAAAAGAAGTTGACAAGTTTTCAAAAAGCGCGCCAATTCTCTACATTTGTACCCGCTGGAAAAATATGTAAACCATGAAATTCATCACATCGAGCACCCAACTCTTACAGCAACTTCAAGTCTTAAACGGCGTTATCAGCAGCTCCAACACGGTTCCCATACTGGATAGCATCTTATTTGAGATAAGGGACAACCGATTGACCTTATCCGCCTCTGACTTAGAGACGACCCTAACAGCATCCTTAGAAATTGAAACGACCGACAGGGGAAGCCTTGCCATCCCAGCTCGGCTTTTGACAGACCTGCTCAAAACCTTTGCAGAGCAACCGCTGACTTTTCTCGTAAAGGCGGAAAGCAAGACGGTAGAAATCGCTTCCGACAAAGGAACTTATTCCATCGCGTACAAGGATGGGAGCGAGTTTCCAAAAGCGCTTAGCATCGAAGACCCCGCTTCCCTACAACTGCCCGCTCGCGTATTGGGCCATGCCATTGGCAAAACCCTGTTTGCCACGGGAAGCGATGACCTACGACCGACGATGACAGGGGTATTGTTCCAAATGGATGAAAGCGGTTGCACTTTTGTCGCTACCGACGCGCACAAATTGGTCAAATACCGAAGAACAGATATCCAATCCGAAAGGAATGTAGCATTTATCATGCCCAAAAAGCCACTGAGCATTTTAAAAGGCATTCTAACCCAGGCTGAAAATGACCTCAGCATCACGTACAACGACGTCAATGCGCGGTTCAGCTTTGAAAACATCGCGTTGACCAGCCGTCTAATCGACGGAAAATACCCAGACTACGAAAAGGTCATACCCAAAGAAAACCCGAATAAGTTGGTCATCGACCGCATGGCATTCCTAACCTCCGTACGCCGAGTGTCCTACTTTTCAAGCAAGACCACTTATCAGATTCGATTAAAATTAACCGGAAACGCACTCCAAATCCTCGCCGAGGACATCGATTTTTCAAACAAAGCCGAAGAACGGCTGAGCTGTGATTACCAGGGCGATGATTTAGAAATCGGCTTCAACGCTAGGTTCTTATCGGAAATGATGGGCGCCTTAGACGTCCAGGATATCGCGATGCGCCTTTCCAAACCCAATAAAGCGGGTGTTATCAGCCCTTTAAATGGAACGGAAGAAGGGGAAGAGATAAGCATGCTGATCATGCCGGTAATGCTCAATGCTTGACAACCGATAAAAGGCCAGAAGGCGTAAATCCCCCGTATTCAAACCGCTTGTATTCCTCTCCACCGCATGAAAAACCTATTTGTAATAGGCGATGTGCACGGTTGCTATCACACGGCCAAATCGCTGGTTGAGCTCTATCGGAAAAAAGACAGCGAAGCCTTAATCCAGGTTGGCGATCTATTGAACAAGGGGAGCCACCCTCTGTGCGCACTCCAATACTTCAAGCGGTTGCAGCAAAAGTACCCGGACCGGGTCGTCGTCCTGAAGGGCAACAACGAATACCTGATGTTGGATTACTATCGCCGCCATGCGCTGCGGTTTAAAAAGCGCTTTGAAGAAAAGGAGCTCCCCTTTCAAAAAACCTTGGACTGGCTTGAAAGCCGGCCGGTGACCTACGAGACGAAAGACCTGTTGATCAGCCACGCGGGCATTTCGTTGCGGGCCGAAGACCCCTACGACCTCGGTGCGCGGGAAAGCCTGTTGTTCACCCGAAGTCCGCTGCGCCATATCGGGAAAACCCAGATCGTCGGACATGTAGTCCAAAAACGAGTGAACTACAAGCCTGAATCCAATGCTTGGTACATCGACACAGGGGCTGGAAACGGGGACGAGCTCAGCGGTGTAAAAGTGACAAAAAACGGAGCGGTAAAAGCCATCTTTTCGATTCGCGTATCCCACAGAGATTTTGAATGAGGCATCCCAGCTCGGGTCGACGAAGTCTTTGTCCGATAGGCTCAGCGCACAACGCGCGTCGAACAGCGGTTAGACAACTGTCTTCTCTTCCATTTCGTTCAGGAAAAAATCTAGGATAGACTTCTTTTTCAAGGCCTCATCAAAACCGTATATACAGTAATCCCGGCCTGCATTTTCCATGGCTTGCTGCGAACAACCACCGCCACAAATGGGGAAGATAGAACAACTCAAGCAGGGTTTATTTCTGCGTTTACTCTTAATCCTTATGCGATACTTATCATTCCAAATAATGGTTCCATCTGCCAAGAGCGCTCCTTCCTTATTTTCCTTTGAAAAATCCTTGGCAGTGCATTTGTACACGTCTCCGTTGTAGTTTATGCAAGCATTGTATTTCCTATCCGCATAACATACGTACCTATACACATTTATATTGGTATTGGCAACGCGAAATCCCAAATCTTCAAATCTTCCCATCACAGGCTCAACGGCTGGTGCTAAGATTTCCTCGAGTTGCCATATCTCGTGAAAATCAAAAACCATGTATCTCCTATTTTCGGTAGAAATATCTTGAAAATCATGGGCTATATTCTCTATGTTTTCAAAGGTTTCTTTTGAGCAATTGATGCGAATGACAACGTTTAACTCATGCTTGATCAGCAGCTTTATATTTTTAACTATCTCATCATAAGAGCCCTTTACCTTAGAAATATACCGCACTTGATTATGTCTTTCCCGATGCCCGTCCAAGGTGATTTGAAATCTTTGGAAATTGTATTTTTTGAACTCGTTGATCACATCTTCTTTTAGCAGCAATCCATTTGTCGTGATATAACTCCTCAATACAACAGGCCTTCCATTTTTCAGATTAAATTCTTCAATGGTTTTTTGAATATTTGAAAACAAGGGCAACAGTGATTGCTCGTAAACCAGTAAAGGCTCTCCGCCAAACCACTTCACCTCAAAATACTTTAGATTGGGCATTTCATTGAGAATTCTGCGGGTCAGCTCAACCAGGCGCGCTTGCACTTCAGGACCCATCCTCGACCGCTTCTCATGTGTCTCAAAGCAATACCAGCAGTTAAAGTTGCAATTCACGGTAGGGTTTATATGCAGTTCGTATTTTTCGTCATTGGCCTCTATCTCTTCCCAATAGTCAATGGCTCCTTGCAATTCGTCTTTTTCGCTGGGAACCAAAAAATTTCCCTCTACCAAAGATTCGTAAAAGTCCTCGTGAATTTCTTTTAACTCACCGATTTCAGCTTCCGATGCAGATGGATTGCAATAAGTCGTTTAAAAATGGATTTACGACCAAATAACGCTTAGAAAAACTGTTAAAGAGAATCACCTGATCCTCGTAGTGCAGTACATTATTGTACATGCTCTTTTTCACAATGAAACGCTTAGAAAACTAATTTCCGTCAGGCGATGGCGATGTCTTTTCGGATGATCGTTGTTCTTCTTTTTTTGAAGGCTCTTCTTTATTGTTACAACAAATTAGAATGCCGTTCCCTGGAGAGGAAAGTTCCGAGTCAACCCTGGGCCTAAAAACAGCAAATCCGCCTTTTAATTGTCCCTTCTCGTTTTCCTGCAAAGCTGGAATTTGCGCTACCAGCTCTTGAAATTTTCTGTTTGTACTCATTTTACCTATAGCTTACACATTAAACAATCTGCAAACCGCACAGTCGGTTTGGCCAAACCATTTAGATCCACACTTGGCAGCCGGTACCAGGTAAAGCTAACAAAACTAAATTTAATGCACCCGGCTTCGCTCCGCTTTATTTTTCACCTCGTGTTTGCCTACCGATATTTTATCGTTTCCAAACCGATACTGTAACGCCAGCCTGAGAAAGCGAGAATCCTTATCGGAATCATATACCTGCCGTATCCCACCAGTAAAAGTAGTGGATTTTCCGATACCTGTCTTAAAGACATCATATACCATCAGACTGCCCTGCAACGCATCTGAAAAGGACATTTTAACGCCCAGATTCAGGCTATATGCCGCTCCATTTTGAAACAGCTCCTGCTTTACCAGAGATTGATACCAAAAATCCACCTCGCCTTTCAGCCCTTTCTCCGGATTGATCACGAGCGTATTATGCGTTGAAATATACCCGGCCACACCATTTTGCACCGGTGCGTTTACATCGCTGTTCTTCTTAAGTCGCGACTGGGAGTAGGAGAGCTGGCCATAGTTTTGGCTTTGCCACCACGAGAATGGGTTGAGCGTTATCAGCTCTGAAAACGAATAACGCCAAGTGGTGTGGTAATTCTCTTGGACGTAAAGCTGCTGATCGCTATCCGCATGAACCATGGGCACCTGTCCAAAGCCATCCGAGACCTGACTGAAAGATAGGATCGAAATCCACTTATCGCCATGGTTATACCTCAATTCAACGCGATCTGAAAAAGAAGGTTTTAAAAAAGGATTGCCCTCCGTATAAGTGGCGGAATTGAGATAGAACCGAAAGGGATTTAAGGCCCAAAACGATGGACGGTGAATTCTTCGGCTGTAATTCAAATTCAATGTACGGCTATCGCTTAGGTGATAAAGCAGATAGGCCGTGGGAAAGACTTGGCTGTCATGGCGTTTGGTGGTTTGATTTTGGGATACGCCTTTGGTTTGCGTATTTTCCAAGCGCAAACCCCACTTGATCTGCCATTTTTTGCCCTGAGATCGGGTCATTTCCACATAGATGGCTTGTGTATTTTCGGTGTATGTAAAGGCGTTGCTCCGCCCCGGGTCGAGCACGGCTGTGCCGCCCGTTCGATCAAAGTACTGTACCTCGTTACGGGTTTGGGTAAAACTGGCTTTGGCGCCACAATTCAGCTCGGCCCACTTCATCGGGTATGTCACGTCTAACTCAGCGCTGTAGTTCTCGACATTTTGGTCGCCGAGGTTGCGGACGGATTGGAAGTCTCTCTCGGCGTTACCGGATAAAGAGGGCCGGCTATCAAAACGGCGGCCTTGGGTTTCTCCGTAGGTAAAATAATCCCAATCCACCGATAATTTTTTTCCTGTGGAATCCAATTGTTGCATATAATGGACATTCAGCGCGTGGTTGTGGTCTTTTACCTCATCCGCTCCAACGGAAAGCGTTCGCGATCTCGGGCTGGAATCCGAGTTGAAAACATCGATATTCGTATAGTCGTCCATATCCGGGCGGCTTTCTCCGATAGGTCATAATCCAAACCCATTCTTCCGGAAAGGTAATCCCGTCGGAGCTTTATATCGGATTTCAAACGCCACAAACGGTCGGTATAGGCTACCCTTCCGCCGTAAAAACGAGCTTCATCCCCCTTTTTAGCGTTTAAGCCAACCGATAAGCGCAGTTTATGCTTGCTGTAATTAAAAGTATTCCCAATCCCGTAAGCCGGGTAAGTGGTGTCTGTACATATCGGGTCCGCAAGCTGTGACTCCACGAATCGGCACGGGCTTTTTTCAGCACGATATCGATCAGTCCGCTATCCCCTTCCGCCTCGTATCGAGCCGGCGGCGTGGTGATGACTTCAACGCGCTCGATATCATCGGCGGAGATGGAGTGCAAAAAATTCGTCAGATCTTCACCTGAGAGTCGCAGGATTCGACCATTCAGCATCAGGCACACGCCCCCTAGCCGATCAAGCTGATCCGATCGGCCCGCACCGCCACGCCCGGCGTTGCGCTTAAAACGTCCAGCGCATCTCCGTTAGAGGCGGCTACCGAATTCTCCACGTGGAAGACCAAACGGTCTATCCGCTGCTCGATCAAGGGTTTGTCTTTGACCACTTTTACCTCCGAGAGCATGTGTTCATCCGCCGATAGAATGAGGGTACCCACATCCAAGGGATTCCCTTTCGCAATCGTGATGTGCTTCTGATAGGTTCGATAGCCCATAAAGTGGACTTCCAAGACAAAAGGGCCCGTTTTACCGACATGCAAGCGAAAGACACCCGTGGTATCCGAAATGCTGCCTGTAACCAAGTTGTTAAGCGTATCCCTGATGACGATATTCGCAAATGCAATCGGAGTCTGCGCTTCATCTGTAACGCGACCGCTGATCACGCTCACCCCTTCTTGAGCCTGTAGCAGCTGCCCAACGGCAAAAGAGAGGAAGAAGCCTATCGCAACAATCTTCAAAACCACTTAAATCAAGGTCGAAAAGTACTAAGAATAATTCAACCCATGAAGCACGGATACATGGATTGAGTCGGGGTATGTCATCCCATCGATCAGCGCTCAGGACAATTTAATCCGCACCACGTATTCCAGTATAATTATCATTGACCATATTTTTACTGACAAAACAAGACAAAAATCATGAAAAAAGCACTTGGATTGTCGATGGGATGCGCCTTATTGCTAATAGGTTGTCGAAGAAATGAACAGCCATTGAACGCCGCATTGGATTTTAAAATGAATATTCAGCAGATACCGATCGCCAATCAAACCCATGGAGATCGCGACCAGCAGAATAGAAAAATTAAGGTCTGGAGAGCTCGCTCAGACAGCGAAAGGTGTACACAGCGCCAAGAAAAAATTAACTCATCAACGCACACGTCTATCAAAAGAGATAGAAGAAAGGTACGACTCAGCAGAAATAGCGCGTAAACCGCTGGATGCGGTAAAGAGAAAAATAACGGAAACGCAAACAAAACTACAAGCACGCGGAGAATTACCGGAAGCGGAAGCAAAAAGGCTAGACGGGGAAATGGAATCCCTATCAAAGGAACTAGAAATAAGAAGAGGTGTAGTCAAGGCGTATAAACAGCAGGAAAGAAAATTGAGGAAAACGAGAGACGATCCAGTAATAAAACAATCAGAGTTAGACGAAATAGCCCCCCCTACCTGATACGCCTCCACCTACCGGACACGAATCCAGTTATAAAGGATTGATAGACAAAACTATAGACGAGAAAATCAACACTTTAATGCGCTGTTCATCATATGCCCATCAAGTGATTTTTCAGGTTCCCTCCACATATCTTCGCCCCTCTCTCCAATTCCTTATAGGGTGGTTGGATATTCTCGAATTGGCATATGCCATACGCAGCTCAATCCACTTATTCGTCCCCTCAATATTTTCAGTCCCTTAGATACAACAGCTCACAGGCGATCTTTAGCCGATAATTTCGATATTCGCGGTATGAAGCCCATTCACAATGATAGCGATTAAGCGCGTGCAATCCCATAAGGAGAAGCGGGCATTTATCCGATTCCCGTTCCAGCTCTACAAGAACAATCCCTATTGGGTACCCCCCCTGATGCGGAGCGAATGGGAAACGCTGGACGCGGATAAAAACCCCGTATTCGATACGGCAGAAGCCCACTTCTTCTTAGCCTATCGAGACGGCGAGGTGGTGGGACGCATCGCAGCCTTCATCAATTGGACTGAGGTGCGCCAACAGGGCGTGGAAAAAATGCGATTCGGCTGGTTTGACACCCTAGACGATTTAGACGTGACCCGCGCCTTGATTCAGGCGGTACAAGAGGTAGCCAAAGGAAAAAACCTCAGCTTTCTGGAAGGGCCGCTCGGCTTTTCCAACTTGGACAAAGCCGGTTTGCTCACCCGAGGCTTTGAAGTGGTCTCCACCATGGCAACCGCTTATAACCACCCATACTATGAAAAGCACCTATTGGATTTGGGTTTTGAGAAAGCGACGGAATGGGTGGAGTACAACATCAACGTACCTACACAAATCCCCGCAAAAGTGCAGCGGTTTGCCCGCTTAATCCAGGCGAAATACGGGTTGAAAATCCTTCGGTTCCAATCGAAGAGAGAACTGGCGCAATACGCGGACGCGCTCTTTGACCTATTGGATGAAACCCATAGCAGCCTAAGCGCTTACGTGCCAATTTCCGAAAGGCAAAAGCGCTACTACATCCAAAAATTTATCCGGTTTATCCATTTGGATTACCTCATCGCCATCAGCGATGAAAGCGATGCGATGATCGCCTTTGCCATCACCATGCCCTCCTATTCAAAAGCCCTGCAAAGAGCCAAAGGCCGGTTATTCCCACTGGGTTTTATCCACCTGTTGCGAGCCCATCAAAAAAATGACAGAGCCGATTTGTACCTGATTGGCATCAAACCGTCGTTTCAAAAAAAGGGGGTTACAGCCATCCTCTTCAACGAACTGATGAAAACTTTTATCGAGAAGGGGATCAAACGCGTAGAAACCAACCCGGACTTAGTGGAAAACAAAAGCGTTCGGGCCTTGTGGAAGCACTACGACCACAACATGCACAAAGCTCGTAGCACTTACAAAAGAGCGGTGGAATAAAAGGAAACCCCACAAAGGACAAACACCAAAAATAACACTTTTCAAGCTGCCTATCGGCATTCAAAAACGAGAGAATAGACTCGACTTTTAAGCCCATACACAGACAAACACCAAAAGACAAAGGCTGCGCCTTCAGCTCAACCCCATAGAGGAAAAAAGCAAAAACAGCTCTCCTAATTTTAAGCGACTGCAAAGGCGAATAGAGAAAAACGGACTTTTGGACTACCCCCGTAGAATTGATGCTGAGGTCGGGCTTTTACAGTCGAATCACAAGACAGGCAAAAACAAAAAGCCCTTTTTAAGCCCTATATAAAGGAGCAAACACCAAAAAAATAACCTTGGAAGTTCAGACCGAACCGTAAGACAAAAGCAATCATCCTTTCCCAACGCCTCCTTCAGAGAGGAAGACAAAAAACAACGCCTCTCCTTTCAAACTGATTCCCTTAGGATAAAGTTAAAAACTAAAAAACCCATTTTTAACCTGTAGCGCATGGACAAGCTCACCCCTTCAAACCCCACCATAGAGACAAACACAAAAAAACGAGTCCCGCCTTCACGTCACGGTTTGTACCCGCTAAATTTTAATACCTTTGGAGCCGCCGACACCCAGTGAAAACCCAGTTTATGAAGGCGTACGACGTTAGCGTAATCGGTTCAGGACCCGGCGGATATATAGCGGCTATCCGCTGTGCCCAACTCGGCAAAAAAGTGGCGATAATCGAGCGGTATCCCACCCTGGGGGGCACTTGCCTCAACGTGGGCTGCATCCCTTCCAAAGCGCTTTTGGACTCTTCCGAGCACTACCACAAGGCGAAAAAGGACTTTAAGACACACGGGATCGAGATCACAGGCTTGCGCTGTGATTTTAAATCCATGCGCAAACGCAAAGACAAAGTGGTATCACAAATCACGGAGGGAGTGCGATACCTGATGGATAAAAACGGCATCGACCTATACACCGGCTGGGGTTCTTTCCAGGATGCCACCCAGCTCCGAATCAAAAAGGAAGATGGCGACAGTGTAGAGATCCAATCGGCAAAAACCATCATCGCCACCGGCTCCAAGCCGGCTGCACTACCCTTTCTACCCCTAGACAAAAAACGCGTGATCTCTTCCACCGAAGCCTTAGATTTAAAGGAAATACCCGAGCGCTTACTCGTCATCGGAGCTGGAGCTGTCGGCCTCGAATTGGGTTCGGTTTACGGGCGTTTAGGCTCGCGGGTTACCGTAATCGAGTACGCCGATCGAATCGTGCCCAATATGGATGCTGCGCTGAGCAAAGAATTGATGAAGCACCTGAAGAAGCTCGGCTTGGCGTTTGAGTGCGCAACTCAGGTCACCGCTGCGAAGGTTCAGGGAGATGAGGTGCACATAACGGCGACAACCCAGGGGAAAACGCGCCGCTTTACGGCCGATTACTGCCTGCTCGCGGTAGGGCGGAAACCCTATACCCAAGGGCTCGGCTTGGAACGCCTGGGCATCCAAACCGATGAGCGGGGTTTTATCGGCGTTGACAAACACGGGCAAACCCAAAGGGAAAACATCTTTGCCATCGGCGATGTGACCGGGGGACTCATGCTGGCGCACAAAGCCGAAGAGGAGGGCGTCGCCGTCGCTGAGTATATCGATGGGCAAAAACCCCATATCGACTACAATTTGATACCCAACGTGGTCTATACCTGGCCGGAAGTGGCTGCGGTGGGTCAAGCCGAATCGCAACTCAAGGAAGCCGGCATCGCCTACAAAAGGGGTGAATTCCCAATGCGCGCCCTGGGGCGCGCCCATGCCAGCGGCGATATAGACGGGGGGGTAAAAGTGCTGGCGGACGAAAAGACCGATGAAGTGCTGGGCGTCCACATGATTGGGGCACGGGCGGCCGACTTGATTGTGGAAGCTGCAATCGCCATGGCATTCAGGGCTTCAGCGGAAGACATCGGCCGCATTTGCCACCCGCACCCCACCTACTCCGAGGCGGTGAGGGAGGCGGCTTTGGATGCGTTTAACCACCAACCGCTAAATAGATGATGAGAAAATCCGCTCACCTTTGCCCGGGTAATTTTCCATATCACATCAGTATCGAACCAAAATAGTTTACCCCTGAATTATGCCGGCAAAGCGTTCGGTTTTTGCCACGCGGTGGGATGCGGAGATTTTCACCCGAGAAAAGTTGTTGCAGTGGGCGGCGCGACAAAGCGATGTATTCCTCTTTTTAGAAGGTGGAGGCCGCGGCGACCCCTATACGGCTTTTGACTGGGCCCTGGCGCTGGACCCGCAATCCCACCTGCGGTGTTTTGCGGTTGGAGGCGTATTCGACAAGCTCGTGGACTACCAGCAGCGCAATGGGGACTGGCTGTTTGGCCACCTTTCGTATGATTTAAAAAATGAATTGGAGCCCCTACGCTCCAGCCACGGCGACCGCATTGGATTTCCGGAATCCTTTTTTTTTCAGCCGAAAAAACTCCTACTGAAAAAAGGCGATCAGCTGGCGTTTCACTATCTAAACAAAGGGCAAATCAAAGCGGATTGCAACGCCATAAGACACATCACCTTAGCGCCTGAGCAAAGGGGTACAGACCCAAAGCTGCGCTTCACGCTGCAACGGGACGCGTACTGCAAAAGGGTTGAGCAGCTGCAAAAACACATGTACCGCGGCGACTTTTACGAAGTGAACTTTTGCTTGGAACTGGCCACAAAGGGACGAGTAGACGCCTTGCACACCTACTTGAGATTGCAACGGCTCTCAAAAGCACCCTTTTCCGCTTTTTATGCACTCGGACACCTGAGAGCGCTGTGCAGCTCGCCGGAACGCTACCTCTGCAAGCGCGGTGATCAAATCACCTCCCAACCGATCAAAGGCACCGCCCCAAGGGGCCTAAATGCGCGGGTGGACAGGCAGGTCCGGGCGGCGTTGCAAAACAGTATAAAGGAGCAAGCAGAAAACAATATGATCGTAGATCTGGTGCGCGACGACCTGTCCAAAATAGCTGCAGATGGAAGTGTAAAAGTGGTGGAATTGCGCAAAGTCTATAGCTTTCCACAGGTTCACCAAATGATATCCACCATTTCCTGCCGATTGGCAGCGGGGTGCAACTGGGCAGCCGCGCTAAAAGCCAGCTTTCCAATGGGCAGCATGACAGGGGCGCCCAAAGTAAGCGCATTGAAAGCCATAGAAGCGACCGAAAATTTCAAGCGAGGTCTCTATTCGGGTGCCATCGGATACATCAACCCACAAGGGGACTTCGACTTTAACGCGGTGATTCGAACCCTGCAATACAATTCAAAAAACGCAGGGCTCTCCTATCCGGTGGGTGGCGCCATCACCCTGGGATCCAACGCTGAAAAGGAGTACGAAGAGTGCTTGACCAAATCGAGCGCCATCCGAGAAATCCTATGATGAAAAGCGTTCCCGAGAAGCTGAGAAAGACCTATATTTGAACTTATTTCCCGCCGAACCGTGGAAGCCGCATTGGAAGCACAATTTTTAAGCCAATTGACAGAAAACTTTTCGGAAATTTTTGGGAAACGAATCTTGGTCGCCCTAAGCGGTGGCTTAGACAGCGTAACGCTGGTACAGCTGCTCGGCAAAGCGGATGTGGAAATCGCGGTGGCACACGTGAATTTTCAACTCAGAGGGCGAGATTCAGAACGGGATGCCGCTTTTGTAAAGGGCTTAGCTGCCCGCTTGGGCGTCCCCTTTCACCTGAGAAGAGCCGCTGTCGAGACCTACCGGGCAACTCGCAACGCTTCCATTCAGATGGCTGCGAGAGCCATTCGATACGAATGGTTTGAACAGTTGTCACAGGTGCATGGCTATGATTTCATCGCCACCGCACACCAACGCGAAGATTCGCTGGAAACCCTAGTGCTCAATCTCTCACGCGGGACAGGTGTGGAAGGACTCACAGGAATCAAGCCCAAACAGGGCAAGATCATTCGGCCCTTGCTCAGCTTTTCCAAGGCGGCGATAAAGCGCTATGCGCTGAAACGGGGCATAGACTGGTGCGAAGACAGCAGCAATGCATCGGATGCTTACACGCGCAACAAAATCCGAAACCGCATCCTGCCTGAATTCGATAAGCTACACCCCAAGGCGAGAGAAAATTTTGTGCGGAGCATCCGCCGACTTCAAAGCATCCAAACCATCGCCCTAACAGCCATCGAAAGGAATCTAAACGAAGTGCGATCACAGGCGGGTGGGGTGCTGGAAATCGATCTGCCCGCGCTGCGCAAACTGACCCCCTTACAAACCCACTTGCACTACTTACTCAGAGACTATGGCTTTTTCGATCTGACGGCGTACGAAAAATTTGTCTTCACACCCCAGCCGGGCAAACAGTTCTATTCAAAAACCCATCGCTTACTAATCGACCGGGAGCGGTGGATCGTGCAGCCGCTCTCCCATGAGGTGCCTCAGCGCTATGTGCTGCAAGACCTATCGGACTTTGCGCAGGAAGGGGTGCCGTTGGAAGCAACGCCAACCACAGGCTTGAAAAAGGGGAGAAAAACCGCTTGCGTAGATGGGGAAAAGATCGCCTTTCCGCTCAAGCTGCGAAAGTGGCAAAAGGGCGACCGCTTTGAGCCCTTGGGCCTGCACGGCAGCAAAAAGCTAAGCGCGTACTTTACAGACGAAAAACTATCCCGGCTCGCCAAGGAGCAGGCCTGGATTTTGGAAAACGGCAACGGCGCGATTATATGGGTGGTGGGTCACCGCTTAGATGAACGCTTCAAGGTAGGCGAGACGACCCGCTCCATCATCTCCTTTACACTCAAAAAACCATGAAACAGATGTTGGGATGGCTCTTCCTACTCGGCGCATTCCCATCGGTAGCCCAAATTTTCAAGCCCGTAAAAGTGGATGCGCACCTGGAAAAAACCTCGGATACCGAAGGGGTGATCACCCTGAGCGTCTGGATTGACAAGGGTTGGCATATTTATGCACGCGATGTCAAAAGCCCGATTATCCCAACATCCATACGCTTTAACGACAGCATCCCCGAGTACGAGCTCGACGGCGAACTACAAGTGCTCACCCAACCCAAGCGGAAGTTTGACGACGTCTTCCAGATGGAGGTGAGTTACTGGACCGAAAGAGCGATTTTTAAACAGCATGTCAAACACCTATCCCGAGAAAAAGCCTTTTCCATCACCCTTGGCTTTCAGTATCAATCCTGCAATGATAAAAGCTGCCTGCCGCCGAGCGAAACGGTGATTCAGCTTCCGCAAAACGGCTTTGTCCAAAAAGATCAACCGATCGCAGCGAAAGAAAACCCACTTTTGATCCCCAACCTGGATTTAAAAAATCCGGTTTCTAAAGACTGCGTACAACCCGTTGTAGCCAAACACACGAGCCATTGGGGGTTTTTCATACTGGGTTTTTTGGGGGGCCTACTGGCCTTGCTGACACCCTGCGTATTTCCCATGATCCCCTTGACGGTCTCCTTCTTTACCAAGTACGACAAAGATCACAAACACGGCGTCCGACATGCCATTTGGTACGGTTTTTTCATCCTCTTGATCTACCTGCTGCTCAGCCTGCCCTTTCACCTGATGCAGCGCATCGACCCCGAAATTTTAAACCGCATTTCCACCAGTGTTGGATTAAACCTATTCTTCTTTGTCATCTTTGTGTTTTTCGCCCTTTCACTTTTCGGTTACTACGAGCTGAGGCTCCCGGGTTCCCTGGCCGATAAAGCGGATTCGGCTTCCCATATAAAAGGGATGGTGGGCATCTTTTTTATGGCGCTGACGCTGGCCATCGTCTCCTTTTCCTGTACGGGACCCATCCTGGGTTCTCTATTGGCCGGTTCGCTCAGCTCGGATGGAGACGCCTGGCAACTCACAGCTGGTATGGGCGGCTTTGGATCAGCACTAGCCCTACCCTTTACCCTATTTGCGCTCTTTCCCAACCTGCTTCAATCCCTGCCCAAGTCGGGCAGCTGGCTAAATGCGGTAAAAGTCGTCCTGGGTTTTATCGAACTCGCCCTGGCACTCAAATTTTTGAGCAACGCCGATTTGGTCGCCCACTGGGGCGTCTTGCCGCGAGAGGTGTTTATCGGACTCTGGATGTTGATCGCCATCTTATCGACTCTGTATTTGTTTGGAAAAATCGCATTTCCCCTGGATCCACCAAAGCCTGAGATTTCTACTGCGCGTGCGGCACTGGGCGTAGTATTCCTGACCCTTGCCGCATATTTGTCCCTGGGCCTATGGGACAACCCGTACCGGAATCTGGGTTTGATCAGCGGGTTTCCCCCGCCCTCATTTTACAGCGTTTACCAGCAAAAATCCCAATGTCCGTTGGGCATCAGTTGCTTTACAGACTTCGATGCAGGTATGGCTCATGCGAAAGAGATAGGCAAACCGGTCATGCTGGACTTTACCGGCTGGGCCTGTGTCAACTGCCGCCGAATGGAGGAAAACGTATGGCGCAAACCGGCGATTTTTAAACGGCTGCACGACGATTATGTATTGATCTCCCTCTACGTGGACGATCGGGAAGAACTGCCCACCGATGCGCAATTCAGCTTTAAAGCCCAGGATGGAACGATCAAAAGGGTCCGTACCCTAGGCGAGAAATGGGCTAAGTTCGAGACGGAAAACTTTCAGAACAACTCACAACCCTGGTATGTCCTGCTCAGCCCGACAGGACAGCTCCTCACCCACCCCGTGGGCTACACCCCGAACGCCGCAGACTACAAGAGATTTTTGGACTGCGGCCTGCAAGCCTATCAAAACTTGAAATAGCATCCCTTTTTCAAGTCGAAACCCCTATAAGCGCAGACACAAAAATAGGATGGACACAAAGCGATAAAAAGCGCGCAACACTTTTCAGGGGTGTCACATATAATGGATCAGGCAGAGGTGGATTTTATAAGGGAATGCCGTGCAGAGGAGAAGGGAAATAACGCCCGATTTTCAACCCGTTCTCTGCCGTTTTCCATACTTTTTGTGAGTGAATTAACCCAATTGATTCTCCATATAAATAATCGGATTTTGCTTGTATCGGTAATTTTTTTAACTTAGCAGGCAGCGAGCTAAATCCTCAATCGATGTCCAATCGAAAGTTATCCGAAATCGGCAAG
>JANQLC010000001.1 GCA_028280815.1 Flavobacteriales bacterium | reverse complement strand
TTGGGCTGTCTCCTGTGGGTTTTTGCCTTTGTTTTTCTACACTTGGCATAGGTGGATTTTGGGCTGCCCCTTGTCGAGTCATTCGCACGGGTCTTTTCTACGCTTGGCGTGTGTGGGTTGGATGACTCGATTGATTCAGTGAGCGGTTGCACGGGTCTGGGGGTGGGCTTGCGTGACTGAGCCTGACCCAGCGTTCGACGCACTATATTTGCAAGGGCTTACATGCGGTGAAAGCGAGCTGCTTTTTATAAATAATGGGCAATTCATCTGATGCGTAATGGGTACGAAATGGGTTTTTTTTATCGTTCGTCGGTTTTCCAAGCAGCCCTTTCGCCTACTCTATCGCTTTTCAGATTTTTTGTCCTTGCTGTTGCGCACTGTTATCAGATACCGAAAAACGGTGATCGAACACAACCTGAAATTGGCTTTTCCAAACGAGAGTCAGACCTTTTACAGCCGTACGCGTAAAGGGTTTTACCAAAACTTTTCAGATTTTTTAGTCGAATCGATTAAGGTTCAAACGGCTGCAGATGCGGATATCCGATCTCGGGTGGAATTGAGAAATCCCGGGGTATTGCACACCCTGTACACGAAAAAGAAGCACGTTATGTTGCTCAGCGGCCACCTCTTCAATTGGGAATGGTACGTGGCTTTGGCCGCACAAACCGACTTTGAAACCCATGCGGTTTACAAGCGGCTGAAAAACGAGTTTTTGGATGACGCCTTTAGGGCCATACGCAGCCGATACCACACCCGAGTTTTTCCCGTGGAAGATACCTATAAGCATATGGTAGAATCGGTAAAGGGCAAACCGGGTTTGTTTTTGTTCCTCGCGGATCAAAGCCCACACTTTTCTAAGATAACCCATGACTTGGATTTTTTGGGCGTGCGAACACCGGTCTTTACCGGTTGGGATAAAATGGCGAGAAAGTTGGGGATGGCCGTGGTGTACACGGCGATGAAAAAGTGTAAAAGGGGAAAATACCAAATCGAATTTCAACTGATTACAGAAAATGCGGGGCTCGAGTCCCCACATTTTATCGTGAATCAATTCTACAAAAAGCTGGCTGAGAGCATTAAAAGCGCACCGGACAACTACCTGTGGAGCCATAAGCGATGGAAATACAGATTCGGCGAGCATTACAGGCTAAATGTATAAATTCGCGAAACCCAAAATTCCTTTATTTGAAGTTTGCCATCGTCATACTCAATTGGAATGGGAAAAAACTGCTGCAAAAATTCTTGCCCAGCATCTCAGCACACAGCGCAGGGGCGGACATCTATGTAGTCGACAATGGTTCGGATGACGACTCGGTTTCCTTTGTCGCAGAGAATTTCAAGGCGGTACGGCTTATCCAACACGATAAAAATTACGGTTACACCCAGGGCTACAACCTGGCTTTAAGGCAAATTCAGGCGGATGTATATTGCCTTTTGAATTCAGATGTGGAGGTGACAGCAAACTGGTTAGAGCCTTTTTATGCGCTGTTCCAAAAGCCGGAAATCGCCGTTGCACAGCCAAAAATCCTGGATTATAAACAGCGGGATAAATTTGAATATACGGGAGCGGCTGGGGGATTTATCGACAGTTTGGGCTATCCCTATTGCCGCGGACGGGTTTTTTTCACCCTGGAATCCGATCGGGGGCAATACGATGATACCCTTCCCATTTTTTGGGCTTCGGGCGCTTGCCTTTTTATCCGCTGTTCGGTCTTTCACGAGCTAAGGGGATTCGATGCGGATTACTTCGCCCACCAAGAGGAAATCGACTTGTGTTGGCGGGCACAAAACCGCGGCTATCAGGTCTATTATACGCAGCAGTCCAAGGTGTATCATATAGGAGGGGCTACACTGGATGCACGACACCCCAGAAAAACTTTTTTAAATTTTAGGAATAGCTTGTTCAATCTAATTAAAAACCTGCCGTTTCAGCGCATTCCATTTGTCCTTTTCAGCCGCTTGGTGCTCGATGTATTTGCCGCATTTTACTTTCTGTGTAGAGGATCGGGCAAACAGGCTCAGGCGGTTTTCATCGCACACCTGAGCTTCTACCGGTATTTTTTTAAGATCTACAAAAAGCGGAGAGCCAATCCCCGGTTTGTAAAAAACTACTACCACGGCTGCAGTGTGGCATTCAATTACTTCGTCTCGCAAAAAAGATACTATAAAAAGCAGGCCTGTAAGCCGGATTCTGTCTCTACCCTACTAGGGTAGTGGTTTGTCATTTATCTAGGCGTATGATTGCCCATACGCTCGATCTGCCTACCCCCCGGCGACGGACGAGCAGCCCTCCTGCCGGTATACGCGGCATTTCACCACAAAGAGTTTACCCGATTTCACTACAGCCGCACTGTACTTGCTTTCTGTTGCACTGGTCCGCTACTCCTTCGAGTAGGACGGGTGTTACCCGCTTTGTCGCTCTACGGCGTCCGGACTTTCCTCTCTCGCAAAAAAATGCGACAGCGACAAACCGGCCTGCTCAGCACAAAATTAGCGTTTATATTCCAGTTTTGACCACGGCTCTCTTTGGGTGTCGCTTTGCACCGAAAACAGGTCATCTACCCAGTTTCGAAGGCGGTAGATGGGGCGCCAACTCATGGCGTCGGCTGCGTTTGGGGCAAATGTTAGGCACACGGTAGCTCAAAGCGCGGATGGGGTTTGCAGAAACTACGATGAGATACGAGGCGAAATGCGCTCAAGATTTGAGAATCTGCAGCTCGGTGGCCCCATTGCCATAGCGCGCATAGGGCGCATCGCGATAGGTGACGTGGGCATAGCGGTCAAAAATGGCGCGCAATTCGTCCCGTAACACGCCTTTGCCCGCACCGTGAATAAAGACGATTCGCGTCACACCCCTTTCCATCGCCTCCTCTAATTTCTCAATGGCTTTGCACTTCTGAATGCCTAGCATTTCGGCATGACTCAAACTCAGCGGACGGTCGACGAGCGCTTCGATGTGTAAATCGATTTCAATCCAGGATTTTCGCCTGTTTTCAATGTGTTTTTTGAAGTCTTTTCGACGTTGTGCTCCTTCCTTTTCCGCGATGATTTTTTGGGTTTTCAAGGGACGGGTACCCATTTCCATTTCACCCCTTAAGACCAGCTCCCAAGGGGCATAACGCCGCTCAAAACCAGCATCTGTTTGGACGACAACGCGTTTGGGAAGTACTCGGGTCACCACGCCCCGTACAGCCTCATCGACCACGGCTACCTCATCCCCTACTTTGAAGCCCATAAGGGTGCAAAACTAATCCTTATATCGAAGCCATTTTAAGAATTGTGAAGAAAGCAGCGCTCCCTCAATGGTGAGGCGGCCGACAAAAACTGAAAAATTCAGGCTTGAGAAAGCGCTTTGTAAAAATCACAGAAACCGGATGATCGATGGGTAGCGATAAAACGATCCGTTGGCAGCCCTTATGCCACCTATAATGGGGAATGCGATACCGGCGAGATAGATGAGAGGATACAAGAGCAGCCCCAGACCCAGAGCAAAGACCAGTATGCCAGCAGCTGCGGTGTAAAGGATCAAACTGATTTGAAAGTTCATCACTTCTCTGCCGTTTTCATCCATGCCCGCTATCTCATCCTTTTTCATCTGCCAGATGATAGCCGCGGCGATTAGCCCGCCTATTCCGGTGATGGCATTGAGTAACTGGGCGTAGTGCAGTAAGGCGACGGTTGTGTGATCTCGCTGTAACATATCTCATCGTTTTTTTAGGATGTAAAGCATACAGTGGTGCCTGTGGTGGACACTCGGATAATATTTGTGTTGGTTGTATTAAACAATTGGATACGAAGGCTTGTTTTGTGTTGTGATGCATATAGAAATCCGCCTTGGGTTGTTTCGCAGCAATCGGTCTAAATATGCGCTTTCTCCCCACCTGATGTTTGGGGTTACAAGATACGAAATCTCGTGTGATCGGGCCAAACGGATGCCGGCTGCAAAATGCGTATTTTTGCAATATGCAGCACAGGGACGCGATCATCGCACCGGCTACTGCACCGGGCAGGGGTGCGATCGCCGTGATTCGGCTCTCCGGTGAAAATATATTTGAGCTCATCGATCGCTTTTTTCAGGGCAAGGTATCCGTGGGGAAACAAAAGTCACATACGGTACAATTGGGTTACCTAAGAGCGGGGACACAGGTGATAGACGAGGTATTGTTGACCGTCTTTCGGGCGCCCCACTCCTACACTGGCGAAGATGTCGCAGAACTCTCCTGCCATGGCAGCGTGTATATACAGCGACGGATTTTAGAACTCTTTTTGAGGAACGGGGTACGCACGGCAGATGCGGGAGAATTCACGCTGCGCGCCTTTCTCAACGGAAAGATGGACTTGCCGCAAGCTGAAGCGGTTGCCGATTTAATCGCCAGCAAGAGCGCTGCCTCACACCGGGTCGCTTGGCAACAAATGCGGGGGGGCTTTTCTTCTGAAATCAAGGCGTTGCGACAAGAACTCATCCACTTCGCCTCCCTGATCGAGCTGGAGCTCGATTTCAGCGGAGAAGATGTCGCATTTGCCGATCGGGAAGCCTTGGAACAGCTGTTGCAAAAGATCGAAGCTGCAGTAAAAAAACTCCTTGACTCCTTTGCGTTGGGCAACGTATTGAAAAACGGTATCCCAGTTGCCATTATCGGCGCCCCCAACGTGGGTAAGTCCACCCTACTCAACGCCTTGCTCCACGAATCGCGCGCCATCGTTTCAAGCATGCCGGGCACCACGCGGGACAGCATCGAGGTAGAATGGGTGCTACAGGGCATGACCTATCGGCTTATCGATACAGCCGGAATTCGCCAAACAGCAGATGAAATCGAGCGAATCGGCATCCAAAAGACATACGCCCAAATCGAAGGAGCCCAACTAATCGTCCTGCTTTTGGATGCGACCGGCGATCTGGACGCGCAACTCCAGTCGACGTGCGCACTCAAACCCCTATTAAAAGACAAAACCGTCATTCAACTGATCAACAAGATCGATGCAAAGCCCGCCACAGCTGAGGAACCGCTTCCCGAAACCCCGTATCAGACCTTTTTCATTTCCGCCCAGACCGGCACGGGTATGGATGGGCTCAAAGCCGCGCTCAGCGAGTGGGCAAACACCGTGGAATCGGGCGATACAGTGGTTAGCAATTCGAGGCATTATGCCGCTTTGCAAGGCGCATGGGAAAGCCTGAAGCGCACGCGAGCAGGCCTGCAGACCGGTCTCAGCAGCGACTGGCTGGCACAAGACATTCGGCAAGCCCTCTTGCACCTCGGCGAAATAACTGGCGAAGTGGCCACCGACGACCTATTGGAGCATATATTTGCCCATTTCTGCGTGGGTAAGTAGTGACTTTCCCACCTTTTGTGTGACTTGCCTTTTGCTTGATTTGCTCTCTGAGCTTGATTGGGCCTATCTTTTGTGCGACCTACCTCTTGCTCGGCTTATCTACTGTGGGCCTGTGTTTGTCTGCTCCGTCTTTTGTACAACGCTTATTTTGCGAAATTTTACTCTTGGGGCGTTTGTCGCCTTGTGGGGATTTGCTTTTTTGACTCATCTGTTACTCGGCTTGCCTTTGACTGTCTTGTCTTTGTGTGGCTTGTCTTTGTCCGTGGATGGTGGCTTGAAGGAGCAGCGTATTTTTTGTGCTTATCGACGGTTTAAAAAAGGGGTATTTTTCATATTTGATTTCTTAGCTCCTTAAAAGTCGGACGCTTTGTACGAGGTTGGAAGTGCGTTTATATTTTATCTTTGACTGAATTGCCCACTGTGGGTCTGCCTTTGTGTGGCTCATCTTTTGCCTGACTCGTTTTTTGTGACTCACCTCTTTGGTGTTTGTTTCCGGTTAAGGGTCTGAAAAGGGGTATTTTTGGATGGTTGTCTTTTGCGTGGCTTATTTTTTGGCTTTGACCCTTTGAGCGGGTTTGGAGGGTCGTCCCCGTTTTTGGTGTTTGTCTTGGAGCTGGCTCTGCTGGCCCTTTGCGCCTGTAAATCGGTTTAAAAGCCTTCTTTATTCCAATTGGTGGTCTGAGGGGCTTGCCTTGTGTGAGTTATCTCTTGCTCGACTTGTCTTCTGCGCAACTCTTATTCTGCACAGCTCATGTTTTGTATGGCTTATCTCGTTTGGCTTGGCCTTTTAATTGAGATCGTCTTTTGCGCGATTTATCTTTTATGTGACTCACCTTTTGGGAGCCTGTTTTTTGTGAGGGTTTTATTTTGTGGGGCTTTCTCTTGTGGTTTCGTCTTTTGCAGGTTTGTCTTTTGTCTGTGGGTGGTGATTGGAAAGGCAGACCGCATCTTTTGTTTGCGCTTGTCAGTCTGAAAAAGAGCTTTGTGTTTTACCTGACCTATCTAATGCTCGCCTCGCCTTTTGCGCAATGCTTATCTCGCGAAATCTTCTCTTTGAGGGAGCTCATCTCGTGGGCGGTTTTCCTTCTGTGGGGCTTATCTCTGACCCATCGTCTCTGCTGATTTTACAAATTTTTCCCGCCCCTCATGGTATATCTATGGTGTTACTCCATGGTTAGCCCTAAATTGCAGCCAATGAGCAGTGAAAGCAAGGAACAGGCATGGTAAGCCGTAGGAATTGTAGATAATAGAGATTGAAATCAACGACAAGTAGCCCATTAAAATATGACTGAGAAAAGAGAAGCTAAGCCGGCGCCCATAGAAAAACAGCTCTGGAAAGCCGCCGACAAGCTGCGCAAAAACATAGATGCAGCAGAGTACAAGCACATCGTATTGGGTTTGATCTTCCTCAAATACATATCCGATGCTTTTGAAGCTTTGCAGAAAACGGCTCCAGATCACATCGACTATGCCCTTTATCGTTCTGCTATAATTAGAGAATTTGAAATTATCCTGGAGCAGACAGGCAAGCTGCTAAGGAAGTGCTCACCCCCTTTTTTCGCCCACAAGAAACAGTTAGACCAACTGTATTTTAAAAACACTTTCAGAGCAGCCGTCAAGCACGGTCTGATCAGTCTGGAAGAAACCGAACGCTGGCTGCGCTATCGCGATAACAGGAATATCACCAGCCACGATTATGGAGTGGGTTTTGCCAATCATACCCTGCGGCTTGTGCCGCAATTCATAAAAGATGCCAAAAATGTGGTAGCCCTGGTCAAAAGAGAAAATGGTACTGAGAGATAAAGATCGAGCGATCACCTTGCGAATCGCCCAGCAAACCCTGTCAGACTCCGTAGCCGTATGGGCATACGGCAGCCGGGTAAACGGGACGGCACATGAATCGAGCGACCTGGACTTGGTATTGCGAAATGGCAAAAGGGAAAAGCGTCAATACAGACGAATGGGCAAATTTTAAGGCACAAATCCAACAATCCAATATCCCCATTCTCGTAGAGGTCTTTGACTGGGCGCAGCTACCTGCGAGTTTCCATATAATAAACATATTAAAAAATTATGTGGTTTTAAAGGATGCCAAAGCATAGCGGCGTATTTGGAAATACAAATTGGTGGAATGGAAAGAACCATCCGATAAAGATATAACCCGATGGATAACGAGACGCGATGGTAATGTACAACCGCACTGAGTCAGCGGAACTAAAAAAACACATCGAGCAAAAAGGCAGATGGAGCAAAAAGGCAGATGGATTTATAGGAAAAATATGTGCAGGTGGAGAACCTGTACTTTGGAGGAGGTAGCAGAGATTA
This sequence comes from Flavobacteriales bacterium, assembly GCA_028280815.1. Classification (GTDB taxonomy): domain Bacteria; phylum Bacteroidota; class Bacteroidia; order Flavobacteriales; family JANQLC01; genus JANQLC01. Next base: position 7,607 of record JANQLC010000001.1, on the reverse strand, counting down.
TTCCGGGATTTGCCTTCAAGGGCAAACACCCTGGTAATGAAGGTGCCCATGTCATTAAAATAAAAGATGTAGTGCCTCCTTATGTTGATTTAAATACTGCTAGAAAAGTCAACTTATCACATTATTCAAGAGAGAGACTCGAAAAATATAGGTTGCAAAGGGGGCAGACAGTTGTTGCTATGACAGGTGCAACAATAGGAAAGATTGGAAAACTGCTGTCCGATGAAGTTGTATATGTTAATCAACGAGTTGCCAAGATTTTACCCAAAGAAGAAAACGATATTGAGTTTATTAATCACGCTATTTCGAGCAAATCTTTTCAAAGTTTTATTCAAAGCAATATCGACAGCAACAGCGCCCAAGAAAACATTAGCGGAACAAGCATTGGGAAATTTCCTATCCTCCTCCCTACCCGAACAAAAAGCCATCGCTTCCGTGCTGAGCAGTCTAGACGATAAGATAGACCTACTCCACCGCCAAAATAAAACCCTCGAAGCAATGGCGGAAACCCTGTTTCGACAGTGGTTTATTAAAGACGCCAAAGCGGATTGGGAGACAGGAACTTTGGGTGAGGTTATAGATGTATTTGACAGCAAGCGCATTCCTCTCTCTAAAATGCAGCGAAATAAAATGAAAGAAGGTAAGCTTTACCCCTATCATGGGGCTACAGCCATTATGGATCAAGTAAACGATTATATATTTGATGGAGAATACATCCTTCTAGGAGAAGATGGAACAGTTAGGACAGATGAGGGGTTCCCACTTCTTCAATACTTGGCAGGAAAGTTTTGGGTTAATAACCATGCACATGTTATACAAGCAAAAGAGCCATACAATAACTTCTTTATCTGGTGTTACCTATCGAAGAAGAACATTGATGAAATTATTACTGGAGCTGTCCAACCTAAGATTAGCCAAACGAATTTAAAAGCTTTGGATTTTCCTAAATTTCCAGTGGCTGTAGTTAATAATTTTAAAGAACAAACTGGGGAGATATTTTTAAAAATCAAACTCAACCAATCTCAAATCCACAGCCTACAAAAGTTGCGCGATACCCTATTGCCCAAGTTGATAAGCGGGGCGCTGCGGATAGCGGGCAAACATGACACACCCAAATCGAAATAAATGCCAGCCATCACCGAATCCGATATCGAGGACTACGTCATAGAATTATCGAAAAACCTAGGTTACGCTTACCGATATGGCCCGGATATCGCCCCCGGCGGTAAAGACCAAGAGCGGAAAACCTACGACCAGATCGTACTCACCTAAAAACTCGAAAACGCCATCGGCCGCATCTACCCTACCCATGAACGCCAGAGCAGATGCGCTCAAACGCGTGTTGCGCATAAATGCAGCCGACCTCTTAACCAAGAACGAGGCCTTTCACAACATGCTCACGGGGGCGTCAAGGTTTCCTACCGCAAAGACGGTAACCCAAGAGGCGACATCGCAAAACTGATCGACTTCGATGCGATCGACAACAATGCGTTCGACATGGTCAACCAATTTACGGTGGTTGAAAACTACCATAAGAAAAGACCCGATGTCATCCTATTCGTCAATGGCATCCCACTGGTGGTGATGGAACTCAAAAATCCGGCAGACGAGAACACCACCTTAAAGTCGGCCTATGACCAAATCCAAACTTATCGGGATACCATTCCTTCCTTATTTATTTACAACAGCGTGCTGATTATTTCAGATGGCATAAAGGCCAAAGCGGGTTCGCTATCCGCGGGTTTTACGCGTTTTATGGCTTGGAAGACCGCAGATGGCCGGCGCGAAGCCTCACACCTCACCCCCGAAATGGAAACCCTTATCAAAGGCATGCTCAACAAGAAAACCCTGCTCGACCTCATCCGCCACTTTATCGCATTCGAGAAATCGAAAAAAGCAGACTTAAAAACGGGCATGACCACCTCCGAAACGCTTAAGAAAATCGCCGCTTACCACCAATACTATGCGGTGAACAAAGCGGTGGAAAGCACCCGACGAGCCAGTGGCGAAAACAGGAACGGAAAAGGGAGTGTGGTCTGGCACACACAGGGCTCGGTCAAATCTCTATCCATGGTATTCTATGCGGGTAAAATCGTGTGGTGCTTAAACAATCCGACGATATTGATCCTCACCGATAGGAACGATTTGAACGACCAACTGTTCGATACCTTTTCCGCTTCTGCCCAATTGCTGAGGCAAAAACCCGTACAGCCAGCAAACCGACAACATTTGAAAGAACTATTAAAAGTAGCCTCAGGGGGTATCGTATTTACCACCATTCAAAAATTCCAACCCGAAGTGGGCCATGTATTTGAAACCCTGTCGAAACGCAAAAATATAGTGGTCATCGCAGATGAGGCCCACCGTACCCAATACGGTTTTCAAGCCAAAACCCGAGCCGATAGGGATGCAAACGGCGAGGTAGTGGGTAAAAGAGTGGTGTACGGCTTTGCCAAATATATGCGGGATGCCTTGCCCCATGCCACTTATTTGGGGTTTACGAGCACGCCCATCGAAAGTGCGGATAAAAACACCACGGCAGTCTTCGGCGACTATGTCGATGTATACGATATAGCCCGAGCCGTTGAAGATGGGGCAACGGTTAAAATATACTACGAAAGTCGATTGGCTAAGATAATGTTGAGCGAAAAAGGGAGGCAGTTGGTAAGAGAATGGGATGATGCGTGGATGGCGGCTGAACGGACCGACGCCCAAAAAGTCAAAGCGAGATGGACAAAATTGGAAGCCTTAGCGGGTAATCCAGAAAGGATAAAACACATTGCGCAGGATATTGTCACCCATTTTGAGGCGAGACGAGATGCGCTCGAAGGCAAGGGGATGATCGTAACCATGTCGAGAAGAATAGCAGTAGCCCTATATGATGCTATCGTTCAGCTGCGGCCGGATTGGCATAGTGATCGGTTGGACGGCGGCGCGATGAAAGTGGTTATAACCGCACCCTCATCTGATGGCTCCGAAATGGCTGCGCACCACACCACTAAACAACAGCGCAGCCGCTTGGCAGCCCGGATGAAAAATCCCAAAGACGAATTAAAGCTGGTCGTCGTTTGCGATATGTGGTTAACCGGCTTCGATGTGCCTTGCTTACACAGCCTTTACATCGATAAGCCGATGAAAGGACACGGTTTGATGCAGGCCATTGCAAGGGTAAATCGGGTGTACAAAGACAAGCCGGGCGGCCTGGCGGTCGATTACCTCGGTGTGGCATCAGACCTTAAAGAAGCCTTGGCCTTCTATTCGGATGGGGGCGGGAAAGGAGACCCGGCTACAGCACAGGAGCAGGCGGTTCAGTGCATGTTGGAAAAGTTGGAAGTGGTATCCCAAATGTTTTTGGAAAAACCACAGCAAAGCTATTCCGCAGCTTACCATGATCTGGTGGAAGACCCATCCGTTCCCTATATCGGAAAAGACAGGGGCTTGCTGTATGAAAAGTATTTTACAGCATATGCGGAAACCAAGCTCAAAATCATCTTAGCCGCCGAAGAACACATATTGGCCCTTGAGGACGGCAAAAAGCGTTTTGTCGATGAAGTAACCCGCTTATCGAGGTATTTTGCCCCCGCCATCCCACACGAACAGGTGCTGGCCGTTAGAGATGAAATAGGCTTCTTTCAAGCGGTTAAATCGCGGTTGCAAAAGTTTGATACAAGCGGTACGAGGAAATCGGATAAAGAGATGGAATCGGCTATCAGGCAGGTAATCGACCGGGCTTTGGCATCGGATAAAATCATAGATGTCTTTGACGCAGCGGGGATTAAAAAACCGGATCTCTCCATCTTATCCGACGATTTCATGATGGATATCAAAGGCATGAGCCATAAAAACCTGGCCTTTGAAACGCTTAAAAAACTGCTCCATGACGAAATAGGATCCAGGGCGAAAACCAATCTCATCCAGGCTAAATCCCTGATGGAAATGCTCGAAAATTCTATTCGGAACTATCAAAATAAAATCATGACAGCAGCAGCGGTCATAGAAGAATTGATCGGGTTAGCCCATATCATAAAGGAAAGGGATAAAGCAGATGCGGATATGGGTTTGTCCAAAAGAGTTTTTTTTATCATATAAGTTTTTGAATTTCAATACTATAAATTAAATGGTAGTAAGTTTAGTGTTAAGTAATGAAACAAATCCACCCATGCGCCATATACCTGAGAGCATAAAGAAACAGACTTTCAACCGACACTTATCCTCTTTAGTCTCATAATACTGCAAATAGTCCGTATGTTCTCATCAGTTAGACTTCTGCTGCCCCTTAAAGAAGCCGATCCCAGCCCCCCACTTGTCATATTCATGATTATCATTTTGAATTACAAGAACGTGCATCCTAGGTTGTGTATCACAACTGATTGAATCAAGTCCATCGATTGAGTTCATGTGAAGTTTGAACTTACTCATGCTGGCGGGTAATAGGTCAATACAAATGTAAGCAATATAGTTTCAGAGTCGGACGTAGATAGTTAACTGAAATGGCCACGGAGAGAGGGCAAAAGAAAGGGAATGAATAATTCGCATAGAGTACTGAAAAAAAGTTGTTTACGCTTGTATTTCGCTTCAATTCCCCCTATATTTATAGTGCAATTGAGGAAGTGTAATCAGAAAAGTTTAACCGCAGCTGAGCTGCAAAAAACCAAGATGATGAGAATAATTGTAAAGGCAGGAGCAGAGCCATTTTCTTTTGGCTCCAGAATATTCTCCCTCGAACCCATGAGGTTGAAATGTGGGGATAGTTTATCTCCCGACGTTTTAGACTTAAATGGACAGGGGATTTTTCAAACCCCGTTCTCAAGAGAAAGGCAGACGATTTGTCTTTTTGACAAAGACAGAGAAGTAAAAATCGACAGAGAGCACATTTTCAGTTCCATTGCTTGTGCAGTTAAAAGGACGCTTAGGAAGTTATCAAGCTATGCAGTAGCAGGCTACGCTGTACCGCAAGAGCTAAACGCTAAGAGTTAAGGGGAGCCGACTTTTAAATTCAAAACAATGAAAACATATTATATTGAAATTGAGGAATTTGACAAGCCGTGTCGAGTTTGGAAAAAGGGTTTTTCACTTGAAGGCGCTAAAAAAGAATTACAACATATTGCAAAATTGAAGTTAAAAAAACGAAAAGATGTACACATATACAATTTAGATTTCGGATACAGCACTATTTCTCAAAATATTAAAACTCGGGATGGACGATTTACCGTATCACTTATAACGAGTGACGAAATGATGCTTATGGTGGAGGAGCCCGAAAAAGATAACTGGTTTAAACTCCGCATTTACCCGCAAAAAAAACTTAAAATAATGAGCTACATCGGTCATACTGATAGTTATTTTATCAAGCATCTGGCGTGCACTATGCCTATGCTCAAAAACCACAGGAACGGATACAGGTATTCTCTCAAGATCATAAAAGTAGCCGTACCTACATCCCAACACTCACCCATATTGGACAATAGGCAAATACGTATGACCGGGTGGCTTTACCGGTCGCCACTCACGATGAGAAGGGGCAAAAGAAAGGGAATAAGTAATTCGGATAAAGTGCTGTAAAACAGTTTTTTACGCTTGTGTTTCGCTTCAATATTCCTTATATTTACAGTGTAATTAATGTTTACTTAAAAACTTTTCAATCATGAGAAATTTCGTACAACTGGAAGGCAACTTGACGGCCGACGTTTACTTCGGCGAAGGCAAGCAGTCCAACTATGCCTACGCCACGGTGGCGCAAAACAAAAAGGATAAGGATGGCAACGAGCACGCCGTCTTTGTCGACGTAGCCGCCTATGGCTTAACGGCTGATCGTTTCAAGGAGCTAAAAAAAGGTTCCTATCTTCAGGTCGAAGGCCGCTTAGCTAATACGCAAGGCGAGGTTGCTGGGAAGAAGATACAAGGTTTGCGCCTTGTAATCTCACGCTTTCACAAGATCGATTAGATCCTAATCCTTTTTGGATGCTCGGCTTGGTGCTTCGGTAATCGACCCGTAAACCCGAATGGAGGGGATCGTCCCCCCTCCCGGGCTCGAAAACTCGACTGCAGTCTGCATTTTCGGGAGGGTGCCCCCCTTTATCCCTGTTCCCCGGTCGAAGTCCCCGCTTTTTGGCGATGTGCAGAAGTATACTTTTGCTCGTTTCAGATCTGTATGTTGTCCTGGCTTTTGCCCTTTTCTCTTACCCTTGTTTTCAGCGGGTCGAAAAGAGTACTTTTTGATCGGTATACTATTTGGCTAAAAAAGGTTCAAAACAGCAATATAGTATACTTTAAGCTGAAAAAAGTATACTTTTCGGCTGAAAGTCGAGCAAAAGTATACTATTTGAGAGGTTTTTGGTCTGAAAATCGCTAAAACCTCAGAATGAGATTATTACAAGGATGAAAAGTATACTTTTCCTTGAGAATAGAGCTAAAACGAGCGATTTCGGTATACTTTCGGGACTAATTGGGGCTATATCGCCTCTAAAACCTGAAAATCAAGCTGTTACAAGTATAAAAATGCACCTTTTTACAGATAATAGCCCTAAAAAGTATACTATATGGTCGAAATAGCAATAAATTCAAGTCGTCAAAAATCGCTAAAACCTGAAAATGAGGTTTTAGCAAGGTTTTACGGGTATACTTTTTCAAGAAACTTTAAAGCTTTCGACGGGTGTCGTCTCGCAAAAAAAGTGTACTTTTAAGTCATGAACAGAACCGTCAAAATCACTCCTGATACAGCCGAGGACCTGGTTCGGTTTAAAACTGAATACGGCCTTTCCTATATCAAATCGATAGCCTATTGCACACGGTTCTTCGCCGATAAGAAACTCAATCCGGCGGACTCCGAGGCATTGGAATTCCCCGATTATAAAGCGTACGCCTTCGGCAAATTAGAGAGCCTGACCAAGAAAGCCGACAAGCGTAACGTGGCTTTTATACGCAAGCAGGAGCAAGAGATCTTACTGCCTCTTAAGAGTGAGACTCTTGTACTGAGCGAAGAACTCGGAGAGATCAAGAAACTTCTGCACCGGTTGGTGAGCCGAGCTTAAGAAATTTCCGATGGAGGATATGAGGATAAGTGGAGAACATGTATATGCTATTAAGCCTTATCCACTGCAAACCGGTTATCAAGGTGTCGCCAGACTCATGGAATTTTACCGTTATACTTGCGGTTTTAAATCCCGCTCGATTACCTTGGATGCTTCTTGCGTCAGCCATTTAGACGCTAATTTATCGACGTTGATCATGGCCATCGCCACAAAACTTCAAATGGAGTCAGAAGTGAATCTTTAGATGAAGCTCGGCAAGGGCCAGGACGTGTTCTTAAGAAACGGTTTAATCAGCCACTTAGAGGGGCACGGGAACAATAATCGATATGCGGACGACAGGAAGTCGACCATTGCGCTGACTTCTTTCAGCGCCTCTGACGAAGATACTTATCTCGATTATTTAACGAAGCAGTTTTTCGCTCACAGGAGTTTAGGTCATATACCTATAGAAATAAAAGATGTTTTACGTGATCTTTACCTTGAAGTCTTTACGAATATCGGGCTTCACGCCAATACGGAACTGCCGGTATTTGCTTGCGGGCAATACTTCCCAGGCAATAAAACTCTTAAGTTCAC
>JANQLC010000039.1 GCA_028280815.1 Flavobacteriales bacterium | reverse complement strand
TTGGCTTGTGTTGCCATCTGTCGGGTTTTCACATTTGCCTTTTCTGCGATGGGTGTGGGTAGATCTTGGGTTGGTTGGATGGGTTGGATGGGTGGGTTGTCTCTCGTTGCTGTTTGGCAGTCGAGAAGCGGTTTGTTTTCTTGATTTTGCCCTTTTGTGGTGATTTTGAGCGGCCGGGTTGGATTCGGTGGCTTGGATTGGCTGGGTTGGCGGGCTGGATTGGTGGGGGCTATCGTTAGGTGACTTTTTATCTGAGCAGCTTTGGGTCAGCGGCTTCTTTGCATGGATAAGGATTTGCGTTGCGGTTGGCTCATCGGTGTGGTTGGTTCGTCGGCGATTGGTTGGGCTGTTGTTGGTTACGTGTCAGCGACTTTTTTATCTAAGCGGCTTTAAGTCGGCGGTGTTTTTGTGTGGATTGGATTTCGCCGGGTTGCTCGGATGGGTTGGCTGGGTGGGTTTGTCATTGCGCTGGTGGGTTGGGTAGGTCGGCGGGGTTTCGCGGTTGGTAACTCAAAGGGAAAGCCCTTTAAATCAGGGTATCAAAATCTCAGCTGTGCGGGCGAAGGGAGTCGAACCCCCACGCCTTGCGGCACTAGATCCTAAGTCTAGCGTGTCTACCAGTTCCACCACGCCCGCCGGTAACCGGCTGCAAATATAGATAAGTTTTTCAGCCTGAAGAGCAGCGGAATTGTTTGGACACAAAGCACTACCTTTGTAAAAATCATTAGAGTCATGGAAGTTAGTGGACACGTATACAAAATATTGGATACCCGAGAATTTGACAGTGGTTTTCGCAAGCGAGAACTCATACTCACCACGGAGGAACAATATCCCCAAACCCTCGACATAGAGTTTGTGCAGGAGCGGATCAGTCTATTGAACGATGTAAAAGAGGGCGATTCGGTGCGGATTTCAATTAACCTCAGGGGTCGGGAGTGGACAGCACCCGATGGAAAGGTGCGCTACTTCAACACCATTCAGGGTTGGCGGATCGAAAGCTTAGATGCACCCAAGGCCGCAGCTGCTCCGCCCGAGCCCGCCGATGAAAATGTGGACTTAACCCGGGAGGAAGGTGAGGAAGACGACCTGCCGTTTTAGGCTGTGAATGACTACTGGAATCTTACATTTACCTTGCAGCCACATCACAGGTGATCACTCGTGAAGCTGTACCCCTCTTGGCAGCCCATGGCCTTGTGGGCAAACTATTGGAAAGGGACACGGTTGGGCGTAAGGCTTGGGGTGATCGGTTCGCTCATTTTTATCCCCGTGATCGGCTGTGCTGAGCCCCTATGCGGGCTTGGTAAGAGGCTCGTACCTGGCTTGGCCAACGCTATGACTTTTGTCGCCCGTCCTAATCTGGAGTAGCCTGAAAAGCGGGTTTTTATCTTTATCCCGCGTATCGGTTTTGAAAACGGGTGTTACTTCTTTGTCTTGTCTCTAAGGGTGACCTGAAAGCCGGTACCACCTCTTTGATGTTTGTCTTTGCGTGGCGGTCTGAAAGGAGAGGTCTTATTTTTTTGTTTGTTACGCGTAGCGTTTAAAAAGGGAGGGGGCTGGCTTTATCCTTTTGAGTTGGTCTGATAAGAGCAGCGTATTTTTTGTTCCTATGGAGTCGGCATGAAAAGCGAGTCTTATTTTTTTGTCGGTTGCCCTTTTAGGCTGGTTTTGATCGCACCCCTTTTTTTGCCTGTGGATCCTGGCTTGAAAAAGGTGGTGTTTTGATTGCTTTTCGGTGTTTGTCTCGAATGGGACAGTTTGAAAAAGCGGATTGGTCTGCTGTCTTCGTCCCTTTGGTTGACCGTGCTGGCCTTTGTTTGAAAGAGACCTATTTTTTGTTTTTGCCCTTTTGTGCGCATTAAAAAAGGGGTATTTTATGCTTGCCTAGGGACTGAGGACTTCTAAGGCTTGTTCCACGCTCAGTGCATCCCGCAAGGCGTACCGACCGATTTCAGTTCTCCTCAGTTCGGTTAAATATCCTTTATTGTGCAAGGCTTTCCCCAAATCGCGTGCCAGCGAACGGATGTAGGTGCCCTTGCTGCAACGCGCGCTAAAGCGCACAAAGGGGAAGGCAACTTGTTTAATTTTAAAGGAATAAATACAAATTTTTCGCGGTTTTGTGATTGTTTTTTTACCGGTTCGCGCCAATTCATATAGTCTTTTGCCGTTTTGTCGGATGGCTGAGTAGGGGGGTGGCAGTTGTTCTTGTTCGCCCTCCAAGCTCGCAGCTGCCTCGAATACGGATTCTTCGGTTATGGATAGGGTGGAAAGCCATTCGTCTTCAGCTGTTTCAGTATCGAGTGAAGGGGTGCTAGCCCCCAGCTTTAGGGTTCCGATGTAGGCTTTGTATAGATTTTGAAATGCGGTCAACGCTCGGGTTGCCTTTCCCGTGCCAATGATGAGCAGTCCCGTAGCCCTTGGGTCTAAAGTACCGGTATGGCCGAGCTTAATCGCCTTGACATCAAAGGCTCTTTTGATATGCCAGTGCAATTTGTTCACCACGTCAAACGAGGTCCAATTCAAAGGTTTATCTATTAAAAAAATGTGACCGGATCGCAATTCGTCTATCGTCATGGAACTCTGTGTGATCGTATTTCATAACTGGTGTCAAAGGGAAAAACACCGTTGCGATGATGGGCTCTTTTCCATAGTATATGCGATGCGCTATGAGTCGAGTTGGCACCCCTGGTGCACGCCTTTTGATTTGGGCACGAACGGCTCTAATCCAGCATTTCTATCACAAAGACAGTCAGTTGTGAATGCCTTACCCCCTTGTTATCGATTTTGCAAGCCGATAAAGGGTTTCTACTTCACCCTGTGGAAGCGCAGTGCCTCCGGCTTGCCGATGCGTTTGTTATGCCCTGCCCTCATGATGCGTATGTTTGGGGCTTTCCAAGCATTCGATTCGGGTTTTTTGTACGCTACAAGCGGGTGTTTACTCAGGCTTGCGCATAATGGCATAAATCTCGACCCCGAAGCCGGTTAAAATTAGAAGGGGAGCCAATCGAATTCGCATAGGGCTGAACATGGTTTCATCGAATATATTCGGGTCGGATGAACCGCCGCCGGCCATAAAAATGTAACCCAACGCGATCAATCCCAGGCCGATCAACGTATAGGTGTAGTTTTTCCTACCGAAAACAAATGTAGCTTTTTCCGCTTTTTGTCTTCTCATGGATCAGGGGTATAAATCGTCTGATTTTAAATTCAGGAATTTTGATGTAGCGCAATGTGTACTGATCCAGGCAATGCCAACGCCCATAGCGATGACGCCTACATAAACCACTGCCAAGTTCTCAAAATCCAGGATTTGCATGTAGGCGCCCAGCTCTCGCTCCAGATAAAACAGGCAACCGGTGAGCAACAAAAGCGCTAAGAGGGCGGCGATAAGGCTGAGTTCGATGCCCTTTGAAGTGAAGGGCCTGCGTATGAATCCCTTTGTGGCGCCGACCAATTGCATGGTTTTAATCAAAAATCTTCTCGCGTAAATCGCTAGGCGGATGGAACTGTTTATCAGTGCAATGGCAATGATCAAAAACGCAGCCGCTACGATGAGCAGGCCGATGCTGATCTTTTCGATATTCTCAGAGACCTCGTTGAGTAGGGAGCGCTCGTAAACCGCATTTTCCACGATGGACTTGGTACTCAGCTCGTCGGCTATGCGCTTCACCTTTGCCAGGTCCACGTAATCGGCCTTGATTCGAATGTCGATCGCATTTAACAAAGGGTTGTAGCCCAAAAAATCCATGAAATCCGTCCCCAACTCCCTTTGAAACGATCGGGCTGCTTGCGCCTTGGATACGAAGCGCACGGATTTGGCGTAATCGGACAGGCTTATCCCTTTTTGCAGCCTACTTATTTCGAGGTCTTTGGCATTTTCTTTTAGGTAAACGCTAAGGGTGAATCGCTCTTTGACGTAATCGGATACTTCTTTGGCACGCAGCAGGAGGAATCCCAAACCCCCTACCATAAATAGCACGAGCGTCATGCTTATCACCACGGAAAAATGCGACGATCTCACACGTCTGCGCTCGAATCCCGTTCTGCCCTTCACCATCTTATTTTTTGCCAAAGGTAAGAAAAACAGCACAGGTCAGATGAGCCGAGCTGGCGGGCATTTTTGCTATATTTGTCCGGCTGTAAACCGAGCTTGAACGGCAGAAAAAAAGGCATGGCGGGATACGATGCGGGTGCGATAGAAGAGAAGTGGCAAGCCTATTGGTCTGAAAACAAAATATTCAGTGCAAAGGACGATGGTAAAAGCCCCAAGTTCTACGTCTTGGATATGTTTGCCTACCCATCTGGGGCGGGCTTGCATATGGGACATACGTTGGGTTATGCCGCTTCCGATATTTACGCGCGTTACATGCGTCACCGGGGTTACAATGTGTTGCATCCCATGGGTTATGACTCCTTTGGTTTACCGGCCGAACAGTACGCCATACAGACGGGGCAACACCCTGCGGTGACTACGGATAGAAACATAAAACGCTATCGGGCGCAGTTGGATCGCCTGGGATTCTCTTTCGATTGGAGTCGTGAAATACGCACTTCAAGCCCCTCTTATTACAGGTGGACACAGTGGATTTTCATGCAGTTATTCAACTCCTGGTATAATGTAGCGGCCGATAGGGCCGAGCCCATTGAAGGCCTGATCCAGCGCTTTGAAGCCGGTGGAAACCGAGCCCTTAAGGCTGCTTGTGACGAAGGCGTACCGCCGTTTTCGGCGCTCGACTGGCAGGCCTTTTCCGAGGCGGAAAAGCAGGCGCTGCTATTGAAATATCGCCTCGCCTATCGGGTGCAAACCGAGGTGAACTGGTGTCCGGGTTTGGGTACGGTGCTCGCCCACGATGAGGTGGTAAATGGCGTTTCGGCTCGCGGTGGCTTTCCCGTGATTCGCAAAGAGATGATGCAGTGGAACCTGCGCATCACCGCCTACGCCCAACGGTTGCTCGACGGCTTGGAAAACTTGGATTGGCCGGAACCGATAAAGGACATGCAAGCCCACTGGATAGGCCGTTCGGAAGGTGCCCGCATTCGCTTTGACGTACTGGACAGCCAAGATGTCATCGAGGTGTTTACGACGCGTCCCGATACGATTTTCGGCACCACATTCCTGGTCTTGGCTCCTGAACACGAGGTGGTTGTATCCATCACGAGCCCTGAATACGCGGAAGCAGTCCAAGTCTATAGGTCGCGCAGCGCGCAGCGGCGTGTGCCCGATCGCACGGCAGTTGTCAAAACCCCTAGTGGGCAGTTTACGGGCGCCTATGCCGCCCACCCTTTTACGCGGGCGCGAATTCCGATTTGGATTGGCGATTACGTATTGGCGAACTGCGGTGCAGCTGCGGTGATGGGTGTGCCTTGTGGCGATCAGCGCGATTGGGCGTTTGCTGCGCATTTTGAGCTTCCGATTAAAAACGTCTTTGCAGCTGTGGACATTTCAAAGGGCGCTCACAGTGACCGAGAAGGTACGCGTATGGCGAACTCCGAGTTTTTAAATGGGTTGACCCCTGGGGAAGCCGCTAGACGAGTGGTGGCAGAACTAAAGCGCTTACAACTCGGAAGCGGAAGGGTGAATTTCCGCTTGCGCGATGCGGTTTTCTCTCGACAGCGCTACTGGGGAGAGCCTTTTCCAGTTTATTATAAAGGTGGATTGCCACAGCTCATCGATGAAGCCCATTTGCCGCTGGCGCTCCCCGAAGTCGATGCCTACGCGCCTACCGAGACGGACGGGTCGCCTTTGGAACGCGCTGAGGCTTGGGCCTGGGATACACAGCGGAATAAAGTGGTTTCAAACGATTTGATCGACGGGAAAACGGTTTTCCCGCTGGAGCGGGACACCATGCCGGGTTGGGCGGGCTCTTCTTGGTATTTCAATCGCTATGTGGACGCGCGGAATGAGGGGGAATGGGCTGGGCGAGCAGCGCTGAACTACTGGCGCGATGTGGATTTGTATATCGGGGGGCGTGAGCACGCTACCGGGCATCTGTTGTACAGCCGATTTTGGCAAAAATTCTTGTTCGATCGCGGTTGGGCACCCGTCTCGGAATACGCTAAAAAATTGGTGAACCAAGGGATGGTGTGGGGTACGAGCGCCTTTGTTTTTCGAGTGGTGGACAGCTGTACATTTGTCTCTAAAAATCTGGCAGATGCGTACGAAACCACCCCATTGCACGTGGATGTGTCGCTGGTCAACGCATCACAGGAGTTAGACTTGGAAGGGTTTAGAAAGTGGCGTCCCGAATATGCCGATGCGGAATTCATCTTGGAAAATGGAAAATACATCACTGCCCGAGCCGTGGAAAAAATGTCCAAATCCAAATACAATGTGGTGAGTCCGGATGATATCATCGAGCGATACGGGGCCGATACGCTGCGGCTATACGTGATGTTTTTGGGTCCGCTGACGCAGTCCAAACCCTGGGATACCAAAGGTATCACGGGGGTACACAACTTTTTGAAAAAGCTGTGGCGCTTGTATCACCACGGCGGTGCCTTCGGGCTTTCAACCGAAGTCGCCGATGAGGTCGAACTAAAAATCCTTCACCGAGCTGCGCAAAAGGTGGGGTATGCCATAGAGCATTTCACCTTCAATACCGGTGTGAGCGCCCTGATGATCGCAGTCAATGAGTTACAGGCGCTGCGGTGCGACAAAAGAGAAATTTTGGAGCCCCTATCGATTTTGCTCTCCCCCTATGCGCCCCACATAGCCGAGGAGTTGTGTCGTAAAATGGGGCATTCGGAGAGTATCGCCCATGCGGAATTTCCGCGCTTTGATCCGGCGTTACTGGTTCCCGACTCGCATGAATACCCGATCCTCTTTAATGGAAAGCTGCGCTTTAAAATGACATTTGCTGCCGATACACCCCAAAGAGATATGGAAGCAGCTGTCTTACGAGCGGAAAAAACCAGCCGATACCTGGCGGGTAAAGCGCCGAAAAAGATCATCGTGGTACCCGAAAAAATCATCAATGTCGTTTACTGAGAACAGCTGTTTGGGAAATTCAAGATGGGAGAACGCGCGATTCGGGAAAAATAGTCGGGAGAAATGGTAAGGGTTCGGTAATTTTGTCATTGGATCCGGTATGGAAATATTGGGTACATTGCGACTCATTTGACCCGCAGTCTGCCACCCTTTGCTGTAAGCCAAAATGAAGCCTATACGTCGATTGAGATCGGAGCGAAAATCGGAGGGATAAACCGAGTCTATTATGCAAGTGCACGAATTGATTTTGGATCGCCACAGTCCGTATGCGTTTCTCGATGAGTCGATCGACCCAGCGATCGTTCGAGTGCTCTTCGATGCGGCTCGTCATGCGGCTTCTGCTTACAATGAGCAACCTTGGCGTTTTGTCTATGCGACCCGAGAGGAGCCGAAATCCTACAGCCGTATTTTGGGCTGTTTGGTCGAAGCCAATCAAAAGTGGGCCAGGCAGGCGCCTCTATTGATCTTGAGTTTTGTCAAGAACACTTATACCTACGACGGCACGCCCAACCGGTGTGCCCAACACGATTTGGGTCTGGCAGTGGGCAACCTCACCACCCAGGCTTCGCTTTTGGGCTTGCGGGTACACAGCATGGCGGGCATTGCGGTCGGTCACATATGCGAGTCCTTTGCGATCCCCAAAGGATATGATATTATGACAGCCATTGCGGTGGGTTATTCCGATGAAGTACACAACCGAAAGCCCCGTAAGCGCATGGACGAAATCGCCGCTTTGGGCCAGTGGAATTTTGATTCGAAAAACCCCAGCGCTCCCCGATGACCAGATCATACAAAACCGCGGACCTCTTATAGATTGAATTGTGAAAGCGATCGGCTCAGCTACAGCTATAAGGGATTTAGAGGTTTTGCGAGAAGCCCACCCGCTCGTACACAACATCACCAATTTCGTGGTGATGAACAATACCGCCAACGCTTTACTGGCCATTGGGGCTTCTCCGATTATGGCGCATGCGGTCGAAGAGGTCGAAGACCTCATATCCATCGCCGACGCCCTGGTGATAAACATTGGAACCCTTGATCCACAATGGGTTGAATCCATGCTGTTGGCTGGAAAAGCCGCGGCGGAAAAGGGCATTCCAATCGTCTTGGACCCGGTGGGCGCGGGTGCCACATCCTATCGCACACAAACCGCTTTGGAAATCACAGCGCGTTGTAAACCCACCGTGATTCGGGGCAATGCTTCAGAAATTATGGCCTTGTGCCATTCGGCTATCAAAACGAGAGGCGTTGACAGTACCGCGGATTCTAAAACCGCTTTGGAGGCCGCAAAACAACTCGCCGCGCAAATGAAATCCGTCGTGGTCACCAGTGGATCGACTGATTATATCACCGACGGATCGACGGTTTTAACCGTAAAAAACGGGAATCCACTGATGACCCAAGTCACGGGATTGGGTTGTACAGCTTCGAGCATTTGCGGGGCCTTTTCGGCCTCGGTGAGCGATGCATTGCGCGCTTGCGCCAGCGCGATGGCCGTCATGGGTATCTGTGGTGAAATAGCTGCGGAAAAGTCCGATGGACCGGGAACCTTGCAGCTTCATTTTTTGGATGCGCTTTACCATCTCGATAAAAGAGCCATTGAAATGCGCTATGAGACTTAGATGCGAATTCACGCCTCTTATTAAACGAAATCAGGTCTTTGTAAATGGGATCGGGTGTTTATGCGAGACCTGAAAAACGCACGCGATACATAGTTGGCAGATGATCGTTAGGACCTATGAAACCGCTTGACTTGCGCTTATACTTAGTAGCCGATGGCACAGCGGCAAACCGACATCGAATCCCTGAGATGGTGGAGCGAGCGGTCGCGGGCGGTGTGACCCTGGTGCAACTCCGTGAAAAAACAGCAGACACCCGAACGTTCTTACAAATCGCTTTTAAACTGAAAGAAATCCTAGCCGATTGGGGTGTGCCGCTCATTGTAAATGATCGGGTTGATATCGCATGGGCTGTCGATGCCGACGGCGTTCATATCGGTCAGCGCGATATGCCGTATAAAGTGGCGAGAAGGCTTTTGGGCGCGGATAAGATCATCGGACTCTCTGTTGAAAATATGAGACAAGTAGAGGCGGCCAACCGGTTGGATGTGGATTATATCGGTGTTTCGCCTGTGTTTTTAACGCCGACAAAGCCCGATGCCAAAAATGCCTTTGGCATAGAAGGGCTTAAAAAAGCGGTGGAGGTCACGAGGCACAAAGCGGTAGCCATCGGCGGGATTCAAGTTGAAAATGCCTCGGAAATCATGCAGACAGGGGTGGATGGCATTTCAGTGGTTTCAGCGATTGTAAAAGCGGAAAATCCGAGATCGGCTGCTGAAGCCTTGGTTGAGCGCATACGGGGCGCATGCGCCGATACGAGTTGAGATGGCAAAATAAAAAATGCGATGAATTGGAGTGAGAAAGCCTGGGCGGCCCTAGCGCACATCTATGAAAAGATAGTCGCACACCCGTTTATTGGAGAATTGAAAGGCGGGACGCTAGCGGAAGAAAAATTTGCCTATTACATACGACAAGATAGCCTATATCTGGCTGATTTCGGCAAGCTGCTCGCTGTGATCGCTTCCCAATTGGACGAGCCGGAACACGTGCAAACCTATTTGGGATTTGCATCGGAAGCCATTTCAGTTGAAACAGCGCTACACAAAACTCTTTTTCAAAAATTCAACGTAAATCCAGCAGCTGAAAAATCCCCTTCGTGTTTGTTTTACACCAGTTTTTTACACGCACAGGTGGCCACTCGAACTGTGGCAGTAGCTATGGCTGCTGTATTGCCCTGTTTCTGGATTTACAAAAAGGTGGGAGATTACCTATTGGAATCGCAAACCCCTGGCGAAAATAAATACTGGGATTGGATGGATACCTATGGCGGAGAAGCCTTTGCACGATCGGTTGACAAAGCGATAAAAACGACCGATGAAGTAGCGGCCGATTGCCCTGTGGAAAGACGAAGGCAAATGACAGCGGCTTCTGTCACAGCCGCTAAGATGGAATGGCTGTTTTGGGATGGGGCTTATCGGTTGGAGCGATGGCAGATTTAAAAACTTATACAACGGTGTTGAGCATCGCTGGGAGCGATTCCATCGGCGGTGCTGGCATTCAAGCAGACACAAAGGTGATTTCCGCTTGTGGTTGCTATGGTGCATCAGCGATCACAGCTGTGACGGCACAAAACACCTCAGGCGTGATGGATGTACACCCCGTGCCGGTCCGGCATCTGTCAGAACAGTTGGATGCGGTTTGTGGCGATGTCCACTTTGACGCGGTAAAAATCGGCATGCTTCACAGCTCAGAAGTGATTCAGGCGGTCAAAAAATCCATATTGAAATACCGACTGAAAAATATAGTTTTGGATCCGGTCATGCTGACCACTTCGGGGGATAGATTGCTGCGAGATAAGGAGGCTGTCGAAACCCTAAAAAGTGAATTGCTACCCTTGGCTAAGCTCGTCACCCCCAATCGGCTGGAAGCTGAAATTTTGCTGAATAAATCCATCGATAACCAGCGTGAATTGGCTGGATATGCCAAGCGACTGGCCGAGACACATCGAACATCGGTACTCTTAAAGGCCGGACACTTTCAAGCGGAAAAGCTGACCGACGTGCTCTTCAATTTTACGACTGGAATCACCACGCGTTTTGAATCCAAACGCATCCACACCCAAAACACACATGGCACAGGCTGCACCCTCTCATCGGCTATTGCGAGTTTTTTGGCTTTGCATTTTTCACTGGAGGAAGCGGTAAAAAAGGCCACCGATTACCTACACGGCGCTTTGGTGGCTGGAAAGAATTTCAAACTCGGCCGGGGATGCGGACCGGTCCACCACTTCTATCGGTTTTGGTGATCGCATATGGCCTTTTATCGTACGCTTTCAAGAGGGCTGCAAAGCCGATCCACCCCCAAATAAAAATCCCCGCTGCAAAAAAGGCAAGCCCTATAGGGCGGTGATCCGCCGATAGTCCCAGAGATCAATTGTCCGCATGATACCCCTTACAGCTCAACAAACAGATGACAGACGATCGATATAAAAGGGTTTTGGTCATTTTGATCAAATCTTTGGTCTTTGGACACAGCGGTACAAGGATTAAATATAAAGATGTCAGAGCGTTATTTTTTTGAGTTATGAGTGGGGTAAGGCCAATGATGCTGTGCTTTCATCGTTCAGCGCTGCCATGTGACTGGTGTTCGACTTGGATAGCAGCGCGCCGCATGCAGGTCGTTAAAATCCATACCTTTGTCCAGGTTGAGTTATGAAGCAGAAGCCTTTTAGTCGAACCTGTGTCGGGTCAAAAATCTGGCTTGCAACCAGGCCGGTTTGCCGAAGAAATGGGTGCATAAAGGACGCATGCGTCGCGGCTGTTCAATGGGCACGATAGAAGTTAACTTTGAGGTTGCAGGTATGCTTGGTAAGAATTAATTGTAGCGATGGATCGAAGTCAGGTTTTATGCGAAATCATCCGCAGTCGCAGGGCCGTGTATCCCGAGCTGTATAGTGCAAGGCCCATTCCGAAGTCGCTCATTTGGCAGATGTTGGAAAATGCCAATTGGGCTCCGACCCACAAGCGCACCGAGCCCTGGCGATTTAAAGTGCTCACCGGTGCGGCCAAAGATGAGTTGGGCGCTTTTCTCGTTAAAAAGTATAGGGAAACCATAGCCCAGGAAACCTATAAGTCCAGCCAAGTGCTGCGATTGCAGACCCGAGCTCAAAGGGCGGCTTGTATCATCGTCATACTGATGCAGCGTGATGGGCAGGATCGCTTGCCCGAATGGGAAGAGTTGGCGTCTACTGCTATGGCGGTGCAAAACCTATGGCTTACAGCTGTCTCGTATGGGGTGGGCGCTTATTGGAGTTCGCCGACCTCAATCCAATATATGGACGAATTTATAGAACTCAAGGCTGGAGAGCGATGCCTCGGCTTCTTTTACATGGGTTATTGCGATGTGGACTTAGCCGCTGGAACTCGCAAGCCGATCGACGCCAAAGTAGAGTGGATAGACCGCTTGAACTCGCCCTATAGCCCAACGGAAAAAAGCGATTGACACCGTATCGAAAGTGGGCGGTCTGGTGTTGGAGGTGTTTTGTGGTGTTTGCAAATGGTGCTGAACCATTGGCTGGGTTTACGGAAATGCCTTTAATCGATTTGAGTTGTTGATTTTCAATTGATTTACGGGTGTAAATTGTAGGCGATTAGTCAGGTCCGGGATTTCTACCGGAGCCCGCTGTCTTTTCCTAAGTGAGTTTCCTCCGTTAAGACCCCGCTTTCTCGAACTGTCAAAAGGGATAAAGCGGTAGTTTGAAAAGGGGTGTTTTTTGTTTTGCGCCGTCTAGGGGTTTGAAAAAGGCCGGCTTTAGACTGCTCTGCGCAGGGATGTCACCGAGAGACTCGGTAAAAAGACGGCTTACAAAAAACCGATTTCCCGCAACAGAGGCTTTCTGCCAATCCGTTGGGTGATGACATCCCTTTGGATATCCCAGCCGCGGGCCGGTGAGTACGCACGTCCGTAGTATATGATTTGCAGGTGTAAGTCATTCCAATGCGCCTTTGGAAAGAGGCGTTTGGCATCTTTTTCGGTTTGTTCGACGCCCTTGCCATCGCTCAACCCCCAGCGCCACATCAGCCGGTGAATATGGGTGTCCACCGGAAATGCGGGATGCCCAAAGACCTGTGACATGATTACGGAAGCGGTTTTGTGTCCCACGCCCGCCAATTCCTCCAGGTCCTCAAAGCGAGCTGGAACCCTACCGCCGTGTCGGGCTACCAATTGCTCGGAGAGCCGCTTCAAGTTCTTGGCTTTGCTGCCGGATAAGCCGATTTGCCGGATCACGGCTTTGATCTGCGGTTCGTCCAAACGCGCCATATCAAAAGGGTTGTCGGCCAGTGCGAAGAGACGCGGCGTTACCTCGTTTACTTTCTTATCGGTGGTCTGCGCGGAGAGCACCACCGCTGCCAGCATGGTAAAGGCATCTGTAGCCTGCAAGGCCGGCTTGGGTTTCGGATAAATCTCACCGAGGGTTTCGATCAGATAGGCGACCTTTTGCTGTTTTTTCATGGTCGATTGCACTTATGGGCTCTTAAAGTGATCAATTTTATATAGGGCCGGGATTTTGGCTTGACTTGGGCAAACATATCGAGAAAAAACCGGAATCACCCCTGCGATGAGCCTATTTCGTCGTCCGGTCGGCGTACTGGGTATCGGCTCGGTTTACCCTAAGGGGTTGGTATAGGCGCTTCCAAGGGGCTGAGGGTTACGAGTCCATCCGCTGCTATTTGACTGAGCCTTAGGCTTTGTATCGTATTCACCCATTCCGGGTTCCAGGGGTGCTTGATCCGTACGTAATTCTCGGTAAAACCCCGCATATAGCCCGCTTTGTTTTCGCCTTCAAAGAGCACTTCTCCGATTCGGTTGAGTTGGCTTTTGTAGAAATGCCGCCTCTTCTTGGCCGATAGGCTGCGCAGCATTTGGCTGCGCCGTCTCCGAATGTCGGGTGGGACGACGGGCTTGAGCTGTAGGGCTGCGGCACCCGCTCGTTCGGAATAGGTGAAAACGTGTAGGTAGGCGATGTCCAAATCATTTAAAAACTGATAGCTCTCCAGAAAATGGGCTTCTGATTCGGTTGGAAAGCCGACGATGACATCTGCACCGATGCAAGCCTGGGGCATCACCGCTTTGATTTGATCGACCCGTTCGGCGTAGTGCTCACGGCGGTATCGGCGACGCATTTTACTCAAAATGGTATTGCTGCCCGATTGCAGTGGCATGTGAAAGTGCGGGACAAAGCGTTTGCTCTCAGCGATGAGTTCGATGATTTCCGCTTGGAGCAGCTCGGGTTCAATCGAAGAGATCCGAAAGCGGTCGACACTTGGGACCTCATCCAAGGCGCGTATGAGGTCTAAAAAGCGATACGCGCGCTTCTCACCCCCAAACGCCCCCTTCCCATAGTCGCCGACGTTCACGCCGGTCAGTACGATTTCTCTAACGCCTCGATCCCCGATCGCTTCGGCCTGTTGCAATATATTTTCTAGGGTATCGCTGCGCGATCGGCCCCTCGCTAAGGGAATGGTGCAGTACGAACACTTGTAATCACAGCCGTCTTGCACTTTTAAGAAAGCCCTTGTGCGGCCGCCTAAGGCGTAAGCACTCACGTAAAAATCCGCAGCCTCGATCTCGCAAGCGTGTACTTCACCGAATGCTCTTTTTGTCAAATCCGTGAGGTAGTCGCACAGCTTAAACTTTTCCGAAGCGCCTAACACCATGTCCACCCCATCGAGTGCGGCGATCTCCGCGGGTTTGAGTTGTGCATAGCAGCCGATGGCGACGACGAACGCATCGGGGTTTTGACACAGGGCTTTTTTTACGAGGGTCTTCAACCGCCTGTCGGCACGCTCGGTTACCGAACAGGTATTGATCACGTAAAGGTCGGCAGCGGCGCTGAAGTCCACACATCGGTAGCCCGCTCTTTTTAAATCTCTCGCAAGGGTGGCGGTCTCTGAAAAGTTCAACTTACAGCCCAAGGTGTAAAGGGCTGCGGTTTTTAGCTCTCGCCTGGTTTGATCACACATGCGCCGTGGGCTTGGGGCGGCAAAGGTAGTAAAACCGCGTGCTTTTCAGATCGAGTGCTCGGCTTAGTCGGTCCTATTTCACGATATTGCCCTTCTCTCTTTAACCGATGCAAAAGGGCTGAAAAGCCTGAGAAAATAGGGCTGTTCGTTTCTTTCTTTTCGATTTTGGATGCCTTGTTTTCCTTCCCTTACCCGTACTCATTCCAATATTTAAGCCCTTTTCAGCATGTTTCGCAGATCTTACTCCCTGTGAGATAAAAAACGCCCACCCGTAATTTTTTCCGTGTTACCGCTTATCTCAATGGAGTTTTTTATAATTTAAAATAGCCCAAGTATTCAAAACTACTCCGAAAAGAGCCACAACACCTAATTTTGGTAATACATCTGTTAAGGTGCTCCCCTTCAGAATAATCATGCGTATCACTTCGATTGAATAAGCTACGGGGTTTAATTTTGTGATGAATTGCCCCCATTCCGGCATGCTATCTATAGGTGTAAACAACCCAGCTGTCAAAATAAAAATCATCATAAAAAAGAAAGTTATAAGCATGGCTTGCTGTTGCGATTCG
Organism: Flavobacteriales bacterium; assembly: GCA_028280815.1. Taxonomy (GTDB): domain Bacteria; phylum Bacteroidota; class Bacteroidia; order Flavobacteriales; family JANQLC01; genus JANQLC01. The sequence continues at coordinate 6,319 of JANQLC010000039.1, read as the reverse complement.
CAAAAGGTAGAAATCAGCAAACCGAAACCCAATACCGCGAGTGAGTACACGGTTGTAAATCCGTATAATAATAGTATACTCCCTTCCGATACAATACCATAGACCAACCAGGAGATCAATAAGCCGATTGTAAAAACCACATTGCCCAACACCCAAAACGGAATTAATTTTCCCAAGATAAAATGATGCCTTTTTATGGGGGTTACGTTTATCTGCTCAATAGTTCCTACTTCTTTTTCCTTTACGATAGTCAACGCTGTTAAAAACCCGCCAATCATAGTGATCAAAAGAGCCAGAATGCCCGGTACCATAAAGAACTTATAGTTTAAATGGGGATTATGCCAATTGGAAAAGACGACTTCCAAACTGGAACGCTGCGTCAATCCAGAATTATTCATTGCGCCGATTGGAAGGCCTTCATGGAATTCCTGTAGGGTTCGGATTAAATAATTCGCCCCTAGACTGGCTTTCGCGCCATTGATCGCGTTAACCGCAATAAAGAGTTGCTGGTGTTTCTCGAGGATGAGGTTTCGTTCAAAGCCGTTGGGAATTTCCAGGATTAAACCTGCCGCATCGCTTTCTATATGTCGGTATGCTTTATCAAAAGAATCGTCGTAATGGGTAAGTCTGAAATAATTTGAACCCTGTATTTTGGAAATCAATTTTCGGGAATAAGAAGGATGGTCTCGATCTACTAACGACACATTGATACCTCTTACCTCATAATTGGCCGCAAATGGAAGGATGAGCAACTGAATAATCGGCAAGACTACAACAATGGCCAATATGGATTTATTGCGGAAGATCTGTTTCAATTCTTTTCCCAATAAAAACTTGATGGTTCTCATTCCAAACGTATTTTAAAACGCTTTAAACTGATGCCCAATAAAGATGCGGTAATGGTGAGAAGAATGAGGGTTTCTTTCCAAATTGCCGAAAATCCGAGGCCTTTAATCAGGATAGCCTTAACTATATAGAAATAGCTCTTTTTTTAAATGGATCACAGTGTTTAATTTTATGTTTTAATCATTTGAACAATTTTGATATAAAAATTTTTACTTTGCTTCCAGCACTAGATTCATCCATATCGGAATCATTTTTTTTCGCGCTGCCATAAGTTGTTCGAAATTCGCTTCATCGGTAATTTCAGAAGCGAGCAACAGCGGCTTGACTATATAGGGGAAAATGGTCATCCCGAGTAGGTTGAGAAAAAAATGAACTGGATTTATATCCGGTCTTTTGGCTTTGAGTTGCCGCACTAGAGAAGCATTTTTTAAAACTTCCTGCAAATTGGTGTTCGCGGCGAAATCTTTTGGATGATTCCTGATTTCACTCAATACAAATATGGGAAGGTCTGGATGTCGATGCAATAAATCGATATATGTCGCTGCTATTTTTTCCATCTTTACCGCCAAGGTCATGGTTTTATTATTTACAATGAGCTGAATCGCGCCAAATAATTCAGCCGTTTTTTCCATCATTACCAACTTGAAAAGCTTTTCTTTACTTCTGAAGTAATAATTTAACAGCGAAAGGTTTAACCCAGCCTCTTCGGCAATATCACGGGTACGAGTGGCCGCATAGCCCTTTTTAGTGAACACGACGCAAGCGGCTTCTCTTATCTTTTCTTCCGTATCTTTTGGTTTTGTATTCATCGTTCCAAATGGTGATGCAATATTATAATTTTTATTCCATTCAAACAATTTTTTCAATCATTTGACCGATTTTAAAACCACTTCAATAGGTATACTCTGGGATGAGGTTCCGGTATGTGAGAGGTAAAATTTTTAACCATTGAGAAGGGCGCTTTTAAATATCAGCTTTCCGCATTTAATTCTTTACTCGTTTCTTTCAGAAAGTGTCGCTCTGGTTTGCTTAAGCTCTTATAGCCCGACCGGGATATCTTGTCTAAGATTTCGTTCAACCGATTTTCAGTTTGGTTCTTTTGCCTCTGAGCGCTGGTTTTTGCCATGGCTATTGCGCTGACGGCTCGGCTGTTTTTGGGCACATTTCGACCGAACTTTTTAAACGGGGTGAGCTTGCCGAGGCGCTTGCCTCGGCGCCAGATGAATCGGGTGTAGAGAAAGCCGCCCAGCACACCGCCAAAATGAGCGATTTGTCCGCCTGTGTTTACCCCTTGTAGCAAATCGAGCAGATCGATGAGGAGGAGGGCTGAGAATGGATAGATCAGCTCGATCCGAAGTGTCCCGAACAAGTAGCAATTGAAGCTGGGGCGATAGGTACAGATGGCGGTGAATACAGCGTAGATTCCGGCGCTAGACCCGACCAGGGTATGGTCGGGTAACAAGCGGGTGAGGGCTGCGGCTTGGAAGCTCAGTGAGCCCGATAGGACACCTGTAAAGAAGAGCCGCACCAGGGTTTTTTCCGAGAAAAAGGTATGGCCCAAACGCGAGCTGAAATACAGGAAGACCATGTTGAACAGCAGGCCCAAAAAACTCGGGTGTACGAAGGCGTAGGTGATGAGGGACCAGGGTTTTTGAACGCTGTGCTTCCAGTCGCTTTGCAGGATCAGCCAATTGAAGAGCGCGCCCTGGTGAAAGACGGAATCCAAGGCGGTGTAAATCAAAAACACAGTCGAACACAAGGCGATTAATCGGATCGCTGCATCGCTCCTTTGAATGGCGTAAAAGGTACGGCTTAAAGATGAGGGCATAGGCTTTAGCGTTTTTCTGTAGCACGCCAGTACTTTATGAGCAAAAACCCCAGTAGTGCCCCACCGATATGGGCGAAGTGGGCCACCTTGTCTCCGGGGAAGCTCTGCCAGCCGAGAAACAGTTCGAATGCCATCATGAAAGGTACGAAGTATTTGGCTCTTATGGGTATGGGAAGCAGGATGAACATCAATTCGGCATTGGGGTAATATAGGGCAAAGGCGATGAGCAGCCCATAAATGGCACCGCTTGCCCCGACTACTGGAGTTATATAAGCCATAAATAAAGTCTTGAGTTCAGCTGGATGGGCGTAACCCTGACCGCTTTGTGGAAATCTTTTGACCAGGCTGAGAAATTTGTTAAAATTGAATCCGCTCTCCACCCAGGTCTGTTGAATGGGGTTGGTTTGCAAAAACACGACAGCATCGTGCAGGAAGTAGGCACCCAAGCCGCATGAGAAGTAGAAGATCGCGAAGCGTTTGGCACCCCAAAGCCGCTCCAAGGGTGTGCCAAACATCCAAAGCGCGAGCATGTTGAATGCGAGATGCATGGTGGAGCCGTGCATAAACATGCTGGTCAGCGGCTGCCAGGGCCTAAAGAGAGGGGATTTGAAATAAAAACCACCGAGGTGGAACGGCAGGTTGGCACCCCTTAGCGTCACGGTGGCTAAAAAGAGTAAAATATTGATCAGCAATACATTTCGAGTTACCGGGGTAGTCGGGTTCGCACGCCGGGGTGCGTAGTGGGAATTCATCGGTCAAATTGTCTCGTGATTTCGCTCAGGGCTATCTTGTGGTATATTCTTTTTCCCTGTGGGGAAAAGCTGTTTTCACGGCGGGCAAACAGGGCCTTGACCAGGCTCTGCATTTCGGCCACCGTCAGGGTATGGCCCTTGCGAATCGCCGCCTGTGAAGCGAGTGTCAGGGCGGTAGCCTCCTTTAATTTGGGGTCGGATGCAGTGTGGTTTTGCGCTTGTTCCAGCAACTTTTCTAAGCTTGTTTTGATGTTTTCGGGCTTGATTTCGCTGGGCGCGCTGCCTATGTTGAGCGTGGATTCTTTCAACTCGAAATCAAAACCCAATTTGCACAGGTCTTCCCTTAGTAAGTCGAGGCTTTGTACCTCGCTTGGATTCAATGCGATCGCTACGGGAAACAGCAGTCGTTGGCCCAGTGTGCGGGCCGCTCGTAGGGATTTTAAAAATGTATCGTATAGGATTCGCTGGTGTGCCCGGTACTGGTGGATGAGCAGCAGCGCGTTTTGAGTTTGGACTAAGATGTATTGCTTGTGGACCTGCATATAGGCTGCATCAGCCTGGGCTGAGTCCATTTCTCCTCGCGTCCCTTCGGTAGCTGCGCTGCGGCTTTCCCTGTATAGGTCTCGCCAGGCCTGGGATTCAGAAGGGGAGCTGCCCTTGTGCCGAGGTGAGGCAGCAAAGGGGTTGAAATCCGGGTCGACCCGGATCTGCGGCTGGCGGATCGTTCGGGTGTCGGATCGGCCGACTTCGAGATCCGGATTCGACGAAAAATCTAAGCTGGGCGTCACGTTGTACATGCCCAGCGCATGGCGCACACTGGATCGCAATATGGAATAGATCGGCTTTTCATCTTCGAATTTGACCTCCGTTTTGGTGGGGTGGATGTTGATGTCGATCTTTTGTGGGTCGACCTCAAAAAAGATGAAGTAGGATGGGTAGCTGCCGGGTGTGAGCAGCCCCTCGTAGGCATCTAGCACAGCGTGGTTGAAGTAGGGGGCTTTGATAAAGCGGCGGTTTGCAAAAAAGAATTGTTCGCCTCGCTTTTTTCGGGCGGCATCGCTCTTTCCGATGAATCCCGTAATTTTTACGATTTCCGTTTCCTCCTCGATGGGGACGAGCTTTTCGTCCATCTTTTTGCCAAATATGTGGACGATGCGTTGGCGTAAATTTTCTGAAGCTAGGCGAAACAGCTCCTTACCATTGCTCAGCAAGGTAAAGCGCACTTGGGGGTGGGCTAGTGCGATGCGCTCGAACTCGTCTATGCTATGCCGCAATTCTATCGGGTCTGACTTTAAAAAATTTCGGCGCGCCGGAATGTTGTAAAAGAGCTTTTTTACGGCGATGCTGGTTCCCTTGGCGGCTTGTATGGTTTTTTGCGCTGTTAGTTCCCCGCCTTCCATTTGCAAAAATGCAGCCGTTTCGGCCCCTTCGGTCCGGGTCCGCATCTCTACCTGGGCCACGGCAGCTATGGAAGCCAGCGCTTCGCCGCGAAAGCCTTGCGTCGCAATCTGAAAGAGATCGGCTGTCGTTTTTATCTTGGAAGTAGCATGTCGCTCAAAGGAGAGCCGGGCATCGGCCGGACTCATTCCATAGCCGTCGTCTACGACCTGGACCGAGGTGCGTCCCGCATCTTTGATGATGAGGTCAACCCCTTTGGCTTCCGCATCGATGGCGTTTTCTAAGAGTTCCTTGACGACAGAAGCCGGGCGTTGTACGACTTCACCGGCAGCGATCTGCTTGGCAACGGCATCGGGCAGTAAGGCAATGCGGTCGGGCATGTGTCAGAATCGGTTTTGAATTTTGCCGATGAGTTGAGCCAGGTCTAAATAGCGAAGGATGTAGAGCAAAATGCAGAGCGCCAAAGCGATGATAAAAATGCGAAGGCCTGTGGAATGAGCGGATTCGGCGGGGTGCTTTCGCTTTTTTCTGATCGCATCAAAGATTGCACCCATACGCGCTGGGTCGTATTCTTGAGTACCGTCCGATTTGGCGTATTGCTCCGCGAGCTGCTTGTGACGCGCAGCCACTTCGTCATAGAAGCGCGGCCGGTATGTAAACCGCTTGGGTTTGGGTGTATGGATACCAAAAATCCTGAATTTCATCACCTTCTCGCACGGAAATCCCTTCCTTTTCCCGACAAAGGTAAGGAAAAAATAAAGCGCCTTTTTTAAACGCAGCCACAAGGACAAACGCCAAGGAGACGAGTCCAATTTTCCAAACCGCGCAAAGGGATGAGAAAAAAACAGATCGCCTGCTTCGAGCTGACGCAAAAGGCAGAACTGGGAAAACGAGCCGATCAAATGCAACCTGTCCGGTCTTAGACCACCGAGCCAATCAGTGGAAAGGCAAATGCAAAAAAACCGATTGCAGAGAGAACAGATGCAGAATCCCGACAGGTGACAACGCAACTACACCAATCAGCGGAAAAACCCATGCGAAGGGCTCGACGAAGGACAAGGGAGAAAAACGAGAAGTCCAAAACCCACCCAGGCCAATCGCATAAAATACCCATGCAAAAAACCCGACAGATGGCAATCCAATCAAACAATCCAACCCACCCAATCCAAAATCCAACTACACCAATCAGCGGAAAAACCCATGCAGCAAATTAGACAAGAGACAACCCGATCAAAACAACTCAACTCCAACCCCCAACCAAGCCGACCTTAGAGAGGAGAAACGAAAAAAACCCGACAGGCACAACCCAATCCACCCACCCGACAGACTCAAACGCCAGCCCAAAACGCCAATCCAAGTAATCGACCCAATTAACACAAAGCAGCAACCCAGCCAACCCATGAAATGACAAAACACCAACTCAAAACCCGCCTATGCCAACCGCAGAAAATACCCGTGCAAAATCCCCACAGATGGCAACACCCAATGCAACCGT
>JANQLC010000038.1 GCA_028280815.1 Flavobacteriales bacterium | reverse complement strand
CTTGCGTATCGGATTCGGGCTGTGGTCGTCGAACGGCTGCTTTCCGCTTCTTTTCTTAAGTTTGCCTATGGTGCTCTTCCCCTGAAATCGAGAATGTATAATCCGAAAAACGAATCGTCCGAGTTTGGAAAAACAAATCGTCCTTTTTTTGAGAAACACATACCACTATGCAATACAATGTTTCCTTACATTGAAATAAAGGAGAAATAAAGGAGTAGAAAACCCTTATTCCAGTCAAAGCCGAAAAATTAGAATAAGCAAACCCGTTATTCCATTTGAATGGAATATAGAATTCCTTATTCCACTCAAATCAGAAAAGATGGAATAAGAGAATCGTCATTCTATCTACTATTCAGAGGAAAACAAGTCACGATTGCGCTGGACAACGATTCCTTTAGATATGGGATAATTCGCAGTAAGCACTTCCATTTTGCGGTCTCTCTTATTGATACCAGTTGCCCTTTTAGCGCTTAACGGGTTATCAATAGACAACGAGTGCCACCCATGCTTGTCAATATACTCATCCAATATTCCCGAAGTGTAACTGCTTAATAGAAACTTCCCCTTCATAACTGCTAAAGCGCCCAAATCTCTGCGGTAGTGCTTTTCTGTATATCCGCCATAATGCCCTTGCTCGCTGTTGATATAAGGTGGATCGGCATAGACAAAAGTATCAAGTGTGTCTCTGCTGCTTATCACTTTATGCGCTTCGCTTTGCTCGATTTGCGTGCGGCTTAACCGATTACTTAAGCACTCTTCAAATTGGTCTATTCTGTTTTTAAATATAACGGCTGTTTTACACATTTTGTCATAACCCCACGTACCAACTTTATGTAAAAAGCCTTGGTTTGTGACAATATAGAAAGCCCATGCACGAATCATAGGCTCGTCGGCAAACAACCACGGACAGTCATAGACAATCAACGCTTTTTTGTACGTTTCTCGGCTGTGAAGTGTTGCTTTAATGCGCTTGCGCAGGCTAAAGTAGTCGTGCTTGAGCACCTCGTAGAAATTGACAACATTCATGTTGACATCGTTAATCACTTCCAGCTTGACCGGGTTTTTTTGCCCAATACACTGCACCGCCACCGAAAAAAGGTTCAACGTAAATTTGATGCCTGGGAATAAGCGGCAAGATATGCCGCAGCATTTGCTGTTTTCCCCCATAGTAAGCAATAGGAGTAGTCATTTTCACCTGCATGTTTACCCGCTTTTTAATACATTTGTCTCGTCTCACTTACTGAATAACCTATTTCAGCGAACGAATTTTAGTCCTCCGCCGCTGTAATAGGCATTTTTTAATTGTAGGTGAGACTCTTTTAAAAAAGCGGGGGCTTTATCAGCGTTTAAACAGTGCATACACACGGTTTAAAAGGCGTTTGAGAGCGCTTTTAGAGCTCGTTCATCCGTTGTTCGTTTTCATTTATTCGCGCCCTGGCCTCAGTTCTTTGCCGGTGTATTTCAGGGTATTTTTCGCTGACTTTTATGCCGAGCTCCATGCATTTGACCACCGTCCAGTCAGTTTCTTGCAGCAGCCTTTTGCACTGGCCTACTTCCCGCCGTAATGCAGCGTATTGTTTGACGCTTTGGTTTACATCAAGGGGGGGCAACACCTTGCCCTGAAGGGTAAAAAAAAGTTCTTTATCATGGCTGTAGAGCTGCTCGATCTCGCTTTCATCCGAGACGAGGTAGCTGTTGCCGCGGCTGGCCACAATGGCATCACAGGCGGTTTTACAGGCTTGCACATCGATTTCGTAGTGGATAAAAGCTCTTTTTTCGTCCTCGATCAATTCCTCGGAAAACCCACCGATTAGAGGGAAACTTTTATTGATTAATACACGCATGGTTTCAAGCAATTATTTTTTAATAGAAATTGATGCGAAACCTAATTTGAAACTAAAATTATCTCTAGAAGTCCAAATAGTTTCTCCGCTTATTGGGTCTTCAGGTCCGTGTATTTCTTCGTAATAAGGCTCGCTTAAAATTTCCACATAACAGCAGACTTTATTTGCGCTGTAAAAGGATGCTTTAATAGTCTCTAATTTGATATTTTGAGCAATACTTAGAATCGGTTTGACTGCGGGTGTAATACCGGTCATCGTGGTAATGTGTAGCAGGTGGGTAAGCGCTGGGCTTACCCGTTACCCGATTCCAATTCACTTGCTTTTTCCCGTAGCTTTCGCCTTCAAAAAAGGCATCGGTTTCAGACTCGGTATAGTATCGGTCATCGTGGTAATGTGTAGCAGGTGGGTAAGCGCTGGGCCTATCCGTTACCCGATTCCAATTCACCTGTTTTTTCCCGTAGCTTTCGCCTTCAAAAAAGGCATCGGTTTCAGACTCGGTATAGTATCGGTCATCGTGGTTGTGCGAGAGCGGAGCCTTGCCGGCTAACTCTTCGTTTACCTCGTCCTTAAATTCAGCTACTTCTTCAACGAGGCGGTAGCGTTTGAATTCGCTCCAGTTCATGCTTCCTTCTCCTGAACCGAAGGTTATATATCGCTTGAATAAAACTTTATGCTTCTGGCCGCTTTCAAAAATCTTGCTAATGGTATCTTCTTTGACGATGACCGTATCTTGTTTGTGGCCACCGCGAAAGGCAAAGACCTCACTATCGACATAGACCACGCCGTCTCCTATGTTTTCCCCATCGGCTACACAGCCTCGGATGATCGCTTTATCACCAGCTATTTCGCCCAGGGCGTTAAGGAGGTTGTAGGCTTTTTGCATTTCGTCCAAGGTGTTGACTTACAGAGGAAAACCACCGGGTATCTCAAAGTTTTGTCTATTCATAGTATTTGATTTTATAGCGTTTGGATGCCAATTTGTAAAAATCTAATGTAGCTCTCAGTTCAAACCATTTGTTTTTTTAATACGGCTGGCGGAACAAGGACAAAAAAGTCAGCACCCTTGTATAAGTACTCACTTTCTCGATAAATGTAAATCTTGCCCAGATACTGCGGCAATTTCTCAGCGGGCAGGTATAAGTAGTTACGCTCATGCTCGGATCCCGTTAAATATATACGGCGCAGAGCTGGGTCTAAAACATCGTTCAAAGCATCTCTTAGGGAGATCACTTGGCCAGTATGTGCGAGCTTATATAAGTTTTCCGCTCGCATCTGCGTCCACGCTTGATGCAATCCTTCCACAGGGTATAACAGGGCGTGTAATAGTGCTACTAATTTAGGCCTTCGCAAAAAAGTGGGCAACAATGACGCCGCCAGCTTATTTATCGATAGTTTAAACCACATAGTTTATCTCGTCAAAATTTGCTATTTCAAAATACCCACTCTGGGGAATAGTGTAAACCGATATGGGTTGCTTCGGCCGGTAATCGTCGATAGCGCCCTTTATCGAGCTGCTCTCGATCTTGATAACGTGTACAATGTGTACGCCCGCTACCCGTTGCAAACAGTCCACTAGACTTTGTACGACAAACTCTCCGTTAAAGGGTAACGTTTTTAAGTACTAGCTGATGGCCGATTCTGCCGACTTCTCACCGCTTCGCAGATTCACCCCCTTTTCGTCCAAAATCAGCGGGTCTCGATAAATATCGATATTCAGATAAAGCCGGTCTGGGGGGCAAACTGATTACGTTAACCGGCGTACCGGCATAGCGGATTTCTTTTATATAGGTTTTAAAGCGATAGGTCTGAGACGGGCTCAATTGGACTAATTTTCCATGCTGCTCACCGGCCGCTTTTACAATTAATTGACTTTTGCCTTCGGCCTCGGTTACTGCTGCATATTTTACGATTTTGCTTTTTTCTATGTCTTCCTCAGTAGCCCCCTCGTTATTAAACCGATCGGAGCCGGGCAACAGGTCGAATCCATCTTGATAGTCGAGCGCCTTTTTACGATACCACCTAAGCGAGCCGCTTTTTTGATTATGCAAAGCACTTGTAACTTCCTCTTTATGGGCGTCAAAAAACTTTTCTAAAAGCCAGATAGAGTAAGACACAACGTATGTAATAAGCCTATAAACAGCGGTTTGACCGGTGGAATTAAGGCCGCTTAATTCGGGCTGCTCGGCCATGCTAGTATGTCTTGCTGTATGTCCTCTATCGCTCTTGCCATTAGCTCGCTTCATCGGTTGCCGTGGCCGGTTTGATACCTTTTGTACGTTAATAATCCTGCGTTTGCGGTTCGTGGTAGTCACTTCTCGGCAATTTTAGTCGCTGTCCCGTATGCAACGGGTCGGTCACGCTCAAGCCATTGCAGCGGGCGATATCGAATGCCGCCCTAGCGTTGCCGAATTCTTGCACGGCAATGTCCATGAGCGATTGGTTAGCGAGAACTGTTATCACCTTGTTTTCCATCGAATTCAAACCACTTATTAAATTTCCGCAGCACAATGCCTGCTATTGTTTTGCTCTCTTTGTACCCCAGTCGGCCTAGGTTCTCAAATAAACTGATAATCAACTGAAATACTATAGCGATAAGCACAGCATTGTACAGCCAGATAAACGGATTTAACTCGACCCCGAACAGCTTCGGCGCCTGAATGCTCTTTTCAAAAACGTGCAGAATAGCGATGATAAATGCGTAAACGCCGATCTTAAAAATCATTCGCCCAGCTTTGCTGCTTTTGAACCGCTCTCCTTTCTTGCGACTGACTTTTACCCCTGTAATGTACTCGGCTATGATAAGCAGTGAAAAAGCAATAAATACAGCAAGATCAAGCCCCAAGAAGCGATCTAAAACTCCTTGTAAAAGACCTATCACTGCGCTGTACTTTACGGTCTTTACCCCGATTGCGCCGAATGCGGAGCGATAAAAATCTCGGGTATTTAGAAAACCGAATGCTTGTAATAAAAAATTTGCTGCTCTCATCGTTTCAGTGTATTTGAGTTTGTACTAAAGTTGACCCATCGCTGGTAGCACCGGTGACGGTGGCCGTCTTTACAAATTCGTCGATTGCCGCGGCCAGGTCGCCGGCCACCTGATCCACATTATTAACTGTCTGCGGCTTATTAAAGAGCCTTACCAGCTTTGATTTTAATTGTGCCTTATCAAGTGCCATTTTTCTTCACTTTATTTGGATTTGGCATGGACTAGCGCTCTGATGCTATTGTAGTCCTTACCATCGCGTTTCAAATGGATTTTAACGCGTTCGCGGAACTCTTGTTCCTGAGGTTTTGATTTGACGAGTCGAAGTAGGTTCGGGCCTAGAAGTGGGTCGTTTTTTAGCTCACCTTGGTTAAGGCTCAAAATGATCTTTACCTCTTGGGTTAGAGAGTGGCCTATGCAAAGGTCACCCCTACGATCTTCAAGTCGTCATTTTCAAGTATGATATCGGTTGCTTTTAAAGAGTCCATTTACGCTATTAAAATGCCGTTTAAACGCCTTTTAATATCTTGCACTTGCTTTTTTATCTCAGCAATGGCCGCCACATTCGGAGTTATGCCAATGCTCACAACAACCTTGCTCACTTCCTCGCATAACTTAATCAAAGCCGCTTGCCAATCGTTCAAAACCTGTTTTAAACTCTCATCGCCCTGCTTGACGATAAAGCCCTGCTTTTTTATAGTCAGCTTGCTTTCCCCGCTGTGCCATACTGCTTCATCGAATGCTTCGGCATCTATCAAAAAGGCATCGGTATCCGCATTTTCGATAATGCCTATAAGGCATAAGCTATCCTTGGCAGGTCTTCGGTAAAAACTGCCTAGACCCAAACTCACATCGTAAAATGGCAAATCGTCTCTCACTGCCACAGCCGTAAAAGTCTTATCATCCCAGTCCACCTCTTTAACCCTGCACCAATGGGTTTGCACCCTTACAAATGCTGCGATGTGATCTGCGAGAAGCGTACCGAATTCTTGTATGTTTTTGCCTTTTTTCACGCTGCCAGTCCTCCCAGTTTTATCTCTTGGCGATAGCCTTCGCGGCTAAATCGCTTGCTCACGCCTTCTACATAGTAGATACCGTCGAGCTCTTTGTATAGGCGGCTTGTGAGATTTACCTTTTCACCATGTCGCACTGAAGGGATGCCGAAGGCTGTAAAAGACCCCTCGAAGCCGTCTGTTTTGATCTGCTGATAATCGGCGTGGGCCTTTCGCTGCAAATCCCATTCGGTAATCGAATGGCCGCTGTAAGCCAATCTGCACACCTGCCCGCCTTCGTCCCCTATTCGATACGCCGTTTTCTTACCCTTAATTATGGCGCGTGCGATGACGAGTACTTTCGTATCTTCTTTCCGCTTGTACACCAGATCATTAGAAACTGCATTACGCTCTAATTCAAATCGGTGGGGGGCCGTGCCACTGTCATCGGCGTAAACCTTACCGCTTACAAGCCGTTTACCCTTGAAATAACTGTAAATAGCCTTCTCCTGTTTCAACTTATCCAAGACCTGCGAAGCAGTGGTCTCGGAAAAGCGCACCGCGCCCAGTTGTTCGCCCGCATTGGCATCTATACGGGTGGCTGGCAAAATATCGGCTAAAAGCTGTTTCAAATTCACATGCGGTTTACTGTAACTCACTGGCGTTGCCTTAAGTTTCCACATCTCGTCCTCACACTTAATGACAATGGGTGCAGTAGCCGACACCTCTGTTATGTAGCCTTCAAACTCCGTTACATATAGACCGTCATAGCCTAGTGCTATTTGAACAACATCGCCGCGGCGGAACACTTTTTTTACCCGAAGTTTGTCGAATAGTTTTTGAGACACTTTACGAGGCAGAGTAATGACGGCTGTATCAGTCAGTAACTTCCAACTGCTTTCTATCTGCACGCTTTCAATTTTGCGCAGGACAATTTCCCGTCTGCCATCGCGTGCAGGAAATGCTATAGCAGCCCAATGAAAATCCAGCCCTCCTTTTCCCTTTTATCTATTATGTCGGTTTGAACGGGTGCTTTATTTTTTGTCTTTTTACCGGCTCGAGCAAATTGCGGCGACTGCACTTAAACGCTGCCATTGAATTGCATTTCTTCAGTATGGACATAAACAACAACAGCTCAATGGATTAAAGGTAATTTTAACGGGAATGCACCTTCAACTGAGTTAATTTACCTGTAATGCAAGCATCCACCACCGAGCAGAGAAGCCGCAGAAAACCCAACCGCCTATGGGGAGCGGAAAGTAGAAGTCGTCTGTGACCCCGCACTCAAAAAGGGATGACTTCAGAGAAAATAGGCTAAGCCGATCGAAATCGACGACTTTTCGCTGTGGAGCTGATGGGGCTCGAACCCACGACCTCTTGACTGCCAGTCAAACGCTCTAGCCAGCTGAGCTACAGCCCCAATAAGCGCAAAATTAAATGTTTTTTTCAACCCCCCTCAAAAAGCACCGCTCGCAATGCTTGAGCGCCTCTGTCAAAAGCGCTGTTTAATAAGCCCTGCAGTAGCCTAGAATTCCGACCCCGCCGTTTAGAGGTAAGGTCAAATGCTCAAGTTCATCGCTCAAAATCTCGTCTCCTTCCACAGATCCTAGGTTTTGCAAAGGCTGGATTTCGATTGGTCTTTTAGCGTGAAAGTCAAGGGAGCCGATAGCCTTTCATTGTCGATTATGTCGGATTAAAAGCTGAAACAATGGGGTTTACAGCAGGGATGACCACTCATTTTTGACGCCTCAGCAGTCCCAATCCTCACAAGTGGGGTGCTGCTATAAGCCCTGCTTCTGAATTTTTAGCCGCCTATCCCTTTTACGTTTCCAAGTTTGGGTTTGGAGCCATCGGTCTAAATCAATGGCATGTCCAAGGGGTCAACTACATTTTAAACCCATGAGAACCTTATATTTTTTACCCCAGCAGCTGTTTTGACCCATCCATACCTGGAATGGTTAAAAATTGCCAACTTTGCCCAAAACAGCGCTTTGTCCCTCGCAAAAGTCTCCCTTAGAGAAATCCATCGCCTCGCCATACCTGCTATACTCGCTGGGATTGTGGAACCACTGCTCGCCTTAACCGACGCGGCTGTGGTGGGAAATTTACCGCAAAACAGTGCAGCATCTCTCGCTGCGGTAGGAGTTGTGGGGGCTTTTCTCTCGGCTCTGATCTGGGTTTTGCGACAGACTGAAATCGCCACTTCAGCCCTGGTTTCCCAGTACTTAGGCTCGGGAAGGGTTTTGCAAATACGGGGATTGCTCCTGCAGGTTTTCCTGTTTACCTTTTTGATTGGCCTATTGATCCCCATGGGGGTGCTCCCTTTCTCTTCGCTGATCTTTAAGACTTTTTTTCAGGTACAAGGGCTTGCGCTGAACTATTGCCTCAGCTATTTTCGCATTCGGGTTTGGGGCCTTCCGCTGACGCTCATCAGCTTTGCGATTTTTGGGGTTTTCAGAGGCCTGCAAAACACCTCTTGGGCCATGCAGATCGCTTTGGTCGGCGGCTTGCTCAACGCGGCTTTGGATTGGCTCTTTGCACGCGGATTGGATTGGGGTGTGCCAGGCGTAGCCTATGCCAGCTTATTGGCACAATTCGTCATGTTTGTGCTGGCATGGGTCTATTTTTTTAGCCAAACCGGTACCCACCTACCGCTGCGTAGGAAATGGCACCCCGAGTTTAAGTCCTGGCTTGCGATAAGTCTCAACCTCTTTATTCGGACGATAGCCTTGGAGATCGCCATTGCCTTGGCCAACCGCTTTGCCGCTTCTTACGGGACGGCAGCCCTGGCAGCGCAATCCATCTTGATAAACATCTGGTTGTTCTCCGCCTTTTTTATGGACGGCTATGCCGCCGCTGGCAATGCGATTGCTGGAAAGCTGCTCGGCGCCAAGGATTATCGAAGACTCTATCTCTTGGGTATTGATCTCAGTAAATACAGTGTGGCGGTGGCGCTAACTTTAGCCTTGCTTTATGCGGCAAGCTACTACCCCATAGGTCGAATTTTCACGCGTGCGCCCCTTGTTTTGGCTCACTTTTACCAGGTGTTCTGGTTGGTCGTTCTCATGCAGCCCCTCAACGCCTTGGCTTTCACGCTTGACGAGATATACAAAGGCCTGGGAAAAGCCGTATTTTTGCGGAATCTGTTGCTAGCGGCCACTTTCTTGGGCTTTGTTCCCACCCTATACCTCTTTGATTCCCTGGGCTGGCAACTGTACGCCGTCTGGGTGGCTATTACCGTTTGGATGCTCGTCCGCGCTATGGGGTTGGGAATCGACTTTAGATTGACTTATTCACAAAGCAAATCTTAGGCTTATGAGAGATGGAGAGCTGAACACACAGATCGAAAAAGGCATCGGACGCCTTTCGTTTTACCACCCCAAGCGCAATGCCATGTCCAAATCGCTGCTGCAAAAACTGGAGACGGCCATTCAGCGATTCGGTGTGGCGGACGCGGTTCGCGTTATCGTCTTGCAGAGTGAAGGGACTCATGCCTTTTGTGCTGGGGCTTTCTTTGATGAGTTGCGCCGCATCCGGGATTTCGATCGTGCCAAAGCCTTTTTTATGGGTTTTGCCCGCGTGATCCACGCCATGCGAAGTTGTCCCAAACTCATCATCGGGCGGGTACAGGGCAAAGCCGTCGGTGGGGGTGTTGGGCTCCTCGCTGCGACTGACTATGTGCTGGCTTCAGAATCCGCGTCGGTGCGATTGAGCGAACTGGCACTTGGGCTGGGTCCCTTTGTCATCGAGCCGGCCCTTAGACATAAGATGGGCACGGGTGCTGTGGCCGCGATTGCCATAGATACCAACAATTGGAAACCAGCCACCTGGGCCTTGGAAAAAGGCTTGTACCAGAGCTTGCATCCCGATCTGGATAAACTGGACGAAGCGGTAAACCATTTGGCATATACCCTTTCAGAAAAGAGTACAGCAGCCATGCGGGCCTTGAAGACGATGCTTTGGTCGGGCACAGCGGATTGGCCTGACATCATGGAGCGGCGCGCAGCCCGCAGCGGAAAACTGCTCTTATCCGACTACACCCAGGCCGTGCTGCAAAAGGGTGTGGGACGCCCACCCGGTTAGACCGGACAGCCGTGCTGGCTCTTGCTGAAGCCCTACCCCGACATGAATCCAATGGTACCGAGGCAGGGCGTGAGACACTACCCATAGACTCGATAGGCCGGGGCGATTCCGCTGGATCAACGCCTGTGCATAGGCGATCCGGCATGCAAAAGACCCTATAGTGCCAGTTTGCGGTACGGGGGCCGCTCCGCCAGAATTTTCGGACTCCGTGGGCTTCCCCTTTAGGGAGGGTCTTGCCTTTGCCAGCGACACGCTGACGGGATATGGGTTGCGCGAACGGATTAAGCTTATCGATTCGGGCAAAATCTCAACTGGATTTCAGCTTTTCAGGGCTTTGGCGCTGGGTGCCGATTTGTGCAACAGCGCGCGGGCTATGATGATGGCTGCGGGCTGCATCCAAACCCTGGAGTGCAACCAGAACACCTGTCCCGTAGGCGTAGCGACACAAGATGCGGAGCTGGAAAAAGGCTTGGTCGTGAAGGATAAGGGGGCGCGCGTAAAGGCGTTTCACGAGGAAACCCTGAGGGGGTTTGTCGAGCTCATGGCTGGTTGTGGAATCGCCCATCCAAAAGATATTCAGCGAAAGCACGTTTTTCGGCGGGTGAGCATGGATGAAGTCAAACGCTATGATGTGCTCTTTCCCAACCTGAGGAAAGGGGTACTCTTGCAGCCCGATGCGCCGGATTATCCGGTGCAATATAGGCGAATCCAATCGATTGAAATGGAAGCCTGATCCTTCACGCGCTTTCCTATGGGCTGCTGAGCTGTCTGTATGGCTGCTACCCCCGAATTTTCTTGGAAAGGTGGAAACGGGGTCCCCTTAGAGCGCGATAAAAAAGCTGGCTGCCACCACTGTGGGCAAGGGACAAATCAAAACGATAAGTCCGCATCCAAGGTTTCGTCGTCGCGTAGGTCATCTGGCAAGGGGGTCGGCTGTGAATGCCTATCCCCTTTGGCTTGGGAATCCCTTCTATTGGAGAGAAATTCTATCGAAGAAACATGAACCGCCGTGGTGTAGCGCAGCCCTCCATCGCTTTCCCACTTTCGGGTCTTTAGGCGACCCTCTATATATACTTTGTCTCCTTTTTGCAGGTGTTTTTCACAAATTTCAGCCAAGCGGTTCCGCACGATTATGCGATGCCATTCGGTTTGTGTGATGCGCTCCCCGCTCTTATTGGTATAAGACTCAGAAGTCGCTAGGGGAAAGCGACCCACCGCGTTCTTATCGTCGAAGTAGTGCATTTTTACCCCCTCACCCAAGTTTCCCACTAGGATCACTTTGTTTATTGTACCGTTCATGTGCTGGCTTTTCTGTCAAAGGTACAGAAATTTGTTGAAAACACCTGGTTTAAAAAGTTTTCAACGGGCTTCGGTACGGCGTAGGTCCCGGTTTCTCTCGCCGGGATGGATGTGGCGCCAAAATGAGTCTGAAGCCTTTTGTAGGTAGTCGGCCCAGGATCGATAGACCAGAACTTAATGTGTAAATTTTGGTGGGTGAGCGCGTGTAGGGTTTTGCCGAGGAGTTGGATGTCTTCTACTTGTAAAGCCTCCTTCAGCCGCCGTTTTGCCTGAGGGGTTTTGCACTCGATCAAGGGGAAGGTATATAGCTTAGCCCATATGTCTTTTTGATTTCGTCGCAGCATCAGCAATTCGCCATCGCATCGGATCAACAGGAAATTAAAATAGCGGTTGCTGCGCCTTTTCTTTTCCGCTTTAAATGGATAAGCGGCTATTCGGTTTTCCCTGCGTGCCGCGCAATGATCCCGTAGCGGGCATTGCTTGCAATGGGGATTTTTCGGGATGCAGATCAACGCGCCCAATTCCATCACGCCTTGGTTGAAATCGCCCGGCCTGCGCGCGTCCATGAGTTCAGCCAGTCGGCCTTTGAAATAATGGTATGCGCGATTGGAAGGTATGGGTATATCGATCAGGAAGCAACGGGAGATGACGCGATATACGTTTCCATCTATCACGGGTATGGGCTCATCAAAGCAGATGGAGGCGATTGCAGCGGCTGTGTATCTTCCGACTCCCTTTAATTTTATCAGCTCCTCATAGGTGTTGGGAAAGTGTCCCCGATTTTTTTCCACCAAATACCGGGCTGTGAAATGCATGTTTCGCGCCCGGTTGTAATATCCCAGTCCCTGCCACAGCTTTAGGACTTCCGATTCTTTTCCAGCGGCTAAGTCTTGGATCGTTTCGTATTTGTTTATTATGTTTGTGTAGTAGCCCAATCCCTGGGCGATACGGGTCTGTTGTAGGATAATCTCGGAGAGCCATGTTTTATAAGGGCTTGGATTCTGCCGCCAGGGTAGCGCTCTTTTATTTTTCGAGTACCATTGTATAACTTTGTCTGAGAATTCCTTCACTTATCAGGATGGGAATGAGGGGGTGAAATGGAAGCCATTGTGGAAACAAATATATGAAATGAGATGACAAAAGCAGAGATTGCAGCTGTTATAGCTGGTGAGACGGGTTTGGAAAAAATGGAGATTCAGTCGGTTCTCGACTGCTTTATGAAAGAGGTAAAGAAGTCTATGTCAAATGGAAACAATGTATATCTAAGAGGCTTTGGCAGCTTTGTCGTAAAGCGGAGAGCTGAGAAGACCGGGCGGAATATTTCTAAGAATACCGCCATCGTGATTCCCGCTCATAATGTGCCTTTTTTCAAGCCTTCCAAGTCCTTTGTCAACGCGATAAGAGAAAGCGTTCCGGCTGTGTAATCGCACGTGACTGAGGCCTGCGATTGGATCTCAATTCCTACATTTGCGAAAATTTTATCGTAACTGGAAAATATTTCGATTGCTATGCCGAGTGGTAAGAAGCGAAAGAGGCATAAGGTAGCCACGCACAAGAGAAAGAAGAGGAGTAAACAAAATCGACACAAGAAGAAAAAGTGAGCTCGGGTTGAGCACGTATGTCACTCAGTTCTTTATCCTCGGTTCCAAAGGGAATTTATGTGAAGAAAGAAATCATTATAGATGCCGAAGAAAAACCGATACGCCTTGCGCTGCTCGAGGACAAAAAGCTGGTCGAGCTGCACGAGCAAGCCGGCGAAGACAGGTTATCGGTAGGCGATATTTACTTGGCCAGGGTGAAGAAAATAGCACCGGGCTTAAATGCTGCCTTTGTGGATTTGGGGTGTGAAAAAGATGCTTTTTTGCACTATCACGATTTGGGGCCCCAGGTTCAATCCGCGCTCAAGTACACGCGCGAGGTCAATGAAAACAAATACCGTAGCAGCCATTTGAATCGGTTTGCCATGGAGCCGGATATTCCCAAATCGGGCGCTATCGGGGATGTGTTGCAAGCCGGACAGCGAATTTTGGTGCAAATTGAAAAGGAACCCATATCTACAAAGGGACCTCGTATAAGCGCTGAGATTTCCATAGCTGGACGCTATCTGGTATTGGCCCCTTTTTCGGCCCGGCTCTCCATATCCCAAAAAATCGAGTCCAAACATGAGCGGGATAGGCTTAAGCGCCTGATCAATAGTATTAAGCCCAAGGGTTTTGGCGTGATCATCCGCACCGTGGCCCAAGGGAAAAAGGTGGCTGAACTGGACGCCGATTTAAACCATCTGATGAATCGTTGGAATTCAGCCTACAAGCAGATCAGAGGCAATGACAAATTCCCAAAGCGTATCTTGTCTGAGATCCATAAGGCTTCCCTCATCCTTCGCGATATTTTTAGCGACGAGTTTGTCAATATCGTCTGTAATGAAGCCGCGCTGGCCGAAGAGATACGCGATTACTTACAACGCATCGCCCCCGATGCGGTTAAATTGCTCACACACCATCGCTCACAGCTACCGGTTTTTGAAAGCTACGGCGTCGATAAACAGATCAAGCAGGCTTTTGGGCGTACGGTTTCTCTATCCAAAGGGGCCTATCTGATCATTGAGACGACAGAAGCCATGCACGTAATCGATGTGAATAGTGGGAGTCGTGCCGCGTCCAAAGAATCGCAAGAGGAAAATTCATTACAGGTCAATCTATTAGCGGCTACAGAAATTGCACATCAGCTTCGCTTGCGCGATATGGGGGGTATTGTAGTGATCGACTTTATCGACATGAAACAAGCCGATAACCGCAAGAAGCTGTTTGATCATTTGCGAGGAGCGATGGAGGTGGATCGCGCAAAGCACAAAATATTGCCGCTTAGCCCGTTCGGCCTCATTCAGATTACGCGCCAGCGCGTGCGGCCAGCCTTGCACATCAAAACCCGAGAACCCAACCCTTCAAATGGAAGAGTCGCCGAAGTAGAGGCACCCATCACCTTGATCGATAAAATAGAGTCATTCCTATCGGATTGGGTCGAGTCCAATAGGCGTGAAGCCTTAGCCCTTCACGTGCACCCCTTTGTGGCAGCCTATTTGCGTCAGGGAATCCCCTCTGTTCGTCAACGCTGGTGGCTCACTTATAAGAAATGGGTGAAGGTCGTCCCCCGAAATGCCTTTCAGTACCTGGAGTACAAGTTTTACAGTGCCAAACAGCTCGTAGACCCGGAGCATTTCACCGCAAAGGTGGTGGGTGAATCCGCTGGGCTATCGTGAATCGGGGTTTTTGATTGCGCACCTTGTGAATTTCTCCCCCTTTTGACGTATTGCCTCCTTTGGGTTCTTCGCATTTACCTTTGTTATAACTCGGTGTAGGCGGCTTTTGGATTGCGTCTTTCCAGGCAGATTGTACCCGCTGGTTTTTTGCATTCACCACTGTTATAATAGGTGTAGAAATGCGCAGTCCGCTCATCGGCAACTTTTTAGCCCCTCAGCTGTTTTGCCCTTTTCGCTGCCTTTAGATTTCTTTCGATCTCGTGTCCGGGACGAGACCAACGGGGATTTTCCCTAAGCCTTGGACGCAGGCGATCCGTCTGGGCGACCGACTCGGGTTTCGAGTGCTTTTCAAACGGCAATTGGCGGATTAGGCCCAAGTCTTTAAACAGCTTCTCATCCTCGTCTACACTTGGATTGGGCGTGGTGAGCAATTTGTCTCCGGCAAATATGGAGTTGGCGCCGGCAAAGAAGCACAGGGCTTGTCCTTCGGGCGACATATCGCTTCGCCCGGCGGAGAGGCGAACCTGCGTTTTGGGCATGGTGATACGCGTGGTGGCCACCATGCGTACCATCTCCCATACTTCCACCGGTTTTTGCGATTCGAGCGGCGTCCCCTTTACCGCCACCAGCGCATTGATGGGGACGGATTCCGGGTGGGGATTCAGGGTGGAAAGGGCGACCAGCATGCCGGCGCGGTCTGCTATGGATTCGCCCATGCCGATAATACCCCCGGTGCACACGGTTACATTGGTTTTTCGAACGTTTTCAATCGTCTTCAAGCGATCTTTGTAAGCTCTGGTGGAAATGATTTGTTTGTAATAGTCTTCAGAGCTGTCCAAATTGTGGTTGTAGGCGTACAAGCCGGATTCGGCCAACCGCCTGGCTTGGTTTTCGGTGAGCATGCCCAGGGTACAACACACTTCCATATCCAAGTCGTTGAGGGTGCGCACCATTTCCAGAACCCGGTCGAAGTCTTCTCCCTCTTTTACATTGCGCCAGGCCGCACCCATACAAATGCGCGATGAGCCCGCAGCTTTGGCGCGCAAGGCGCGCGCTTTCACCTGACTGACGGTCAACAGCTCGTTCTTTTCGATATCGGTGTGGTAGCGGGCTGCCTGTGGGCAATACGCGCAGTCTTCGGGACAACCGCCGGTCTTTATGCTGATCAATGTGCTGACTTGCACCTTATTGGGATCGTGGTGTGCGCGATGTGTGGTAGCTGCTTCGTAAAGCAGTTCCAATAAGGGTTTTTGGTATAGCGCTACCACTTCTGCGCGCGTCCAATCGTGTCGCATGCCCGTCTGGGTTTCAACCCTCAAAATAAGGGAATTTTTTACAACTGCTAAAACCTTTTTTCATCAGGCTTTTGACACGAGTAAGCTGACGGCATTGCCCCCAAAACCCATGGCATTGACCAGTGCGTTTCGGATGGCTTTGGGCTCCTTTTGTGGGGGTAGATAAGGGATTTGAAGTACCCGTTGTTCGATCAGCATGGCGATGGCGCTCTCCAGGTTGAAGAGTCCCGATGCGGCCAAGCTGTGCCCGATTTTCCATTTGTTGTTGGCCAAGAAGGGTGTGTCTTCCCCGAAGAGCCGCTGGATGGCTTTGTATTCAGCTCGGTCACCGGCTATCGTGCCGGGCGCATGTGTGGCGATGACATCGACTTCGTCGATGGGGTATGGGCCGATAGCCTTTTTCATGGACTGAAAGAGGGCTTCCCCATCTTGGGTGATCGATACAGCGTGCGCAATGCGTTCGGTAGCCCAGCCCAATCCGCTGATCCAGGCCAGTGGTTTTTGGGTGGGTTCGCGTTCCAAAGCCACGAGACAAGCGCCTTCGCTTAGGACCATAGCATTTGCCCTTTTGGTCGGGTTTAGCGCCTGGCAGGGATATGGGCTCTTTCCCTCGGCATAGATTCCGAGGGCTTTCATCTGTGCCAAGGTAAAGGGTGTGAGCGGCGCTTCGGTGGCGCCGGCGATAAACTTTTGGCTCAATCCCGCCTGCAACCAGGCGATCGCATTGGCGATGGCGTGCAAGCCCGTCGCACAGGTGATGGAGTGACTGAAGTGCGCGCCCTGCAGCTGCAGATCTTGGGCGACCCAGCTGCTGAGATTGCCCAGTGTCGTGCTCGGAGAAGCCTGACTACTCAGGGTTTGTCGGGTTAAAAACGAATGGTAATACCGTTCAAAAAGGGCGGTAGCACCCCGAGAAGAGCCCAGGTTTACGCCGATTTCTTCGCCTTTGCGCCAGGCTGTCTTCTCCCATAATTCCCGGGCGCAGCCAATCGATAGCAATACAGTGCGGTCGAGAGATCGGTAGCGCTTGTCTTCGCCTCGGATACCTTGGATTTTGGGTTCCAATTCCCGGGCGAGACGACCGACCCAGGTTTTTGCCGCTCCAATCTGGGATAGGTAATGTCGGTCATCGGCTGACCTTTCGCTCGCGGTCAGACCCGATTCCCCGAGGGGGGATAGGCTGTGCAGGGCATCTATGGCTATCGGACTTTTAATGGCACATCTTTTTGCAAAACTAAGCTGAAAAAGAGAAATGCCTTATTTCTTTGTGTTTGTCCGTGTGAGTCGATTTGAAAGACGGGATTTATTTTTCGTCCCTGGGGCGTCTGAAAAAAGAGCTTGTTTTTTACCCTGTGGGGCGATCTGAAAACCGGGCTCTATTCTTTGCATTTGACCCTGTGTGTCGGCCCGAGGGGGTATTTATCCCTATTTTTGTATCTTTGATACCATTGTAGGCATGCGCTTTGATAGTAAAAGGTTTGACCCATTGATTTTTATATTCTCATAGCCGGTTGCCCCTATTGTGCGTAGCTCGGTGACTCGGTATCTTAGCGATTTAAACCATATGGGCTTTATGGATTTATGGGCTTGTGTAGCATTTGTTTTATCTCAGGACAAAACCTTTTGCCAAGACGGCAAACTGTTTAAAAACGCGGTAGTAGAAGCGGCATTGAAACCAGACCCGCGACTGCTCCGACTCTTAATCGGGGATGAACGAACCAAAGATCACTTCTTTACGGAAGTGGCCGACACACTCGTATTCGATCCGATCAAATTTCAAAAATTTGTCTCCAACAAACAGTTCTTACCGGATAGTTATACCGCCTTTAAAAATAAAATCGGTTTGACCGTTGGCGGTGCCTACTTGACGGAAGGCGGAGAAGTGGTCTTATCCTGGCCGTATAAAGACTGCGTATTGGCGGGCGGGCAAACCAAAGCCGACTCAAAGCGCCAAGAGATTTTTTGGAACGAAACCCTTGCCCCGGATGAGATAGATCGGTTGTTTGAGCCTAAGGTTTTAACGAATTGGAAACGCTGTGACAAAGGTGGTGAACACCGAGTAAAAGAGTTGTCCATTACGGATAACTTTATTATCAAAGGCAACAACCTCATCGCATTGCACAGCTTAAAAAAAGTATATCGGGGCAAGGTAAAACTCATCTATATCGACCCGCCTTATAATACGGGTAACGATAGTTTTCAGTACAACGACAGCTTTAACCACTCCACCTGGCTTGCCTTTATGAAAAATCGCTTAACGGTAGCGAGGGCGTTGTTAAGAGCGGATGGGGTAATTTTTGTGCAATGCGATGACAATGAACAAGCCTACCTAAAAGTATTGATGGATGAGGTGTTTGGAAGGGAGAATTTTGTGAATACTATAATTGTGAAGATGAGTGAAACTAGTGGGGTCAAGATGTCTCATGTGTCCAAAAGATTGCCGAAAACTAAGGAAGAGATACACCTTTTTGTAAAAGACAAGGGGAAAATATCGTTAAATGAAATAAGAGTTCAGAAACAATTCAGCGGTAAAGATTTCGGTTATCTAAGCTATTATAATAAGATAATTTCTAATTATGATGGAGAAGGTGTGAACTATAGAAACTGGCAAATAGAAAATATACAGGACTATTTAAAAAAGCAGAATATTAAATTTAAAACAAATGAAGAAAAAATAAATTTTTATTTAGATAATTCTCACCGTATCATTTACCGCACAAATAACAAAAGTTTTGCTAAAATAGAAGGGATTGAGCGATTAAAAACGTCAACAGGTCTTGATAAATTTAATTGGGATGGAAAAGAAATGCTATTCTTAAAGGATCATATAAAAGAGGCGCTTTGTGATCTATGGACAGATATTAGCACTATAAATTTAAATAAAGAAGGAATTATTAAAATGAATAATGGGAAAAAACCCGAAGCATTAATCCAAAGAATAATTGAAATAGCCACCCAACCCGGCGATCTCGTATTAGACTATCATCTCGGCAGCGGTACCACAGCCGCTGTAGCCCATAAAATGGGACGTCGATATATAGGGATAGAGCAAATGGATTATATAGCGCGCATACCGGTAGTCCGCCTTAAAAAAGTAACAGCCGGGGAGCCGGGCGGCATCTCCAAAAAAGTGGGCTGGACAGGCGGGGGCAGCTTTGTGTATTGCGAACTGGCACAAAATACCGAACGCTATAAAAAGGCGATACAAAACGCCGACGATGACGAGGCCTTAGAATTGTGGCGGGAATTAAAACAAAGCCCCTATGTGTCTTACCGGGTGGACTTTCAAAAGGCCAATACAGAAGAATTTACAGCCTTGCCCCTCGCAGATAAAAAGGAGATTCTAAAAAGCCTGATAGATAAAAACACCCTGTATATCCCTTATGCCGATAGGGCAGATGCAGATTATAAGGTAAGCGAGGCGGATAAGGCATTGACGAACAAATTTTATGGATTGCGAACGAATTGCTGAACGCGACAAAACGATAATGTGAAGGATTTAATGCCGAGAGAAAGCGAGTTTTTACCGTTTGGATTTTGATAAATTCCCTAAAAAAATAACCCCATCAAAACATGAATGACGATCAAACCTTAGCACAACAAATAACGACAGGTATTCAATGGGGATTTATTTCTACTGATGAGGTCAAGCCGCATATAAAAGACAATCTCAATCCCGAGCTTCCAATCCGCCCCTATCAAGCAGAAGCCTTTTCGAGATTTGCTTATTATACAGGTCGATACTCCGACAGAATAAAACCGACGCAGCTGCTCTTTCATATGGCTACTGGCAGCGGTAAAACCTTAATCATGGCGGGTTGTATCTTAGACCTTTATGAGCAGGGGTATCGCCACTTTATCTGCTTTGTAAACAATTCCAATGTCATCGAGAAAACGAGAGATAATTTTCTCAATTCCCGTTCATCGAAATACCTGTTTAACGATACCCTATCCATTGCCGATAAAAAAATAGCGATTAGAGCGGTAGACAATTTTGAAACGGCGAGTCGGGGAGATATAAACATGGTGTTTACGACCATTCAAGGGCTGCATGCAAGGCTCAATACCCCGAGGGAAAACAGCCTGACTTACGAAGATTTTGAGGATAAAAAGATCGTGCTCATCTCAGATGAAGCCCACCATATTAATGCGGAGACCAAAAAAGGCGCTAAAACCAAAGGGGAAGTAGCGCGTATTTTAAGTTGGGAGTGTACGGTAAATAAAATCTTCAAAGCCCATTCGGATAATTACTTATTGGAATTTACCGCTACAGTGGATTTATCAAATAAAGAGATTGAAAAAAAATACCGAGACAAACTGTTATTCGATTATCCACTTAAACAATTTCGCATAGACAAATACTCCAAAGAGGTTCAAGTTTTACAAGCCGATTTACCCCCCTTTGAACGGGCATTACAAGCGGTAATGCTGAATCAATACCGCAGAAAGGTATTTGAAACCCACGGGCTGCATATCAAACCCGTCATCCTGTTTAAATCGAAGACGATTAAAGCGAGTCGAGACTTCTTTGGTGAATTTGTAAGCCGAATACAATCACTGACACCGCCCACCGTCGATGGGATCAAAAATCGGCCAGGCAATCCCACCCTGCAAAAGGCATTTCGATATTTGGATGGTAAAGGCATCACCACAGCGGCCTTAATTGCGGAGCTGAAAGTAGATTTTTCAAGGGATAAATGCATTGCGGTCGACAGCAAAAACGACAGTGAAGAAAAACAGCTCGCACTGAATAGTTTGGAAGATGAAAACAACGCGTATAGAGCTGTATTTGCAGTCGATAAACTAAACGAAGGCTGGGATGTGCTCAACCTATTCGATATCGTGCGCTTATACGATACGAGAGATAGCAAAGCGGGTAAAATAGGAAAGACAACGATGTCAGAAGCGCAGTTAATCGGTAGGGGTGCGAGATATTGCCCCTTTAAAGTATCGGCGGAACAGCCGCTATATCAAAGAAAATACGATGGAGATTTAGAGCGGGATTTGCGCATTTGTGAAGAGCTCTACTACCATTCGGCTCACAATCCAAAGTACATCTCAGAGCTGAACAGCGCATTGGCGGAAATCGGTATAAAAGCCTCGAAAACGGTTCAGAGAAGATTAAAGCTAAAAGACCGTTTTAAACAGACGAATTTCTATAAATCGGGTGTGATTTACGTAAACGAGAAAAAGGGTTGCGACCGTTCGGGTATTTATAAATTGGATGCGTCTGTAAGAGATAAAATATATAAGGAGAAGTTCCCAACGGGCTACACGTCGGTAAGCAGAGCATTTGGCGATGCGCTACAGGGAAATATTAAAAACACCGCACAAATACACGAATTGGGCAGTTTTGGAAAGCCCATACTCCGCAAAGCCATCGACGAGCTGCCCTTTTATAGGTTCGATAACCTGCAAGGATACTTTCCGCATTTATCGTCCATTACAGCGTTTATCACTTCAGCTGCGTTTTTAAAAGATGTTCAGATAGAGATGGAAGGTGCAGCTGCGCAAGTGCAAAACCCGGACAATGAAATGAAGTTGGCGGCTGCCGTATCGGTATTGGATGAGATCTCAAAATTAATACGACGGGGCGCTGTTGAATTTGAAGGTACGAGGCGTTTTAAGCCACAAGATATTTCCTACACATTTACGGATAAAACCATGAATATAGTGGTCGATGAAGATGCAGACCGAGAATATGGTATGCCGCAATCGGAGACGGCAAATTCAGATTTGTTCATCGACTTATCACGAGCGGATTGGTATGCTTACAGCGATAACTACGGTACGGACCAAGAGAAATATTTGGTGAGATATATTGAACAAGCCTACAACTCCTTGAGAAATAAATATGCGGAAATCTATTTGATCAGAAATGAAAAACACTTTAAGCTGTATACTTTTGACGACGGCAGGGCTGTAGAGCCGGACTTTGTCCTGTTTCTAAAGGGGAAAAACCGAGATAAATCCCCGACTTACCAGCTGTTTATAGAAGCTAAAGGCAAACACTTGGTAGCAAACGACCGATGGAAAGAAAAATTTTTAAAGCAAATCGAGGCGAAGTACGAATTACATACCGTTTTTGAAAGCAAAGATTTTAAATTAATCGGTATGCCTTTTTACAACGAGGAGAATAAAAGACAATTTGACGATAACCTGCATGAAGTGTTAAATTATGAGATGGATGATAGCCTGCCCCGGTAGTGTTCAAAAATCGGCATTTTCGCTTTTCAAATCAAAAGATCAAACACCAAAGAATAAGTCCCGCTTTTCAGGTCGTCCACAGGAACAAAAAATAAGCCCGACTTTTTAAACCACTATACAGGAGAAGGGCAAGGAATAGGGAAACCCGTTGATTAACAGAGGATGGTGATTGTACAGGGGGTAAAACAAATCGTATAAAATGGAAGAGAAGGGGAAATTGGCGGAAACGCCAGTAATTACAGGCAAATAAGGATGTAAGTCCAAACAAAAACGAAATGTGATAAAACCGTCATTTAATCGTCATTCTGAGACGGTACGCACGCGTCTTTTATCATTAACCGTCATAAACGGGCTATCTCTTATTAATAAAGGCTTTAAAGCGCATCAAAACC
>JANQLC010000019.1 GCA_028280815.1 Flavobacteriales bacterium | reverse complement strand
CAGCCCAATCAAACGACCCGACCGACATACTCAAACACCAGCCCACTGAACCAATCGCCCCGATCAACCCAATCCAACCAGCCCGTGCAAGGGTAAAACCAATGCGAGCAACTGTTTGTTCTTGCTTACATCATCGAACCAGCCCGTGCAAGGGTAAAACACCAACTCAAAGCCCCACGCACGCCAACCGCAGAAAAGACAAATACAAAAACCCGACAGAGACAAGCCAACGAAGTCAAACCCCGCATACTTCAATCATAGAAAAGACAAACACAAAATCTAACCCTTTTTAGACTATTGCGTAATAGGGGGTGCTTAGCTTACAATTTTTTATCCTTCGCCGTCCTTATCCCTTAAAGAGGAGGCTCCGCTGCCGTCTTTCCGCCTGTAGGGCTCAGTGTTTCATTCAGATATTGGGTATCAATTTTCCACATGGCTCCGGTTGCCGGATCAACAATGCGCATGCCAATGAGGCCTCCAAACAAAATGTCGCCAAAATGCCAGTTGTCGAGCTTAAAAGCAGCCAGAAATGACTTTGTCGTTGTAGCGAGGTCTGGAGCGTTTTGCCTGGTATTCAGCTCGCTCAAAATGGCCGTTCGATGCGCTTACATGCACGGTGGCCGGCCTGTTTCCTACGTAAATTTGTTTTCCATAAGCGTTGGTTATTGTTACGCTGGTATGGTCTGGCGTACTGTTTGTCGAAAGGGGATAAGCACTCGAGCCAACGATTGACGCACAGCTTGAAAACGAAAACAGGAGAGTCAGTACTGCGGTTGTCAAACGGATAATATCGCGTTTTCACCAAAAGAGAACTAATTGTTGATTGTGGTTTTGAAATCATTTCTGATTAAATAAATCCTTTATTCCACCCAGCGAACTAAGAACACCGGTGGCTTCATAAGGGAGATAAACCGTTTTGTTATCCTGGCCGGTTACCATGTTCTGCAAGGTTTCGATATATTTGGTGGCTATCAGATAATTTATCGGATCGCCTTTTTGCGTATCTATTGCATCGGTTATGAGTTTGATCGCTTCGGCCTCTGCTCCTGCTCTTTTTATCCGCGCCTGTGCCTGACCTTCGGCCCGCAAAATTTCCGACTGTCTTTCACCTTCGGCTTTTTTGATTTCGCTTTCGCGGAAACCTTCGGCTTCCAGAATTTTCGATTTCTTTTTCCCCTCAGCTTCCAGTATGGCAGCTCTCCGATCGCGCTCGGCCCGCATTTGTTTTTCCATCGCCTCTTTTATGTCTTCTGGCGGATTGATGTCCTGCAGTTCTACGCGGTTGATTTTGACACCCCATTTATTGGTGGCCTCATCCAGTATGACTCGAAGTTTTGAGTTGATGGTATCGCGGGAACTCAATGATTCGTCCAGTTCCAATTCGCCGATCACATTTCGAAGAGTGGTTTGGGTTAGCTTTTCGATGGCATCCGGGAGGTTTTCAATTTCGTAAATGGCTTTAACCGGATCCATAATCTGGAAATACAACAAGGCATTAATCTGGACACCAACATTGTCTTTCGTTATTACATTTTGCCGGGGAAAGTCGTATACCGTTTCCCGCATGTCTATTTTGGACTTTTTCCTGAAGCGGATGTACTTTTGATCGTCCATTCCTTTCACCACATAGCGCCAGATAATTTCCCGTGGTTTGTCAATGATCGGCCAGATGGTGTTGATTCCGGAATGCAGCGTTCGGTTGTAGCGTCCAAATCGTTCAATAACCATAACTTCGGCTTGTTGCACAATTTTGAATCCCGATAGGGCAAATATCAGGACGAAGAGGGCGATCGCCCCTGCAATGATGGTCAGTCCCATGATAATTTAGTTTAGCGGTTTGACAATTAGTATAATACTGTCGATGGCGAGAACCTCGACCGTTGTTCCGAGCGGTATGGTATCGTTTCCGTCTGTTACTGCTTTCCAATCGTCTCCGTCGATACGAACTCTACCCGTGTCGTTCGTGGTATTTATTTCTTCGGTTACGATACCTTTTTTACCAGCCAAAGCGTCCCGGTTGGTCTGCACGTGACTTTTTCGGTAACCGTATTTCACCATGACGGGTCTGATCAAAAAATAGGAGAGACCTACGCCCGGCGCAAAGAGGATTATCTGCCAGCTCGCCGCCAGGCCGAGATAATTTCCTATTGCAGTAAAGAAAAAACCGATACCGATTGAGCCCATGATGAATCCCGTGGTGAATATTTCAGCGACAAAAGATAGAATTCCGAGAATGACTAAAATGTGCCCTATTTCCATTTTTTCCAGGTTTGCGTTTGTTGAAGCAGTTATAAGGGGTTACTCAGTGGGTGTTATTTTTATACAACAGTCAATAAGTTAATGCTGATTTTTATCCCGACAGTTGGTTGTTATCATCGTTTTTCGGTTCAGCCGAGAAAATGTTCCGCGTCGCAAGGGTATTCACGAATGCTGCGCATTTCCGGTAGCCATTACAACGCTGTTTTAGGTCTCTTGTTTGGCTAATCCGCAGCTACCCTGTGACTGCTCAGCAAATGTGTGGTTTCGGTAGCCATGCACGGCGAAAGGATCTAAAAACCAGCCTTGAGCTGGGCTTGAATGGCCAAAAATTCGACCTTTGTAAACTGCTTCTTTCTCGAAAAATTCAAATCCGATTCCGCGTTCAGGGGCACCAAATGGATATGGGCATGGGGCACCTCAAATCCCATGGCGGCCATGCCTATCTTTTTACAGGCTATGGTTTTCTTCATCGCCACAGCCGTTCGTTTGGCCAACTCCCAAACCGCTGCATAGGCCGTTGCATCCAGCTCAAACCAATCCGCTACTTCCCTTTTGGGAATGACCAAGGCATGCCCGTACTGAATGGGAAAGGTATCCAATATCGCAATCGCCTGGTCGCCTTCAAAGAGTTTGTAAGCGGGACATTTTCCCTGGATGATCTCCGTGAATACACTGGGCATCACCGGCTGATTTCCAAGATCTCCAATCTCAGCGTATCGCCACTGGGCAGGCTGATCTCAGCGACATCGCCCCGCTTTTTGCCGAGCAGTCCCTTGGCGATCGAAGTATGGATCGATATTTTGCCGACTTTGATATCCACCTCATTTTCAGGCACCAAGGTATAGCACATCGTCTTGTTATCGGCTCGATTTTTGAGCTTTACCTTGCTTAAAATCAAAACTTTAGAATCATCTAACTCG
The DNA here is from genome assembly GCA_028280815.1 of Flavobacteriales bacterium. Lineage (GTDB taxonomy): Bacteria > Bacteroidota > Bacteroidia > Flavobacteriales > JANQLC01 > JANQLC01. The sequence goes on along the minus strand of JANQLC010000019.1, from coordinate 20,629 downwards.
CTTTCCTTGATGATTTTTGCACAGGACAGCTTGGCTTCCAGCCTGGAAATTTTCAGCTCCAAAAAACCCTGTGCTTCTTTGGCTGCATCGTACTCCGCATTCTCTGATAGATCGCCTTTGTCCCTTGCCTCGGCGATTTGCCGCGAGATCCTGAGGCGTTCCACATGCTTGAGCTGATCCAATTCACCTTTTAATTTCGCCATTCCCGCTGCGGTGAGATATACCGTATTCGTCTCCATAGCACGTCAAAGGTACAAAATTTGAGGAATCAAAAAGGAGCTGTAACTTTGGAACGAGACTGATTCAGCCTATGAAAGGCGGATTTCCCTACTTATCGCGTCGTTATCCGGCTTGTTCTATGCGCCCATACAGACTGCATAAGTTGCCCCCAGCCCATTGTAAGCGAAGGAATCCCCTTAAGCCGTCAAAAAAAGATGGGGACAAAAAAACGAGTGTTGCTCTTTGGACTATAGCTCCAACGCCTCTTCGATTTTATCCGCACCGCCGATGAGCTCCTCAACGGGGTCTTCTATGGCCTTTTTAATCGCGATTAAAAAGGCCACCGATTCGCGTCCGTCGATCAGCCGGTGGTCATAGGATAGGGCTACATACATGATGGGACGGATGGCGACTTGGCCGTCGATGGCTACCGGGCGCTCCACGATGTTGTGCATCCCCAAGATGGCGCTTTGCGGCGGATTCAAGATCGGGGTGGAGAGCATCGAACCGAATACACCCCCATTGCTGATGGTAAAAGTGCCGCCCGTCATCTCGTCAACCGTAATTTTACCCTCGTTCACCTTGCGCGCAAGGCTTTTGATCGCGGTTTCGATACCCCTGAAGGAGAGGTTTTCGGCATTTCGAAGCACGGGAACCATCAATCCCTTGGGCCCTGAGACGGCGATGCTGATATCGCAATAATCAAATGTCTCCCGGTAGTCCCCGTCGATCATGGCGTTCACTTCTGGGAACGCGCGCAAGGCTTTTACAGTTGCTTTGGTAAAAAAGGACATGAAGCCCAGGCTGACGCCGTGCTTTTCTTTAAATGCTTCTTTGTATCGGCTTCTCAGGTCGAAGACCGCGCGCATGTCGATCTCGTTGAAAGTCGTGAGCATGGCGGTTTGATTCTTTACGGCCACCAAGCGCTGCGCCAATTTTCTCCGGAGGGCAGAAAATTTTTTGCGACTCGCAGATCGCGTTCCCAAACCGGGGCTATCCATAGCAGCCTTGGCCGAGCGGGCATCTGCTTTGGTGATGCGCCCCCCTTTGCCGGTTCCCCTTACGCCAGCGGGGTCGATATGGGCCTCATCCAAAGTCTTTTTGGCCGCCGGTGAGGGCGTACCACGGGCGTAGCTCTCAACTCGTTTGGACTGGGTTTCGAGCCGCTCTGGTGGGGCCGAATCGGTTCCAGGGGCTGACTTGCTTTCCGGGCTCTGGGGTGGCGTTGGTTTCGCTTCTCTCTTTTCCGCTTTGCTCGCTTTTGCCGCAGGGTCGGACTCGCTTTCCGGGCTTTGGGGTGGCGTTGGCTTCGCTTCCCTCTTTTCCTCGGGTGCTTCGGTGACTGCTTTTTGGGCATCGGTATCGATCGAACAAATGACTTGCCCCACTGCAATCACCTCGCCTGCTGCTGCTTTGAGCCTGATGACACCGCTCGATTCAGCGGTCAGCTCGAGCGTTGCCTTGTCTGAATCCAACTCGGCAAGGGCTTGATCACGCTCCACGTAATCGCCGTCTCTTACCAACCAGCTGGAAATTTCAACCTCGCTTATCGACTCGCCCGGTGAAGGGACTTTCATCTCTAATCGCATCTGTGTCGTATTATGGTGTTTACAAATTAAAAACCCTTTCAATGGTCTGCCGGTGGCGCGAATTGAATCGCTCAGCGGAGCCGGTGGCGGGCGCAGCGCTTTCGTCTGGTGAAATGCGTTCTAAATTCAAATCGCCCAAGTGATACAACACGTGCAGCCAGGCTCCCATGTTGGCGGGCTCTTCCTGCGCCCAGATCCGCCTTTGTGCTTTGTTGTATTTTGACAACACTTTTCCAATCGACTTGTGGTCGAGCGGATACAATTGCTCGATGCGAACTAGGGCCGTGTCGGTAATCGATTCGGCTTCCCGATAAGCCGAGAGGTCGTAGTAGAACTTACCTTGGCAAAATATGACTTTTTTGATTTGAGCAGCCGCATTGCGGGTATCATCTATGAGTGTTTGGAACCCGCCATCGGCCAGGTCTTTCAAGGGAGAAACCGCTTGGGGGTGCCGCAACAAGCTCTTGGGTGTAAAGATGATGAGCGGTTTGCGGAAGTCTCGTTTCGCGTGGCGGCGCAAGGCGTGGTAGAAGTTGGCGGGCGTCGTGCAGTTCAAGGCGTAAACATTGGATTGGGCACACATCTGAAGGTAGCGCTCCACGCGCGCGGATGAGTGCTCGGCTCCCTGGCCTTCGTAGCCATGGGGCAAGAGCAAGACCAGACCGTTCTGCATCTTCCATTTGTCTTCGGCAGCCATCAAATACTGATCGATGACGATTTGCGCCCCATTGCTAAAATCGCCGAATTGCGCTTCCCAAATCGTGAGCGTATGGGGGCTCGCTGTGGCATAGCCGTACTCAAAGCCCATCACGGCATATTCGGAGAGCGGGGAGTTGTACACCGATATCCTTCCCTGATGCCTTTCTATTTGGTTGAGCAGTATGTATTCCCTTTTCCCCTCTTCCGTCTTGATTTTGGCATGGCGGTGCGAGAAGGTGCCGCGCTCCACATCCTCACCGGATAGGCGGATGTCGTGTCCTTCCGAGAGCAGGGATCCATAGGCCAGCATTTCTGCCATACCCCAATCCAGGGCATCGGTTTCAAAGACCATTTTGCGCCTTTGTGCCAAGAGGCGCACCACCTTTCTCAGAAATTTTTCAGCTTCGGGCAGTGTCGTAATGGCGGTTGCTATGCGCTTTAGTCTTTCAGCTGAAAACCGGGTATCGACTGGGGCGAGCATTTCCGTTTCACCTGCAAAGCGATAGCCCTTCCAGGCTTCCGGCATAAATGTCACTACGGTGTTTTTGTCCCGCAGTTTGGATTGGTCTAACTTCGATTCGAGCAAGGCCTTAAAGCTCTGTTCCAGCGCCTGGGTTTCCGCTTCGCTGACCACCCCTTCTCGGATCAACTTTCGCTTGTAAAACGCCAGCGAATTGGGATGCTTGGCGATGGCCCTGTAGAGATCGGGTTGGGTGAAGCGCGGTTCGTCACCTTCGTTGTGCCCATATCTTCGATAGCCCAGCAAGTCGATGAAAACATCTTTGTTGTACCGCATGCGATAATCCAATGCAAAACGCATGGCGTGGACCACCGCCTCTACATCATCTGCATTGACGTGCATGACCGGAGATAAGTTCACTTTGGCCACATCCGTGCAGTACGTGCTGGATCGCCCGTCGATGTAATCGGTGGTAAATCCGATCTGGTTGTTCACCACGATGTGGATGGTGCCGCCGGAGCGGTATCCCTGTAAGCCCATCATTTGTAGCGTCTCATACACCACGCCTTGCCCGGCGATGGCTGCATCGCCGTGTATGACAACCGGAATGATTTTACTGTAATCCCCGTTGTACATCCCGTCTATTTTGGCACGCGTAATGCCGCTTACTATCGGGCCGACCACTTCCAAGTGGGAGGGGTTGGGGGCTAGGCTCATCTCAACTGTTGCACCGGTTTGCGTTTGGATCTGAGTGGTCAGGCTGAGGTGGTATTTGACATCTCCGTCAAAGAGGGATTCCTCGAAGTCCTTGCCTTGGAATTCGCTGAATATCTGTTCATAAGCCTTGCCAAAGATACAGGCCAGGACATTGAGCCGGCCCCGGTGTGTCATGCCCACGACAAATTCGACAATGCCGCGCGCGGCTGCTTGCGCTATCATATCGTCCAAACCGGGTATCAAAGACTCGTTTCCCTCTAAGGAAAAGTGCTTTTGACCGACGTATTTCGTGTTTAAAAAGCGCTCAAAGCCAACCGCTTGGTTGAGCTTGGCGAGTATGTGTTTCTTTTGTTCGGCGGAGAATTTCGGATGGTTGGCATTCGGATGCAACCAACTTTGTATCCATTTCCGCTCCTCGGGCTGGCGAACGTAGGTGTATTCTATTCCGGTGGAATCGCAAAACACAGCTTGTAAACGACTTAGGATATCGCGCAGACTGGCAATCCCGATGCCGATCTCATCGCCGGCCTGAAAATGCGTGTCCAAGTCGTCTTCCGATAGGCCAAAGTTTTCAATGGCCAGGTCGGGCTTGTACACCCGGCGTTTGCGCACCGGATTGGTCCGGGTAAAGAGGTGCCCCCGGCTGCGATAGGCCTCGATCAAATCGATGACCTTAAATTCCTTTTCAATCCCTTCACAAGCTATTTCAGCGTGGTTTGCGCCTGCTGGTTCGTCCCTTCCGTAGCGCGCGCCAGCAAAATCGTAGCCCTGAAAAAAAGCGCGCCAGCTCGGCTCTACGGAATCCGGCGCAATCGTATACTTCTCGTGGATCGAATCGATGAACGAGACGTGGGCGGCATTGAGAAATGAAAACCGTTCCATATGAGCATTTGCTTTGATCTTTCCCGTGCAAAGGTATAATATTTTACAAAAACGATTGGGGTTAAAATATTTTGCTCCATCTTCCTGTATAAGCTCTATTCCTTGAAGTTCCAGGTTTTTTTCAGATCCCAAAAGCCGCGCAATTCGAAGGTTTCGGGATAAAAATAAACGGGTTCGGGTTGTCTGCCTTCACGTACATTTCCGGTGTCCCACCGCTTGTTTTCGTTTTCATCCACCCGCATCCGAAAGCTGTAGTGGCCCGGAACGACGTACTTGAAATCAAAGGCAGTAGCACCGAGATCTGCGACATAACGACTCTCCTTTACCGCCCCTTTCTCACCGAGCAGATCGAGGAAGAACAGCTTGCCGATCGTTCGGCTCAATTGGAGTCGAATCACCCCAAAGTCGCTGGCCTTCTTCGTGGAAAATGAAAAGTCCAACGTATCGTTTTTCTCTCCAAAAAAATCCGCAAAGCTCTCCGGTAAAGCCTGAAAGCGGTAATGGGTATCCGGTTTTTTATCGAATGAAACCCAAACCCGTTCCTTCGTGGAGTCTATTTTTGCAGAGAAAGCGACGGAAGTCGTGTCTTGAAATACGCGAATCCGGCCGGTGTCGAGCTCGACAAGCGGCGTATCGCTGCGCAATGCGTAGTCCGCATCCGGATTTGACGGTGCTTGTGACTCGAGTGTGAGTTTGTAGGGGCTCTCTTCTTCCCCTGCCACTTTTTTCACTGGATTGGACTTGGATTCGGTGTGAAAGGGTAAAACCTGTACCGCAAGGGTATCGACGAGCGCGCCGCGGTTGTACACGTAAAACCGCAGGGAGTCTCCGGCTGCAAACCCATGCCAAAAGTGCATGACATCGGCCTCTTCAGTTGGGATGCTCAGCGTTTTAACCTCAGGTCGCGGCGGGTCTAACACCACCTTTTTGCTGGGGCTCTCTCCTTCAAATTTAAACTCGATAAGCCCTTCTCGGGGTTGTTCTGGCGGCAGTACGCGGAAGTCGGGCATCTCTGTAAACAGCCGTAAGGCATAGCGAGTGGAGTCGGCTCGATTCAAGTGCAGCACCGTGTCGAGAAATGCGATTTTGTCGGTTTGGGGCTGAAATATAAAGTCCTTCGCTTCATCTGTCATGGCGTACAATTTATAGTCCCCCGGTTTGACAAAAGGGATTTGGAATGCGCCGGTCGTATCGGCAAAGGCCATATAGTCCGGTCTGCGGCTATACAGGGTTGAATCGATAGAGGTCGAATCCGAGCGATACAACATGGCCAAGGTGCAGCGGCAGCTGTCCGCCTCTCGACTCCGGTTGAGCGCATCGGTGATGAATCCGGCTACGTACAGGGAGTCCAAGTAGTCCCCGGTGGAAAAGACGTACATCAGCTCGCCGTATGCATTGCCCTCGTTGTTGTCCACAACGCTCTTACCAAAGTTAAAGCTGTAAGTGGTGTTGGGTTTTAACGCATCGCGCATCCGCACTTCGATATACTTAGCTGTATTGGTAGGCGATAACTTAGGCCGGTGTTCCAAAGGGGGTGAGATGATGAGATTTTGAGAGACCTCATTCAGCTTGATGTACTCGTCGAAGTACAACCTAAATTTATCGCCTTTGAAATCCACCGATTCGTTTGCGGGCACGGCTTTCAATAGCTTGGGCGGAGTCGTGTCCTTAGGCCCTCCCTCTAGGTATCCCTGGCGAGCACAAGCAGCGAGGAGGCACAGGGTGAGCAGGAGGGGTATACAGGTTTTCATAGGCGAACCAAAAGACGAGGCAAAGTAAGGGTTTATTTTGCTCTATTGCGCGACGGCCATGACAGCTATTGAAATTTGAACGCCCTGTGTGCGCAGTAGCGCCTGCGCGCAAGCGCGCAATGTGGCACCAGTCGTGATCACGTCGTCTACCAGCAGGACTTTTTTCCCCGCCAATGCCGTGTCGTCAAAAACGGTAAATGTTTCCCTCACGTTTAGCCAGCGCGTAAAGCGAGATTTTTTCGTCTGGGTTTCGTTGTCATATACACGCAAGAGCACGTCCTCGTGCAGGCTTAGTCCCAATTGGGCGGCCAAGGCCCGGGCAAAGCCCGAAACCTGGTTGTAGCCCCGCTTTTTGAGCTTCCTTCGGTGCAGGGGAACCGGTATGACCCAATCGCTCTGTATCAAATTCGACTGCTTTAACTTTTCTCCGAGCCACAGGCCCAGCACAGAGGCGATTTCCGGCTGCTTGCGATACTTCAACCGGTGGATGATGCGCTGAACAGCGCCCCCTTTTTGAAAGTCTAAAAGCGAAGCGGCATACAGCAGGGGTTGGATTCCCCCCAGCAGTGCCGTGATCCGATTGTCCGTGAGCGAGCGGTTGTCGGAATAAGGCAGGCTCATGCGACACGAGGTGCAGATCGCCCTTTCTCCCGACGAGAGCACCCCCTCACAAGCAGCGCAAAGTCGTGGAAAAAGCGCATCGTCCAAGGCGGAAACTAAGGCCGATGATCCCATGCTATATTATTTTACCTAAATTTGCATGGGTTAAAGATAAAAAAACGATCAGTCATGACAGGAGAAAGTCGAAACACACTTAAGATCACCACCTTTATTTTGGGTGCTGCGTTATTGGTATGCCTGGTTTTCTTGGTTTACAATTATCAGAAGAACAGGAAGGTAGAAACCTATTTGAAGCAAGAAAAAGCGGAGTTGGTAAGCCAATTGGACTCCATCCAAGTCCAATACGATGAGGTCTTGACCAGTAATGACAGCTTGAGTGATGACATCAGGCAAAAGCGGGCGGATATCGAAGCGCTGAAAAGGACCCTATCCGGTCTAAAGGCAAGCGTGGGCATGCTCCGAAAATACAAGGGTGAAGTGCGGCGCTTGCGCGGCGAAAACAAACGCCTATACGAGCTGGCTGACTCCTTAAAACGAACCAATAGCACCCTCCTCGTACAACGCGATTCCGCTCAATCGCAATTGCAGCAACAACAGCAACGCACCGAGAAGCTGGAAGAGCAAAACCTGGTTTTGGCCCAAAAAGTCGCCAGAGGGGCTCAGGTTTCTGCAGGAAACATCCGCGCAGCCGGGATTCGAATCAGCAACAATGGCAGAATTTCAAACACGAGTCGTGCCGCCCGTGTCGGTAAGCTCCGAGTTTGCTTCACCATTGGTAAAAACAACTTGACCGAACCGGGTGAAAAAACCCTCTATGTCAAGGTCTCTACACCCGACAACCGGATATTGGGCGGGCAATCGGGTGCGGGTGAATTCGCGGTTGGTGGAAAGACCGATCGTTTCAGCGCGAAAACCACGGTGTATTACGAAGGGGACCCCCTAGACGTTTGCATTTTTGTAGCTGGTGATCGTGATTCATTCGTAAAGGGTCAGTATTGGGTGGCGCTTTACGACGACCAAGGCTTTATCGGAGAAACCCAATTGTCGCTTCGATGAATCGATTCGACCTTTTCGATCCCTGTGTGTGTATAGGGGTGTGGCGGCTGAAGGAGCTGTCAGCTTAAAACGACAAGTGGTAATTCACAGGCCCTGCTGAGCCGATATAGCTAAGAACGCTTTACAGATCAGGGCCTCTGCAAGCTGATTCCCCAGGGGGAATCGAAGAGCCAAAATAAGGGGGAGCGAATATGAGCCGGCTGGGGTAAGGACTTCACGGGGTTAGGCATTGGTGCATTTGACCATATCTCTTTCCGCACAGGCTTTCAGTCTGTATTTACGCCCATTAAATTGGGATGTTTTGCTTTACTACTTCTACTCAATCGTTGGACTCTCTACGTTGCATGCGCAATCCCCTTTGGTGCCCCCCCTCGAGGTCAATCCATATAACCCCGTATCTACGGGCTACAGCTGGGCGTCTATTGGTTTGAAGCGGCTCTCATCGGTGATCAGCGTATAGCCGTGGGTTTGGCAATAACCCAGCAGATAGGGGTCGGCTTCTTCTTTTCCCTGTGCTTGTTTTTTGCGGTCTAAAAATCCGGTGTGGAATGGGGTTTCCCCGATTTTAGTATCCATACGGCCAGATACATGGTCGGTTGCAACCCCGATCGGCGGGGTGCGCAGCTGTGGTTTAGTTGGGTTTGTTGTGGTTGGTTTGCTATGGTTGGATTGGGTTTCGGCTCGATTTGCATTGCGGTTCGGGCAGTGGATGGTGATGCTGTGCATTTTGGCTAACTTTGTCCGATGGATGCGCCAGTCGCTTTGCAAGTCGAAGGCCTGCCGGAACAGCCGGGCGTCTATCGCTTTTACGACTGCTCAGATGCGGTGATTTACGTCGGAAAGGCGAAGAATTTGCGCAAGCGGGTGCGCGCTTATTTCACGAAGAACCACCTATCTGGAAAGACGCGCGTCCTGGTGAAAAAAATCCGATCCATCCGCTTTATCGTCGTCGATACCGAATACGATGCCTTGCTGCTGGAGAATAGCTTGATCAAAAAGCATCAGCCCCGTTACAACATATTGCTCAAGGACGACAAGTCCTTCCCCTGGATTTGCATCAAAAGAGAACCCTTCCCCCGTGTCTTTCTGACGCGGAACCCGATCCGAGATGGCTCCGAATACTTCGGCCCCTATGCTTCGGTAAAGATGGCGAAGGCCCTGCTCGGGATCATTCGCGATACCCATCCCCTGCGCAGCTGTACCTACGACTTGTCCGAGCGACACATTGAAAATGGGAAGTACAAAGTCTGCTTGGAATACCACATCGGAAATTGCAAGGGGCCCTGTGTGGGTGCGGAATCGGCAGCATCCTATGGCGCGCGCATCGCATCCATTCGGGCGATCATCAAGGGCAACTTCGGCGCGGTTCTTCAGCAGTTGCGAAAACAGATGCGCGCACAGGCGGCCGAGCTGGCTTTTGAGGAAGCGCAAAAGCTCAAATCCCAGTGGCTCGCACTGACGAAATACCAGGCCAAATCGACGGTGGTCAGCCCCAAAATTCACAACGTCGACGTATTCTCCATCGCCACGGATGAAAAATATGGATACGTAAACTTTTTTAAGGTGGCCAATGGTGCGATCATCCAAGGCCACACCCTCGAGCTAAAAAAAGGGCTCGATGAGAGCCGCGCAGCGTTGTTGGCTGCTGCGGTGGTAGAGATCCGAACGCGTTTCCACTCCCAGGCCCCTGACATTTACGTTCCCTTTCCCATCGAGATGAAAATTCCCGGTGTGCGCATCACCGTTCCCAAGGTAGGAGATAAGGAGAAGTTGGTCGCCCTCTCAACGCGCAATGCTTTGTATTACAAAAAGGAGCGTATCGGGCAATCCCGGATCGCAGATCCAGAGCGGTACGCGAATCGCCTGATGGCACAGCTGAAAAAAGACCTCCGCTTGCCGTGTGAACCCCACCACATCGAATGCTTCGACAACTCGAATGCGCAGGGCGCCCATCCGGTTGCAGCCTGTGTGGTTTTCGTAAATGGAAAGCCGGCCAAGGCTGCCTATCGCAAGTACCACATCAAGACGGTGCGCGGGCCCGATGATTTTGCCAGCATGAAGGAGGTGGTATATCGCCGTTATGCCCGCTGCTTAAACGAGGGGGAACCCCTACCGCAACTCGTCGTGATCGATGGGGGCAAGGGCCAGCTACACGCAGCCCTGCAGGCCTTGGAAGCGCTCGACTTGCGGGGCAAAATCGCATTGATCGGCATTGCCAAGCGCTTGGAATCGATCTATTTCCCCGATGATCCCATCCCGCTCTATCTCGATAAGAAATCCGAGAGCCTGCGGCTCATCCAACAACTGCGCAATGAAGCCCATCGATTTGCTCTTGCATTTCATCGAAAGATGCGGCGTAAAAAAGGCTTGCAATCCGAATTGGAAACCATTTCCGGAATCGGCGAAAAAACCCTCCTGTCCCTCCTGTCGCATTTCAAATCCATCAAAGGGATAAAGGCCGCTGATAGCCGAGAGCTCATAAGCGTGGTGGGACCTGCCAAGGCCGAGGTACTAAAGTCTTACTTTGCCGATGAAGCTTGATCGCTTAGCCTTTTTAACCCTGGTCATACTCAACCAAGCTGCATGGGCACAGCGCCAGAAAGATACCGCAACCGACAGGCCCAAAGTCGGCCTGGTGCTGAGCGGTGGGGGGGCCAGGGGGCTGGCTCATATCGCTGTCATTCAAGCAATCGAGCGAGCGGGTGTGCAGATCGACTACATCGGGGGTACCAGCATGGGTGCCGTTATCGCTGGGCTTTATGCAGCGGGTTACAACGGGGCGCAGATCGAGCGTCTGGCGAGACAGATCGACTTTTTTGAAGCCCTGTCCCATCCCATCTCACGGCGTTACAAATCCTATTTTGAAAAGAAATACGGTGAGCGCTATGCCTTGGTTTTGCCCGTGAGAAAGGGTAAAATCGAACTGCCCACCGCGTATTCAGAGGGGCAAAAAGTATTGCAGGTCTACACCTCACTCACGCGAAATGTGCACCCCATCAGCGACTTCGATAGCTTGGCTGTTCCCTATCTCGCTGTGGCCACCGATTTGCAAACCGGTGGGGAGGTGTTGTTACGCCGCAGCTTTTTACCGCAGGCCATGTATGCCAGCAGCACTTTTCCCTCTCTGTTGGTCCCTTTTGAAATCGGCGGTAAACTGCTGGTCGATGGTGGCGTAGTCAACGATTTTCCCGTTCAAGAAGTCATCGACATGGGAGCCGATATCATCATTGGGGTGGATGCACGGGGGAGTCAGCGAACCCGGGCGCAGCTGAAATCGATCTCGTCGGTGCTCACCCAGATCGCCACCTTTGCATCCCGATGGAAAACCGAGAGACAGGTCGGCCTCGTCGACGTATTGATCAGACCCGATGTCGATGCATACACTACGCTAGATTTCAATAAAAAAGCGCAGATCATCGAGAAGGGAGCCCGAGCCGCTCGGGCTCATTTCACCGATTTGAAGCGGATTGCCGAACGCCAAAGCGGTGTCTCACAGCACGGGAATCCCATCCCTCCACTGCAGGATAGCATACAGCTCGGTGGAATCGCAATCGGAGGGAATGAGAGCTATACCCGAGACTTCATCCTGGGGAAATTCGGATTTGCCCAGGGTCATACGATAACTGTTGAACAACTCAACCAAGGGATCGATCGAATCTACGGTACCGGAAATTTTAAATTCGTCAATTACAAGATAACGCCTTCGGATCGGGGGAGCGAGCTACAAATTATGCTCACCGAAAACAGAGATCGGGATCAGGTGAAACTAGGCCTGCATTACGATGATGTTTTCAAGACGGGCATACTCTTCAACGGTATTTCCAAGAACGGCTTGTTTAAAAACAGCACCCTAAGCCTCGATATCATCTTGGGCGACCGGCCCCGATATGCCTTCAACTACTTTGTAGAGAACGGATTGAGCTTGGGTTTTGGGCTTCGCTCCACGTATTTAAACGCCTCTTCTGATTCTGAAACCCGTGTCTCTGATCTTTTCAAAGGTTTCGACTGGGATGTGAGCGCCGGCGCATCGGGCGCGCTTAGCGATATAGATTACCGGTATTTTCACCATGCGCTTTTCTTACAATCCAGCTGTTGGCGGCAACTCGCCCTAGAATTGGGGGTAGCCCTGGACGACATACGCTTGGGCGTGGACCCTTTCCCCACGGATAGAGGCCTTACCCATATCGAACTGGGCGGTGCCTTTTTTGTCCCCTACGTTTCCGTGGGCTTAGACACCTATAATCGCAGTGATTTTGCTACCTCGGGCCTCCGTTTGGACGGTGGTTTACAGTATATCGCCTGGGGATCCGAATCGGCTGTAAAAGTCAGGTTTCGGGACCACTCCGAATGGGACGCGAATTTTGATCCGACAGCGGTTGCAAAAGCCCAGGTCGAATGGGCGATTCCCATAAAGGACAGGTTTGCCATTCGGCTGGGTGCCCTGCTCGGTGTTACCATCGGCAGTCAGCCCCCTTTACCCTATCGCTTCTTCCTCGGTGGAAATTGCAAGCAAGACCTAAACAATGCCATTCCCTTTTACGGCTATGGGGCCTGGGGTGATGCCGGGAAATATATAGGTAAAGCCGACCTGGCATTTCAATATGAATTCGCGAGAAGGGGTTATTTGACCCTGTTTGGCAACGTTGCCAATTTGAGGGATTCCTACAGCGACTTGTCGTCCAAAAGATTCAATCGCGATGGATTGGGAATCGGTTGCGGCTTGGAATCACCCATCGGGCCGCTCGAGATCAAATACAGTTACTCCAGCTCTGCCAAGCGCAACCGGATTTATGTAAACCTGGGCTTTTGGTTTTAATCCAGTGTTGTGCTGAGCATTTCTATGGTGTCCTCAGGGCTTTTACCCCCGTAGAGAATGCTATATACCGCTGACGCGATGGGCATCTTCAAGCCGTGCGCTTCTTTCACTTGCTGTATACCCGACGCGGCGTAATAGCCCTCGGCGATCATATTCATCTCCAGTTGGGCGGCGCGCACCGTATAGCCCTTTCCGATCATATTTCCAAACATGCGGTTCCGGCTAAAACTGGAATAAGCGGTTACCAACAAATCCCCCAAGTAGGCCAAATCCTTTATGTCGCGTTCAATGGGATGTACCGCCGCCAGAAATCTCGACATTTCACGGATGGCATTGGATAGGAGTACCGCTTGAAAATTATCGCCATAACCCAGGCTGTGTGCGATACCAGCTGCAATGGCGTATACGTTTTTGAGTACCGCAGCGTATTCCGCCCCATAGATATCGGTTGAAATTTTGGTCTGGATGTAGTCGCTGCGCAGGGCTCGGGCTATTTTTTTTGCAATCCTTTGGTTTTCACAGGCGACGGTCAGATACGACAGCTTTTCCAACGCGACCTCCTCCGCATGGCAAGGGCCGGTGATCACGGCGAGCCGATCGCGGGGAACGCCTTGCTCATCGATGAAGTATTGCCCTATGATCCGGTTGCCCTCCGGCACTATTCCCTTAATGGCTGAGACGACTACTTTTTCTTTTAAAGGTACTCCTAATTCCTCAAGTGCAGGGGTTAAAAAGGCAGCGGGAATGGCAAAGATGATGCAGTCCGATTCGGCTGCGATGCGGTTGAGATCGGTCGATAGCGTGAGCCGATCGATGGGCAGTTCGACGGCGCTCAGGTAGTTGGGGTTGTGTTTTTTCATCTCTATGTGTTGCACAGCCTGTGCATTGCGCATCCACCAACCTAGGTTTTCTAAGTTTTCACAGAGCATTTTTACCAAGGCGGTAGCCCAACTGCCGCCGCCGGCCACCGCTATTTTTAGATGCTTCACCTCGATTCGTCTCGCCACCAAAAGTAAGGCTTTTAAAGGATTACCGACTGACTGCCTTAGCCCCTTCGGATTCAAATAGTTTTTTAGCTTTGTGGGCGAATGGGCATGCGGTTTGTCGGCTCATGGATACGGCGCTATGTGGGGTAGCTATAGGATGTGAAATTTATCGGTTGAAGCTGTCGTGGTAAAAAGGACAATTCCTTTTGTTTGCGCACTCGTCCTGATCGCCTGTCGGACCCCAAAAGCCATATCATCTCATGCGGCCCTGGAGAAGATGCGCGCTGAATCCCTGCTCACCGCTATTGAAAACAGCGGACTGACCTACCAGCGTTTGGAGGCGGATGGAAAAGTCTCGTGCCGAAGCGGTGGCGATACCCGATGTGCTTCAGCAAAGATTCGCATGGACAGAGACTCCGCCATATGGCTTAGCGTTTCTTTTATCGGGGTCCCAGTAGCTCGTGCCCTGGTTACGAAGGACAGCCTGCTCTTTTATGAAAGGCTAAACCGCAGCTATGTGAAGCGAGATTTAAAGTCCATCACAGCCTTTCTCGGTGCGGATTTAAGCCTCGAAGACCTAGCGGCTATTTTTACTGGCAAGCCCATTATCGCAGGCGATACGAGCCGCTACACACTAAGAGATGAAGGGTGGCAATACCAGCTCGCCTACGATTCCAAAGATGACCCCAATGCCGCTTTAAAAGGGCTTGTGAGCCGTATTTGGGTCGATGCAAACGGAACCCTAGTAGCGCAGTCTTTGTACAAAGCGGCTGCGAGATCGGGCATACGCGTCGGCTACAGCGGCTGCATACGGGTAAAGGACAAGTGCTTTCCAAAGCGTATTCACATAAGGAGCGCAGGAGGCGCCAAGCCGATTCTCATCGAGATCGAATATAAAAGCATACGTGTTGATCAGCCCATACGAATGCCCTTCCACATTCCTAAGGGCTACAAACGAATCGTCTTGTGGTGATCTCGAAACAGAAATATCGGTTGGTTTTCGCCTGTTTTTTCATCCTGATTGGCTCGCTTTCCGCACAGCTGAGCAAAGCCGACTTACAGCGGCAGAACCGGGCGATTCAAAAAGCGCTCACCGCGCTCACCGCGCAGATAGCGGCTACCCAGCGCAAAAGTCGTTCATCCTTGGCCATCGTACAGGACTTGGAGCGAAAAATCGGCTTGCGCGCCCAGCTCATCCGCAACATGCGACAGGAAATAAGCATGCTGGAAAGGCGAATGGAAAGCGATGAAAAGCACCTCAACCGCCTCCGCCGAGACTTAAAACGCTTGCAGTCCCGCTATGCGGCGCTTATCCGAAGGTCTTATGAAACCCGTTCTCGCTCTGGCAAATGGATGTTTATCCTGGCCTCGGATAATTTTTTACAAGCCTATAAGCGAATGAGTTACATCCGGCAATACGCGGCTTTCCAAAAGAGACAAGCGGATGAAATCCGCGCGACCCAGGCAAAGGTAGCGGCCAGCATCCGGCGGATCGAGGCCCAGCGTGGGGAAAAGAGAAGCCTGCTGGAAAAGGCGGAGCGCGAGCGAAAAAAATGGCAAGCCGAGACGGCTCAGCAAAAGAGAATATGGGCTCAGCTGAAGTCCGAGGAGCGGACACTCCTCGCCGAAGTAAGGCGCAAGCAGAGCCAAAAGCGGCAATTGGATAGACAGATTAAGCGCATGATCGAACGCGAGATCCGCCTGGCTGAAGCCCGGGCAAGGCGCGAACACGAGGCGCGCAAAAAATCGGCCGGCGCCCGGTCCATACCCCTCACCGCAGAAGTAGCACTGCGCAGTGCCAGTTTTGTGGCAAACAAAAATAAATTGCCCTGGCCTGTGGCACGGGGTAAATTGATCTCAAAATTCGGCCGACAACCCTATCCCGGCTTGCGGGGCATATACATCGAGAACAGCGGTGTGGAGATCGCCACGTCTCGAGGCACGGAAGCGCGTGCGGTCTTCAAAGGCGTGGTGAGTTCGATTTATGCCGTACCGGGTGGTAGCCGTGCGGTACTCATCAAGCACGGTGATTACTATACGCTTTACAACAACCTCGATCAAACCTTCGTACAGAAAGGTGACCGGGTTGACACCAAACAGCCGATAGGACATGTTTATACCAACTCGAAGACCGATCGAACCGTGCTCGAATTCCAGGTCTGGAAAAAAACCCAGAAGCTAGACCCCCAATCCTGGATTTACAAAATGTGAATTTTCGTAACTTTGCACAAAATCTAACCATGTATAGTGAATTGGCATTTCTAATCGTGAGCACTACACAGGTCGTATTAATTGTAGTCGCTGTACTCTTGCTCTTTGGCGGAACAAAAATCCCCGAGTTGATGCGCGGTTTGGGGAGCGGGATTAAAGAGTTTAAAAACGCTTCAAGAGATGGGGGAGCCACGAAAAAGACCGATGAAAAATCAAAGGTCGGGGAATCCTGAACCTGTATGGAGGCTGTCGTGAACGCGATTCTCAATCCGCCTTGTCCACTTTTTGCTCATGCGGGATCGCTTGTATGGAGTAGAAAGTCCACCCTGTGCACAGTCGGACTCTTTGTAAGTTATCAGTCGGTCTGTTGAGCTTGTGAGAGCGCACAAAACACAGCCGGAATGGTCTACGGGGCTCAAGAATTCCCAGGTGTGAAACACCAAAAGTCTAGAGAGAAGCCACAAAGCCTGAAAGGGAAAAAATGACCGCCGCTTGTCGAGCATAGGGGGTAAAACGAATTCCATCGAATTGAAGAAAATTGAAAATGCGCGGGAACGCCAGTAATTACAAAGTGAATCAGGATGAGTACCCAAACAAATGAGCAGTGTGTTTCTCAAAAAATCTGATTTTGTTTTTCAAACTGACCTGATTTCGTTTTTCGGATTATATTCCGCTCACATCTATCTCTGTAGCCTTTTTTACGACCTCAGCATCGGGGTTTATTTGCTCACCTTCAGTGGAATCGAGAATCGCTACCAATCAACAGAAAATCGACAGCATTGTCAATTTTCACTTACAAGTAAAGGAATCGATCGGGGCATGAGCAGAGAACAAAAACTAGAAGAAACACAGCAGCTGCTGAAAGCATTGGGTCTGCCAAAGCAGCAATACAATAAGCGGTCTAGCTGGGTATTTCTGGCACTCGCCAACATCCGGCCACAAGACGACTGGAAGAACGCACAAGCCCCCTGCTGCCAACCGTGGATATTATGCAGTTCATCCGTGAGCATTACGGACAGAACTATAAGCCCAATACTAGGGAAACCATACGGCGCCAAACGCTGCATCAATTCGAGCAAGCCCGAATTGTCGATCGAAACCGTGACAATCCCTCTCGTCCTAACAACAGCAAGGACAATAACTACTCGCTAAACCAGCCCATTATAGAGTTGCTGAAGGAATACCCGAACGGTGCTTGGAAAGAGAAAATCGAGGAATACAAGAAAGACCTACACAACCTTCAGGAGATCTACCGGCATAAGCTGAATATGGAGAAAGTCTCGGTGCGGCTGCCCGGTGGACAGAAAATCAAGCTATCACCAGGTAAACACAACCAACTGCACGCCGATGTTGTGCACCAGTTTTGCCCCCGGTTCATCGGGGACTCCGGCCTCGTGCTGTATATCGGTGACACCGCCAGCAGTCGGAACGAAGGCGGCAAGTTCTTGGTGATGAAGGCAGAGCGATTGGACGCCTTGGGCATCCCGCCTATGTCCCATGACAAGCTGCCCGATATGATGGTGTACGACGAAAAGCGCAGATGGCTATTCCTGATTGAAGCGGTGACTAGTCATGGCCCAGTGTCTCCAAAACGCTGGTTCGAGCTGGAAAAGGCCTTGGAAGACTGCAAGGTGGAGCGTGTCTATGTAACCGCTTTTCCAGACACAGCAGAATTTCGCAGACACGCGGCCGACATAGCTTGGGGAACCGAGGTTTGGATAGCGGAAAATCCGGATCACATGATCCATTTCAATGGAGATCGTTTCTTGGAGCCTCACAAAAGAGAAGAGTAGCAAGACGCCTCTTACCAACATCCTCAATATCTTGTTGGCAAACGTAGACTATGCTTGCATATAGGAGCTTCTAAGGCCGTCTTTTAAGGCTCGAATGGGAATATGTATTGCAGCCGAAGCCTTATCTTCAGCTAGACGGCATTAGAAAAGCTTTACTACCTATTCTTTTTGGCGAGCCAATCCATAGGAATCAGTCTATCGTCGAGTCCAAAGGCAAAGCAAGGGAGTGATCAGTGTCAATATATCAGGCCGCTCTTCCCGTAATTTTAAATTAGCTGGATAAACCCGACTATCGAGAGGAACTTGCTGAAACCTTGGATGTGAATAAAACACATCTCAATCCAGTGTATCAGTCCATCTTCCCCCACCTTAAGTAAAATGCGAAAAAGGGGTCCGTTACATATAGTACTCCTTCTTCTTTATCCCATTCAATAACAGGTGTTGAAGATTCGTCAGAAGTTGCAATTTCCGACATTCGATCCAAAACTCTAGTTATCTCATTGCCTTGGGGTGGGCTTTGTGCACTTACCCTTTTAATGGCTGTTCTTATAGCTTCATACTCAATTTTATCTAGCCCAGGTTTTAAGTCAGCAAGCGCATGAAGAGTCAATCCGTAAATATCCGTTGGTTCACCATTTCTCAGCTCCCTCTGTAGCCTATCTTTTCTTGCTGTTGGTCCCCGACTGAGCTTATCAAAAATTACTCTACCTGTGTTTTGGGCAACGTGTCTAAATATCTGATCATCAATGGAATCAATTACAATCTTATCATCAAGAGTTTCCTCGATATCATTAGTATTACAAAGCTCTCGACAGAAATCCTGCATCAAATGAGGACTGCCAATTGATTCTTCGGCAAGTTTTTTGGCAACTTTAAGTGTAACGTCTACATTTAGAGCCTTAAATCCTGATTTTGGAATCTCAATGAGCTCTTCAATTTCCCAATGGGGTACAGTAATATTATCAATCCTACCGGTCATTTCACGTTCCACTTTCATAGCGTCGAATCGCCTGTGTGGAATAGTAATAAAAACAACTGGAAGGCCTTCAAATATTAGAGACTTTACCACTCTGACAAGTTTAGCTTGTTGATTCCGGTCTATATAATGAAAATCGTCAATAATAAGAGGTGTCTTGCTTTCTTTTAAATATTTAATTGCACTGGTCTTTGGGTCTCCTTTTCTACTTTGAGTTTTGGACTCACCTTCTTTTATTGCTTGTGAAACAGAGGCTTTACCTCCAAGTTCAAATGCTAGCATTAATTGTCCTTTTGCCTCTCCTTTTATTTCCCCTTGTGTCTTCTTATTCTTCGACTTAGATACTGTCTCGTCAATGTAAATACCAAGTTGTCGAACTATCTCTAACCAAAGGCCTTCCTCAGAAGAAACCGAACCACCATCAAGCCATACTGTTTTATCTTTTGGAAACACCTTGCGGGTTAGTACAGTTTTCCCTAACTTTGTATGGCCAGTCATCATAACAAGCTTGTTATGATATTCCTTGACATCAGCTAATTTCTCCTCAAGGTTTAGTTTAGATCGAGAATTGTATGTCATTGTTGGTTGCCCTCCGGGAATAAAGACTTCTTTAGCCTTATACTTTTTTTTATCGTGCATTGGATCCATTCTCTTACATCTGTTACTACAACTAATGAGTAAACGCAAATTTCTGTATAATCAATTTATTGGCATTTTCTCATTAATTAACCATCAAACATAGTAAATCGTTAGCACATATGATGGTTGCACGGTATTCCTCCTCGCTTGTATGGCTATTTGAGTCACATCTGAATATAGGAACTGTTTGCTGCATTTGTTTTTGTCAAGGGATAAGACCACACATAGCCGGCCCAATTTGTCCCAAAAGTCGCCGTACTCACTAATCCGATAGCCTGCTGGACGACACTTGTCCTTTCCCGCTGTAGTAATCGTTCCAGTGATCGAGCAGTTTCTCGGCGTGTTCCGTAGGCTTGACTTTGATATAGGACAAAAAACTTCGCTCGCTCGTGTGGCCGGTGATCTTCATAATCGAAAGCGTCGGAAAATTCATCTTGTACAGATTGGTCGCAAACGAACGTCTGCAGGTGTGCGAACTCACCAATCGATACTTCGCATACATACCGACTTCCTTTCGTCTGGTCTTCGGGTTCATCAACGAGCCTTTCAATCGATCGGTTATGCCCACCGTCTTACACGCCTTTTTGATCGACAGATTGAATTTATGCTCTGAAATACTAACCGGTATGCCTCTACGGCTGAGAACTCCCTTGATTTGATGATGCAAGGGAATCACCACCTTAACGCCCGACGAATCCTTTGTCTTCTTCGGTTGCACGGTAATGAATCGATCCGAAGCGTTTATCGTCGGTAAATCGAGCAAATCCGAAATCCTCAACCCCGTCCATAGTCCTATTATAGCCAAATCTCTACAATTTTCCAGTTCGGGATCCGCCGAGAAGTCATGCTCGAAAAGACGCTGTATTTCCGATTCGCCGAGAGCTATCGAAGGACTTTCTTCCTTTAATACAGCAAATTCCGACTTTTTGTAGTCTGCATGTACACGGTGCCCGAACTCTTCGGCTTTCCTAGAAAAAACTTTGATGTTTTTAATGAAAGCGCCTATTGAATTAAGCGAATATCCTCTCTGATCCGATAGGAAATTTATAGCCTCGTCGTAAACAGATAAGCTGAAGCCGGCCATCTTGATTTTTGCCTTTCGATGCTTTTCAAAGTCCTTCAATCGGTTTAGAGTCACTTTATACTCCGTAACTTTTGCAGACGTGTATCTTTTCTTGGTTTTACGATTCGTCAAGCCCGGCGCCCTATCGATG
>JANQLC010000005.1 GCA_028280815.1 Flavobacteriales bacterium | reverse complement strand
GGTTTTGGACTTCTCGTCTTTTCCCCTTGTCCCTCGTTGAGCTTTGGGCTGGTTTGTCGGTGTGGTTGGTTGTGTTGTTGCTGCTGCGTTGACTGGATTGACTTGTTGGATTGCGTTGCTTTTCCTGACTTGGGTTGCGATTGGTTGGGCTGGCTCAGTTAAGTCGGGCGGGTTGCTGCGCAGATGCATTGGGTGCTGTGCCGGTCGGGTTTTTGCTTTTGTCTTTTCTACGCCTGGGATAGGCGAGTTTGGGTTGCTCGATTGATCAGTGCGCGGGTGCGCGAGTCCGTCGGTTGGATTACGTGGCTCGGATTGGGTTGTCTCCTGTCGGGTTCTCCGCATGGGTCTTTTCTACAGTTGGCATAGGTGGGTTTTGTGGATTGTAGGTTGTCATTCTGCAGCGCTTGCACACGGTTGCATTGGGTGTTGCCATCTGTGGGGATTTTGCACGGGTATTTTCTGCGGTTGGCATAGGCGGGTTTTGAGTTGGTGCTTTGTCATCGCATGGGCTGGCTGGGTTGCTGCTTTGCGTTAATCGGGTCGATTACTCGGATTGGCGTTTTGGGCTGGTGGTTTTAAGTTGGCCTTGTGTCGGGTAGGATTGGGTTAGTGGGTTGAATTGCGTCGGCGGGGTTTTTATCCATGGTGGGAGTTTGTATTGATAGCGAGTTCTTGCTTCTATAATGGGATTTTGTCAGTGCGAAGCTTATGTCGAATGGCAGATTTTGTATCGATATTGGCTTTATACAATGGTGAGGGCTTGTATCGATAATGAATTTTTGGGTTGATGACGGCTTTTATCAATGCTGGGCTTGTGCCAATGGCGGGTTCTTGCGTGGATAGGGATGCTTGGCTTAGAACCTGTTTTGGCTCGTTGGGTGGCATCTGGTTTGGCGGCTTCGGGTTGCGCCTTGGGTTGCAGCTGGCCTCGCGGTTTTGCATAGATGTTGACTTTTGCCAATGGCAGGCTTGTGTCGATGGCGGTTTTAGTCTGAGCGGTTGTTTTCGTTTGCTGGACAGCAGTCTCCTTAGGTGTTTTTCCTCGTCTCGGTTTTCTCCTCTGTTTGAGCCTTGGTCTCAGCTATTGTTGTCGCTGGTCGGATAGCGGCTTTTTTTGCCCGTTCTTCTCTCTCGGCTTTTTCGTCGTTAGGGTCTAAGGAGTGGGTTCAGTTTTTGCCTGTTCTTCTCCCCCGATTCTCTCCTCCGTTTGGACTTTGTCAATGCTGGGCTTGTATCGATGGCGGGTTTTTCCGCTATCTTCGCATGGTGGTAAAGGCCAAAAAGCACCTGGGGCAGCACTTCCTAACCGATCGGCGCATCGCCGAGCAAATCGTGCAATCCCTATCCCATAAGCTAAAAAACGTATTGGAAGTCGGAGCGGGAACCGGTGCATTGAGCGATTTCTTATTGGAAAGGTCGGGTCGATTACAGCTCATCGACATAGATGCGGAATCCATTGCATTTTTAAAGGCGCGCTATGCGCATGGCGACCAGTTGCAGATCGTACAAGGGGATTTTTTAAATTGTGATCTAACCCAACTCTTCAACGGAGAACCCTTTGCGCTAATCGGGAATTTTCCGTATCACATATCCACGCCAATCCTCTTTAAAGTCTTGCAAAACAAGGACTACATACCCGAATGGGTCGGCGTGTTTCAAAGAGAAGTCGCCGAACGGGTTGCCGCAGCCCACGGCAGCAAAATTTACGGCGTTCCCACTGTGCTCACCCAGGCATTCTACGAGGTGGAATACCGCTTCACCTTAGATGAGCAGGTCTTCAGTCCGCCACCCAAGGTAAAATCGGGCGTGCTCCGCCTGATTCGCAAAGCGAGTCGCCCGGCAGCGGATGAAGCGCTATTTTTTCAAGTGGTAAAAAAAGCCTTTCAACAAAGGCGAAAAACCCTTCGCAATACGCTAAAAGGCTTGCCCCTATCCGACGACTTACAAGCGCAGCATTGGCTCGACCTGCGCGCCGAACAACTGACGGTAACCGATTTTGTAGAGCTCAGCAAAGAAATCGAAGCCGCGCACAGCCTTAAAACTCAATCGCCCGCTCATGATATGGACTGCACTAAGCATTTTTAGCCACCGCTATGGCTGGACTTAGATTGGGATGGTCGATGCGCGTATTACACTTAGATGAAAACCACCCGATTTTATGGGAGCGCTTAGCCCAAATGGGGTTTGACAACCACGCGGATTACCAGTCGACCAAGTCTCAAATCGAGGGTGAGATAGACCGGTATGAGGGCCTGATCATCCGAAGCCGCTTTCGCTTAGACAGCTCCTTCTTACAAAGGGCTAAGCGATTGCGATTCATCGGCCGCGTAGGCAGTGGGTTAGAAAACATCGATGTAGCCTGTGCGACAAGCTTGGGCATTGCGCTCTTTAGCGCGCCGGAGGGCAACCGAAATGCAGTGGGCGAGCACACCTTGGCCTTGCTCTTGGCTTTGCTCAACAAGATCACATCGGCTGATAAAGAAGTCAAAAAGGGCCGCTGGCGGCGCGAAGCCAACCGCGGCGAAGAGCTGAGCGGAAAGACGGTAGGCATTATCGGTTACGGCCATACGGGCAAGGCTTTCGCCCAAAAGTTGCGCGGCTTTGAGGCCCGCGTCCTAACCTTCGATATCGCACCAGGCCTAAGCGATGAAAATGCGAGACAGGTGCCCTTGGCTGTCTTACAAGCCGAAGCCGATATCCTGAGTTTACACGTACCCCAAACACCGCTTACCACCGGCATGGTAGACGACTCATTTATAAGAGCCTTTCAAAAGCCCCTTTACTTGCTCAATACCGCGCGCGGTGCTGTGGTCAAAACGGCTGATCTGGTTCGCCACCTACAATCGGGGCGGATCAAAGGGGCTGGCTTAGATGTTTTAGAATACGAACAATCGAGTTTTGAACGCCTTTTTCAAGGCGCGGAGCTGCCGCGGGCTTTCGATTACTTAACCCGGGCTGACCACGTCGTACTCAGCCCACACGTAGCGGGCTGGACACTTGAATCCAAGCGAAAGCTGGCCGAGGTGATCGTCCAAAAAATAGCGGAAAATTTCGGCTGCGACGCCGCGCAATCCAGAGCCGAAAACGAAAAGCCATAAATATATAGCCCGCTGCCATCCATGCAGGGAAGGCCGCTACCCGGCTCGAAATACGGATTAGGCTTTTGCTTTCCACTCCCAGTTGGCAGTTTGAAAAGCCGAACTCATTTTTTGTTCTCGTCCTTGTGGGGCAATCTGGAATTGGGCGTCGGCTTTCGATCTTATATCTACGGTGCAACATCTGAAAACCCGGCCTTATTTTTTCGAGTTTGGCTCTCTGGCCCGCGTCTGTGTCTGTTGCCTTATTCCATTTTTTTCGGTTTGAGTGGAATAAAGATTTTTCTTACTTCCCTACTCATTTCGATGCAAAGAAACCTGTATTGACAGGTAGTATGTGTTTATCAAAAAAAGACGATTTGTTTTTCCAAGCTGGGGCGATTCGTTTTTCGGATTTTATTGCATTTCACCCTGCGGGTCATTTTGAAAAGCTGCCTCGCTTTTTTATCCCTGCGGTCGGCTGCATTGGCTTTTACTGCATATCAGAATTGGAGACGAGCTGAAAACTCAAACTCATCTTTGGGTATGCATCCTTTTGTGTGTGTTTAAAGGGTTAGGGCTTATTTCCCCGTTCCGGTTTGGCCGCTTAAAAAGAGTTGTCTTTGGCCTTTGACCCCTTGATTCGGTTTGAAAATGGGTATGTTCTCTGTGTTCGTCTATCTGTGTCAATTAAAAAGAGTGGGCTTATCTTTTGGCTTTTATCTCTGCAGCTTGTTCTAAAATCCAGAAACTGCGCTTGCCCGCGCATGGCAGCCTGAAGAGCTGAGATCGCTTTTGCGCTTGTATGCTGATCTGCATGTTGTCAACTTGAAAAGGATACACTTCGCTTTTGCGCATTTGCCCTTTTCTGGGCGTTTGAAGGGGAACTATGCTGTTACCACTGTTTGGCCATTTAAACGAGGGGTGTTTTTGGGTTTTGCCCTTTTCTGGGCGTTTGAAGGATGGATATTATGCTGTCGTCGCTGTTTGACCGTTTAAAAGGGGGATATTTTTGGGTTTTGCCCTTTTCTGGGCGTTTGAAGGATGGACATTATGCTGTCGTCGCTGTTTGACCGTTTAAAAGGGGAGTGTTTTTGGGTTTTGCGCTTTTAGGCTGGTTTCGATCGCATCCTTTTGCTTTTGCCTGTGGGTCGATTTGAAAAAGCAGGACTCATCGCTCGTGCCCACCCCCATGGGATAGACCTACAGATCGGCTTTCATTTTCTTGCCGCCCGGCTCGTAGGGGTCATTGGAAGTGGCAGGTTTTTGTCTTTGCCCTGTTCCAGCAACCGGGGCTTATATCGATCAGCCCCACAAATGCGCCGGATAGATACCCGTTTGAATCAAGTCCGCAATGCGTTGCGCAACGTAGCCGATATCTTCGGCATAGGTCAGTCCAAACCATTCGCTATCGGCATGCAGCGCTTTCACTTTTAAGCCCCGCTCACAAATGGCGCGGTTGTAAATGGTAGAGAGATAAAATTCAGCGTCTTTGGAACCCGCATTTTCTCTGAGAAAAGCTTTGAAATGGGATTCTGCTTCATCCAAGATGAGCGCCGATCCCCCCCATAAATTCATTGAAACGGGTGTACCCCTCGGTATCGCTACCCTGCCGTTCGGCCCTTGATGACTGACCGCACCCTTGATCAGCGCCACTTTTTTCCGTTCCTCGATACCCGCTAAGCAACCGTTCTGCACCCGACATACACCCCGGGAGACGGATCCAAATCTCGAGAGCGTTTTTTCCACCGGGTAGGGGACCAAAGCGCCGGACGCAGCGCCGGGATCCTGCAGATAATCGGCCAGGATTGAAATGGCTCCTCTACCGTAAAAATCATCTGCATTGACAATGCCAAAAGGTCCTTCGACCACTTCGCGAGCCACCCAAAGTGCATGGCCTGTGCCCCAGGGCTTCTCTCGCCCCGCCACATCCCAGCCTCCCGCTGGGAGCGCAGTCGTCTCCTGGTATACCACTGCAATGGGAATGCTTTTGGCCAAGTCCTGAAAGAAGAGACGCGATTCCTTGGAAATTTCCTTTCGTATGACGAAAACCGCCCGGCTAAAGCCCGCCCGTAGGGCATCGTATAGGGTGTATTCCAACAATTTCTCACCGTGGGGGCCGACGGAAACAAACTGCTTTAAGCCACCGAAACGGCTGCCCTTACCAGCAGCTAAGACGATCAATGCCATACTGCGCTTCATCGTGAGATGCTCAAAGGGGCAAAGATAAGCCGCTCGACAAAGATTAGAAAAACAAAAACTTGCTCCAATCAGCCGTGATATAGAAGCCATGCGTGGGTGGAAGCGCCTGCTAATCCCTGAAAGCAGACTGAAATAAAGTGATTTTTGGAAAGGACATACCCTCGTAATACAGATACAGACATATCGAGCAGACAATGCCGATGTAAACCCTTTCCCACCGGTTTCTAAGCCCGATGGATTGAAAATTTAGCTCGATCACCCCAACGCTTTGGAGCAGCTTTTACCCAGCAGAGATCATCTTTTGAATGCGAATCAAGTGGCGTACAAGAGCGTGTTGGTTTGCAGTTATGGGGAGTTGTTTAACCCGATGTTTAACTCGAAAAGGGTAAAAGATGCTGGAAGCCATGCCGTGTTCATGCACAAGGCACCCGGGGTCGAGAAAGGCGGAAAGCGTAGTTTTGTACCATGAGGCGGGTACACCTTCAAGATTTAGGGTTGTGCGATTACAGAGCAGCATGGAATTACCAGGAAAAAATTTTTCAACGTACGATACGGGAGAAAGTGGCGCGCCGAAGGGCGAAAAACCCGGCGGCCATCCAGACGAAAGACCACTTGCTATGGGTCGAACACCCCCATGTCTATACCTTGGGTAAACGCGGTTGTACAAGCCATTTACTGGCGAATGGAGATAAGCTGGACGAGATGAATGCGGCGTTTTACAAAACCAATCGCGGGGGCGATATCACCTATCACGGCCCTGGACAGTTGGTGGCCTATCCCATCTTGGATTTGGAGCACTTTTTCACCGACATACACAAATACCTGCGCCATCTCGAAGGTATCATCATCCAAATCCTCGCTGATTACGGACTGCAGGGGATGCGTTCCCGAGGGGAAACCGGCGTTTGGTTGGATGTGGGCACACCTTTTGTCCGCAAGATTTGTGCGATGGGGGTGCGCGCCAGCCGCTGGGTTACCATGCACGGCTTGGCGTTCAATGTAAACTCCGACCTGGGTTATTTCGATTGGATCATCCCCTGTGGCATCAAAGGGAAAGCGGTGACTTCCCTACAGCGTGAATTAAAGCGCGAGGTACCGATGTCCGAGGTGAAGGAAAAATTCAAAAAATACTTTGAGTCAGCCTTTGAAGCAGTGCTCATCCCCGATCAAGCATCGCTCTAACTTCCGTAAAATACGAGCTGCCCCTCCGCCGTGCCTACCACCACTTCGGGGTTTGCATCCCCATCCGAATCCGAAATCAGCGCTTGGCCATCCCCGTAAACGGGGAAGCCTTTGACCAATTTTCCACGGCTGTCGATTAGGTAAACCTGTTTGCGTACGCGGTCGGTTGCAGCATAGTACCGCCGCCGGCCAGCTTTACCGGTGCTCAGGTAAGCGAGGTCACCGCTTGTACGATAAGTAAAACCCTCATCTCCGAGCTGTTTCAATTCGCCACCCGAGCAGAAGACCACCGTCTTTCCGGCCGCTTGAAACCCGTGTCCCGGCTGTAGCCTCAAATCGGAAGTATCGGTTTTTCCATCCGGGTAAATGCTGAGGCACTCCCCCTTTGTCGTAGTGGTTATCCAATGTGGCTTTTCCCCGGGTATCAGCGCCAAGGGCTGCCCGGACAGATCATAGGTTTTGGGCACCTTTACCCGAATGCGCCCATTGCGATGCAACAGTAGGATCTCTCCAGCGCTCGTAGTCGCTGCTATATAATCTTTTGTGCCGATTCGGAAGTGATGCGGTGCCGAGTTGACGTAGCCCTCGGGGGGCTTAAAATGAAAGCCAGGCACCCTTTTGCCCAACTGGTCGTACAATGCAAAGCGCTTGCCTTCGGGTATGAGCAGCCGGTAGTTGCGGTTTTTGTCGTAGTCGAAAAGGCCCATGGGTGCAGAAGCCCGATTCTGTAAAGCGATGGGAAAGGGTTCGACAACCTCACCGTTACGCGCCACTACATATACGTGCGTTGCGGTATTAAAGACCATTTGAATCTTGCCGTTCTTGTACATGTCCATCTCGTGAATACCGCCCATAATTTTTTCGGGTAAATTTTTGCGCCACAGTATATGTCCTTTGGTGTCGGCTAAATAGAGGGTGTGTTTCGCATCTTGCCATGCGATTTCCGCTCGGTGGGTTTTGTAGTCGGTAAAAGCAAAAGGTCCCACAGCTATGGGTGATTCCAATTCCAGCGTCCACAGCGGTTGGACATTTCCGCCTTCCGATCGACCGCTCTGTAAGGCCGCTGTGAGTACGGCTTGTTCGCCGTTGAAGTTCAATTGCAAGCCAAAAAATCGAATCCGCTCAACAGCCCGTTTTTGCAAAAGCCTGCTTCGAGCCCGTTCCGAGAGTAGCGGTGCGATGAATCGCAGTGCCCCCGGATTTTGTGCAAACAGAAAAACCTGGCATTGGGGGACAAAGGCATTCCTGAATTGCATGATTTCATCGGAGCTGCCGAGGGTCTTGCGGTTCTGCAATTGGGTGATTAGATTTTTTAAAACGACTGGACGCCCGGAGAAAACCACGGCGTTTTTACCCACGAAGTAGTAGGGATGGGCTATGGAAAAAGCCTTGCCAAAAGCGTAATCCAAGAGTTTCGGATGGCTCAGCTCGCGTATCTCGTATCCCCGGTAGGTCTGCGAGACCGCGCTGTGGGCAGCGAGCTTTTGCGCAGCCGCATCGGGCTTGTCAGTCGAGAGGATCAGGTTGTTTTGTACCGCGTCTCTGTCAAAGGTATAAAAGTTTACAAAGCCCTTTGAGGCCCAAGAAAACAAGTCTTCTAAGTCGATCCCCCATTTGCTGAGACTGTCTTGGTTTCGCCTCAAGGCGTTCGTCTGATTCCAGTAATGCTTCAGATTTCGGTAGTAAGTCGCATAATCCGTCAGGGCATAAAACGCGTAAGCGGCTGCATAGGCAGGGATCCACCTTCTCGCGTAGTCGATATGGGCGGGCGTCCTTTTGAAGCGGTTGAGGAATCGCGGCAAACTGTCCTTCACCTGCAACACACCGCTTATGTTCCACCGGTCTCTCTTGAAGTTTAGGTCCAAAGCAGCCCAATCCGCTAGGTTTTGCAGCCCGGAACCCCTGTATTTCTCAAAACCATTGCGCAAGAGAGAAGCACTCCGCCCAGTGGGTATAAAGGCGTTTATATCGGCGCTGTTGCTCTTGGTCTGATACAAGAAGGCAAAGTCGGCTTGCTGCAACAGCGAAGCATCCGAGCTGAGCTGACGAATACCCTCCTCGACCAGCAATTTAGAACGGCTAAAGAAGAATACATTTCGATACAGCGAAAAGTACCAATCGGTCTTTTTCTTCCTCGACTGCGCTGCAAATAATTTTTGGCCGTCATACCGGTAGCTGGAAAATCGGTATGAATCCGATAGGTTTTTAATCAGCGAATCGGGTCGTATCTCATCGGCAGACGTATAGAATAGCAAGGCCGAGGACTTCACACCACTGTCGTCAGCGCAGATCACAAATCGCCGGTCAGTCCGTAACAACCCCCGAGAAGCCTTAGCAATCACCTGCAACCAATCGCGATTGCGATCCAACGCCCGGCGTACTTCAAGCCCCTTTAGGGATTGCCATATTTGTGAATGCGACAAGTTGGCATAGGCCTGCTTCAGGTTTGCCGTTTCGATGATGAGTGCACTGTGTATGGGTGCGGCTTCGATGAGCGCGCTGCGCTTTAACGCTTTTTTCGACCGGGTACAAGCGCCGATGAAAAAGGCCAAAACGAGAAGTAGGAAGCCGTGTCTAAGCCCTTTGATAGACATGGATTTTTTTGACAAATGTAAGGTTTGAATGCGGTTTATAAAGGCTATTAGGCGCTTGTATTTGTCCTTGTACACGTCCAATTCCACCACCGATCAATCGGGTGCGTCCAAAAAGGGCTTGTTTTTTGTCGAACAGCTTTGAGTTTTGTCTTTTTGTAGGTATTTAAAAGCGCGGCGGTGTTTTCCCATCTCTGATTCGCGGTTGAGAAAGGCTTGACTTGCGTTACTCATTTATCGGTTTGTCCGTTCCTGCACTGGCGGTTTGATCGGCTCGGCTGATTGCGGTGCCGTTGGGTTGGTTTGAATGGGTTGGTGTGTTCGCGTAGGGGTTGGGTTGCTGCAGTTGTGTTCATGCGTTGCGATTCGATTCGCGCGGTTGGA
Organism: Flavobacteriales bacterium; assembly: GCA_028280815.1. Taxonomy (GTDB): domain Bacteria; phylum Bacteroidota; class Bacteroidia; order Flavobacteriales; family JANQLC01; genus JANQLC01. The sequence continues at coordinate 10,375 of JANQLC010000005.1, read as the reverse complement.
TTGGGTTGCGTTGGGTTTTGCTGATGCATCGTCGAGTTGTTGAGTTGGTTTTTTGGCGCTGTGGCCTGGGCGCGTTGCGCCGCATGGGTTGGCTGGGCTGGGTTGTTTTTGTCCTTTGTCGGGTTTTTCGCATGGGTCTTTTCTGCGGTTGGGGTAAGTGGGTTGCTTTTGATGGGTTACGCTGTGCTGCTGCGTGGGTTTGGATGGGTTGGAGTGAGTGGGTGGAGAGTAGGGTTGGTTGGTTTGGGCTGGTTGGTTTGATTGGATTGGCTGCCCCTTGTCGAGTCCCTTGCCTAGGTTTTTCTACAGTTGGCATAGGCGGGTTTTGGGTTGTGTGGGTTGGACCGCTCGATTTGTTCAGTGGGCTAATTGGATTGGGTTGATGGCTTGTCTTGCTTGAGCTGGCTGATTTGTTGTGACTCGTTGGATGGGCTGCACTCGGTTGGTTTGTCGTGGTTCGTTTGGTTTTGTTTGAGCCTGTTTCAGCGCGTTGCGTTGACGTGTTCGTTGGGGTTGGCTGAATGGCCTTATGGTGCGATTGGATGCGTGCGCTTCGCTTGGACTGGTTGCGACTTAGCTGATTCGTTCGGGTTGCTTGGATTTTGGACCGCTTTGTTTTTCCCTTATCCTCCGTTGGGTTTTTCACATGGGTCTTTTCTGCGGTTGGTTGGGTGGATTTTGGACTTTGTGGCTTGGGTTGGTTAATTGAGTTGCCATCTGTCGGGTTTTCGCGCCTGTCTTTTTCGGGTCTTATCCTTTTTGGGCTTATCCCTTATGCGTCTTACCTTTTGTGAGGCTGTTTTTTGTTGGGCCATCTCTTATGGGGTCGTCTTTTGTGGGCTTACCCCCTTATACGTCTTATCTTTTGCGAGTCTATCTTTTTCGCGCCTGTCTTTTCTACGCTTGTCGCAGGCAGGTTTGAGTGGGTGCTTTCTCATCGCATGGGCTGGTTGCTGTGACGGGTTGAGTGGGTGCGGCTGGTTCGTTAACGCGGTTGATTCATCCAGTGGTTAGCTGCAGCTGGGACATGGGTCTGTAGGTTGGATTGCGCAGCTTGGATTGGTTTGTCCTTCGTCGAGTCCCCTGCCTGGTTTTTTCCGCAGTTGGCATAAGTGGGTTTTGGACTTCTCCTCTTTGGCCCCTTGTCCCGCAGTGTTCGCTTGCTCCCTTTCTATTTTGTAAGGGTTTGAAAAAGACCATCTTTTTTGCTCCTATGTGAGACATTTTGAAAATACCGGCTTCTATCGGTTTGCTGTTTTTACCTTTTTTGGGGGTGAAAAGCGTCTAAAAGGGCTTCCTTGCGCTTAACCACTGTGGAAGGCCGTTTGAAAATCCAGCTTTAATCCTCGGTTTTTCCCCTGCATGAGAACCTGAAAAGATAGCTCGATTCTTTGGCTTTAAACCTTTTCGATGGATTAAAGCACAAGTCTTTCTTCGTCCTGTGGAAGAGTCGGTCGGCAAGGGTTTACAGCTAAAACTCCGCCGGTGCTGCGGTGTCATTCCATATCGCGCTATGGCGATTCGGTGCTTTCGAGTGGGATAACCCTTGTTGTGGATCCAATCGTATTCGGGATGCGACTCGTGCAAGCCGACCATATGCGCATCGCGATGGGTTTTCGCCAAGATGGAGGCGGCGGCAATGCTGGCGTATCGGGTGTCTCCCTTGACGATACAGCGATGGGGTATGCCGGGGTAAGGGTGAAAGCGGTTTCCGTCTATGAGCAGGAATTCCGGCTTTTGTATCAGGGCTGCTATGGCTTGGTGCATGGCATAAATGGAGGCGTCTAAGATGTTGATCGCGTCTATTTTTGCCGCTGAGGCGAAAGAAACCGAAAAGGAATCGGCTTTCTCTTCTATTTCTGCTCGCAAGCGCGCCCTAACCTTTGGGGATAACCGCTTCGAGTCGTCGAGCCCGGCGATCACACAGCTTTTATCCAATATGACAGCCGCCGCTACCACCGGTCCGGCCAGACAACCCCGGCCGGCTTCATCTAAGCCGGCCGCCACGGCAACATCTCCATATACAAGGCTTAACACCTAAAGGGCTTTTGTATGGACATTTATGTCCCCGTTTGATTTACCCTGATAAAAATAAACATTAATCCAAACAAAAGGGTTTTCACGAGATTCTTGGATCGTTTTCGATAAAAACGGCTAGACACATCCAGCACAAGCCGTATTGGACAAATATGCCCCGCCTTTACATACACGTCTGTAGCCTATCGTATTGTTCTTTTAATTAAAACTCGTATTATTGTCTTTTGAAATCCTAATTATTCACCCTTATGAATTATTATTTTGCAAGACCTTTTGGCTTTAGCACTCCTACTTTTAAACGCAGAGACCCAAGCACAACAAAAGACCGTATCTGGTACCGTCCGCAATGAGAACGGTAAACCGCTGATCGGGGTAAATATCATCGCGATGGGAACCGACCGAGAGGCTTCGACTGACTTCGATGGAAAGTACACCATAGCGGTCAGCCCAGGGCAAGGCCTGAAATTTACTTATATCGGTTACCAACCCAAAGTCATCAAGGTGATCTATGCTACCGCCTTAAACGTCTCCTTAGTCCCCGTCTCGGAGAAGCTAAGTGAGCTCGTTGTAGTGGGATACAGGGAAAAGAACAAAGCCGAGCTCAGTTCGGCCATCTCCGAGGTAGATGTGAAGAAAACGCTGGAACAGACGCCCTTTACCAATGTGGCCGAGGCCTTGTCCGGTTCGGTCGCGGGCATTTCGGTTTCCGCCGGCTCGGGACAACCGGGCTCCAGTGTCTTTGACATCATTCGCGGGGTGGGCTCGATCAGTGCACACGCTAGACCTTTGTATGTAATTAACGGGGCGCCGGTTATCAATAACGATCCCACAAGCCTACCGGACTCCAATCCATTGGCAGCTTTGGATCCCAATGCAGTACAAAGTGTCACGATTTTAAAGGATGCCTCTGCCACGGCGATTTATGGAGCGCGGGGCGCCAATGACGTAATACTGATCACCACCAAAAGCGGTGCGTATAACCAGGATACCCGCATATCGTATCGCTCTGAGCATAGCTTAGGGGACATAGCTTTCGACAAGTTTAAGCCCTTAAATGCTGAGGAATGGATAACGCGCTACGCTATCGGGCTACTCAATGCAGGTAAAGCCGCTAATCTGGATGCAGCAAGAGTTATGGTTATGGACAGTGAAAAGAAAACGGGATGGGATGCAAAGAGCAGTACGGATTGGCAGGATTACACCAGGCGGGGCAAAGCCGTGGTCTTAAGCAATAATATAAACATCAGCGGCGGTACTGAAAACATAAAGTACAACTTGGGGTTGGGCGCGTATAGCAACAAAGGCTTGCAGTCCGGCACAGACCTCAATCGGTATGCCTTAAACCTATCCCTGACCCATCGCTACTCGGATCAGCTGTGCTTTGGCACCCATATCAATTTGGCACACGCCACTCAAAACGGAATTTTGGCGAGCAGTGCTTTTAGTAACCCTATATTGGCTCGTTATTTTGTAGCACCGGTCGTATCACCCTACAACAAAAGATGGAGACTACAATGCAAACATTAGAGGACTTGGGAATGCGAATCCCATCGCTGTATCCAAACTCAACGTTAACAGGGGGCAAGAGCTCTTTTTAAATGGCAATATATTCGCAGTATATCGGTTTTGGGATGCGTTTCAATTCCGCTCGACTCTTTCTGCCAACTACATCCGCTATGCCCAAAATATATTTTACAATCCATTCTACGGTGATGGTGCGGGTGATAATGGTGTAGGGCAAGCCATTTACAATACGGGGTGTACCTATGACTGGTCCAATACCTTAAACTTTAGAAAGCAATTCGGTATCCACGCCTTCGATATGGATTTGGGTACCAGCATCACAGCACAAAGGGATCGAGACATTACGGCTGGAGGAAAGGACTTCGCTTTTGCCGATCTACCCTATCTGATCAATACAGCTAAAAAAACCGGCGCATCGAGCAACCTGGTTACAGCACACTTTCGATCCTATCTTACCCGGCTGACCTATACCTTGCACGACAAATATTCGGTGACGGGTACGTATCGAAGAGATGGCTCATCGCGCTTTGGGCCGAGTAAAAAGTTCGGCGATTTTTGGTCCGTGTCCGGTGCTTGGAAACTCAATCGGGAAAACTTTATCGAAGATTTCTTCGACGATCTAAAATTAAGAGCCTCACTGGGTTCCGTAGGCAATGCTGAAATCGGGAACTTCGCTTACCTATCGAGAATTACACCCACTATTGGAACGACAAATAACAGGTATAACCAAAAACCGGGCATTGCCATGGCAAATGTTGGAAACACCGATTTATCCTGGGAATCCAAACAGGAATTGGATATCGGTTTGGACTTAGCTGCTTTCAGCCAGCGTTTGCGCTTTGTATTCGACTATTACCGAGCCAGGAGCTACGACCTGCTGCTCTACGTCCCCTTGTCCCCGACGACGGGGTTTAGTCAGCAATTGCAAAATCTCGGCGAATTGGTCAACCGGGGATTTGAATTTAGCCTTTCCGGCGGTCCCATCTACAAAAGGGATTTTTCGTGGAATATAAAAGCGGTTCTTTCGATTAACAATAGTGAAGTGACTGACTTGCACAATCTTTCTTTATCCGGAACCGCCCCCGGTGACTTTAAGATGCCGGCTGTGGGACAACCCCTGGGCGCCTGGTATATGCGGGGCTGGGCTGGAGTCGATCCCCAAACAGGTGGGCCGCTTTGGTTTACCGATGCCACCGAGACAAGGACAACCGCTGATTACAGCAAGGCTAAACAATACTACCACGGCAATTCCATTCCCCGTTATGTGGGCGGTTTAACCCAAACCCTCCAGTACAAAAACCTTTCGCTATCCTTTTTACTGGATTACAAAGGGGGTTATAAGGTCTATGATGAGTTCGGGCTTTACTATGACTCGGATGGTACTTATATCGGTTCTTTTGGAGGTAGAAAAGGAGCCCTTAGGAATCGGTGGACAAAGGAAAATCCAAATGCCAAATACCCGAAATATGTGCTTGGCGGCAGTGATTTCCCCCATTCTAATGATCGGACGAGCCGTTACTTGTACGATGGAGACTTTATTCGGCTGAGAAGGGTTGAGTTGGGCCATACGCTGCCCAAAAAGCTGGTAGCGGATCTGAAATTGACGGATTTAACCCTATATGTAAAAGCCATCAACCTTTGGACCCATGCCTTTGACAAAGACTTGTATTTTGAACCCGAGTCATTTGCAAACTACAAGGTTACACCGCAGTGGGAGGGGGCTGGACAAAATAACCTAACCCAGCCCGTAATGCGGTATTGCGGTATGGGTGTTCGCATAGCTTTTTAAAGAGGAGAAACCATGATAAAATCAGTTCTTAAATGCAATCGCATCACACCGATCCTGGCACTGCTAAGCCTTTTGGCTCTGAGTTGCGACAAAGGCTTTTTAGACGACAAGCCCAACGATGCGTATCCACTCGAACCCATAGCCACAGTGAACAATATGGACCGGGTATTAAATGGTGCCTATAGTGCGATTCAAAGTGCTACAACCTTTGGCAGAAATATTTTTGTGCTGCCGGATTTAATAGCGGATAATGAGTTTGTTAGCGATCAAAATTCAGGGCGTTTTCTGCATCTCTATAGACATTCATGACTATATGATAACGGTGTAATAAGCGATCTCTGGTCTGACTTATATATACACTGATTGCCAGAGTCAACCTCGTAATCGACAAAACCGGCATAGCGCCATCGGATTTATCCGAATCCGATCAGAAGTTGCATAACCAATACCTTGGAGAGGCATACGCATTGCGCGCCATGGCGCACTTTGCACTGGTGAATTTCTTTGCCGCCAGCCCCCATACCCGGCAAAATACACCGGGTATTCCCTATGTGACCGAGCTGGTCGACCCCGATCACCCACTTGATTTCGACACGCCCCGACTGTCTCTCCAAGAGACTTATCAACACATAGAAGCCGACTTGAACCAGGCGCTCCAATTGATGAATCGGGAAAGGGAAAAGGTTTACCTAGGGCCGGTGGCGGTTCAACCTTTGTTATCCAGGCTGTATCTGTATGACCAGCAATACGACCAAGCCATTGCGGCTGCCGACCAAGCCATCTCATCAGGCCCAAAAATGGTAACCCAGGCAGGCTATGTCGGTTACTGGAAAAAGGAATTATCCGGCGTTGAAACCGTTTTTGAAATCGAACAAGACGACACGGACAGCAGCGGTCCGGATAGCTATTCCTCTATTCTTCACAAAGGGCAAGGGGGTGGATATGGACAAAATCTGGCTTACGATGACTTGGTTCAAGCCATGGGTACAGGCGATGTGCGCCAGAAACTGTTTGAAAAAGTCCCAGATGACGAAAGCAGGACAGATAACCCTCCAGGCTGGTACGTGAACAAATACACCTCGGTCAACGGCAGCTATACCCGCAACCTCAAATTGTTGCGGATCAGCGAAGCCTATTTAAACAAAATCGAAGCGGAATACCATACCGCTCCAACCGCTGCTGCACAGGATTTGGCCAAGTTTGCGACATTTCGATATGCCGTGAATTATAGTGCTGCTGCCGCTGTTGCCGCTGAAAAAATGACTGACATCAGTGCCGAAATCAGGGCTGAAATCATAAAATCGTTAGCAAAATACGATCCTTCTACCAAAAGCACCGAGGCCGAGAAAACTGCCATTGCTGAAATCGAAAAATTGTTCAAGGATCATAAAGTTCCTATCGAAACAACTGCTATCGAAAAATTGTTCAAGGATTATAAAGACGATACCGGTGATCAACTGCTCACCGATATTTTAAAAGAGCGGCGTTTTGAGCTCTGTTTTGAAGGGCACCGGTTGTTTGATTTAAGGCGAAATCAATTGGATATCAAACGAGGAGCCAATGCATCGCCCAGGGATATATCCTTTCCTTCTAAGCGGTATTACCTGCCGATTCCAAAAACGCAATTGGAAGCCCCCAATAACAAGGTGATGCAAAACCCCGGATACTGCTCCATTGCGATACCGTTTCGCATAATTTAAACCGGCGCTGGACGAGGGTTTTTTATTTTCAGAATACGATTACCTTTGCCCCTACGCCGCGTGATCGGATTCGTGAAAAGGCTAACCCCAGCCCGCCGTTACACCATGAAAAAGCTGAGCGCACCCCTTTTCCTCCTCATCTATCCCCTAACACAGGCGCAGATCCCTGCGGTAGATAGCCTTCAATCAGGGGCGCATGGCGCCCCTGATTCCATTCCAGCCGATACCGCATACCATTATGACGTGAGAAATTTTAAGTACTGGTATGCCCGAGGCGACACACTTCACATCGACACGGCGCTGACGATTGAAGACTACTACGCGATAAATTTTACGCGCAGCGACCTGTTTGGTTATATGCCCTTCAGCAATATCGGACAGCCGATGAACCCCTTGACCGAGAATCGGCACTACAGCTGCACCCCCGAAATGGGATTTTACGCCAAGGCGATGCACTATTGGGGGGTGGATGCCATTCCCTATTACGATGTGAAAAAACCCTTTACCCAATTTCAATTCAACACCGGCATGCGGCGGGGACACGCGCTGACCAGCCTGTTCAGCTACAACCCCCACAGCCGCCTAAACCTTACATTCGCTTACGATGGCTTGCGATCCATAGGCTATTATGTAAACCAGTTGGCCAGTACGCAACGCTTTTTGTTTTCTACCCATTACGAGAACCCATCGGGCCGGTATCGAGCCTATGGACACTACGTCTCGCAAAACATGGGAAACGAGGAAAACGGTGGCATAACCGATACCGAAGCCTTTGAAAGCGGCAATACGCGCTATCGGAACCGCACAAATATACCGACTGAGCTGACCGGCGCCAAAACGGAGTACAACGGTAAGCGGTTTTATTGGAATCAGGCCTTTACACTGATCAAGCCCACCGTTGGGGATACGTCGTACAAGCGTTCTCCTTTAACGCTATACCACATCTTCAACTACGAATCCAAGCGGTACTACTACGATGAAACAGCCGATAATCCCAAATATGACGATAGCCTCTGGAGCCTCGCAGATACGCGGCGTTGGACTCGGACCAGCTATCAGAAGCAAAGCAACGAACTGGGCTTCGAGTTACGGCCCTTGACGAAGGGCTCGTACATCAGCGCTGGGGTGGATTACACCCGGTTGCGGTATCAGCTCGATACAGCCTATACGCAGGGCGTTTACCAAACCGATCGAGAGATCAGAGACCGCATCACCACATTCAAAGCGAAAATCGGAATCGCCCTGCTACCCGACATCTCGCTGCACGTCGAGGGCGCATACAATGGGGTTGCCCACCGATTTAAAGACGCCTATCACGCCAAAGCCTTTGCCGCTTACCGGTCTCCGGATTGGGGCGATATAACAGCAGGGCTCAGCCGCACGCGGGCCTATCCCGATATGATATGGCAGTTGTATCGCAGTTTTTACAAGCGTTTGATCTATGAGACGAATTTTTCGCCTGTGGAAATTTCAAGGACATACATCTCAGTCCGATCTGAAAAATACGCAGACCTCTCCATCGATTTTACGGAAATGGATCACGCCGTATATATGGATGGGGATTACTTCGTCCGTCAGACAGCTGGCAACATAGATATGTTTCGGGTTCAAGCGCATAAAGACATTCGGCTTTGGCAGCCGAGGATTGGCGGCAACGTATGGAGACTTCAATTGGACAATAGGGTGTTGTATCAAAATGTAATCCACGGGAAGGGGCTGCTCCCGCTGCCGGATTACATCACCCGAAACACCCTGTACTTTCAGGGCGACATGTTTAAAAAAGCCTTGAACACACAGCTCGGGCTGGGGTTTTATCAGTTTGCTTCATTTCGCTCACGCCAATACGTACCTTTTATCAATGAGTTTGCACTGCAAAAAGAATCCCTTGAAGTCGGCGGTTACCCCCTGTTGGATTTCTTTGTAAACGGCCGGGTCGATCGGTTTAAATGGATGCTCAAGCTGCAGCACTTCAATGCAGATTTTACCGGCTACACCTACTATAGCGCACCGAGGTATCCCTATGCGGACTTTGCCATACGAGTGGGCATTATCTGGTTTTTAGTCAATTAGAAATGCTTGGAAAAAGCGGAATGGACGCCCAAAATTGGTTTTTCGATCAACCGTTCCCCTATCGGCACCCGCTTTCAGCGGCAAAGTTTTTACCGAAAAGCTTGGTAGGTAAAAAAAGATTTGTAGATTTGCATCCGCTCTCGATGAGAAGAGCGCGAAGTTCATTGAAAAATAGGAATGATAATTTTTTTTGAGTAACGCGAGCGCGTACTGCGTGAGTATCATGCCTGAGGGGTGGAACGGCTCTGTCGTATATCGATTCATTCATACAACGAAGAGTTTGATCCTGGCTCAGGATGAACGCTAGCGGCGGGCTTAACACATGCAAGTCGAACGGTAACGGTTCCTTCGGGAAGCCGACGAGTGGCGAACGGGTGCGTAACGCGTATGCAACCTACCTCTGACTGGGGCATAGCCCGAAGAAATTCGGATTAATACCCCATAACCTATCGAATGGCATCAGGCAGATAGCAAAGTTTCGACGGTTGGAGATGGACATGCGTCAGATTAGCTAGTTGGTGGGGTAACAGCCTACCAAGGCGACGATCTGTAGGGGGCTCGAGAGGGTGATCCCCCACACTGGTACTGAGACACGGACCAGACTCCTACGGGAGGCAGCAGTGAGGAATATTGGACAATGGAGGCAACTCTGATCCAGCCACGCCGCGTGCAGGAATAAGGCCTTATGGGTTGTAAACTGCTTTTTTACGGGAATAAACCGCCCCACGAGTTGGGGTGCTGAATGTACCGTACGAATAAGTACCGGCTAACTCCGTGCCAGCAGCCGCGGTAATACGGAGGGTACAAGCGTTATCCGGATTCATTGGGTTTAAAGGGTCCGTAGGCGGGTTGATCAGTCAGTGGTGAAATCCTACAGCTCAACTGTAGAATGGCCATTGATACTGTCAGCCTAGAGTGGGGTTGCAGCAGCTGGAATATGTGGTGTAGCGGTGAAATGCATAGATATCACATAGAACACCGATTGCGAAGGCAAGTTGCTAAGCCTCAACTGACGCTGAGGGACGAAAGCGTGGGGAGCGAACAGGATTAGATACCCTGGTAGTCCACGCCGTAAACGATGATTACTCGGCGTCGGGATGTATTCTCGGTGCCCAAGCGAAAGCGATAAGTAATCCACCTGGGGAGTACGTTCGCAAGAATGAAACTCAAAGGAATTGACGGGGGCCCGCACAAGCGGTGGAGCATGTGGTTTAATTCGATGATACGCGAGGAACCTTACCAGGGCTTAAATGTA
>JANQLC010000008.1 GCA_028280815.1 Flavobacteriales bacterium | reverse complement strand
GTTTTGTATGCTTGAGCGGATTGCTCGGTCTCTCTTGGTTTTGTCGCATGGGTTTGGTTGGCTCGTTGGGGGTGGTTGTTGCGGTTCGATTGGGCTACGCATCTGCGATTGGGCTGGCGGTTTTGGGTTGGTGTGTTGTTGTAATTCGGCTGGGCCGGGTTGGTTGCTTGGGCTGCATGGGTGGGTGCCTGCGTTTTTGCTTTGTTTCGTCGGTGTTTTCAGGAGCTGTTTTGCTGCCTCGCTGCTTTACTTTACGGTGTTGCGGTTGGTTGGCTCGGTTTTATACAAGGTGTTTGAAAGCTGTTTTTGACACTGGGAAAAGATGGGGTCGGTGGCGGTTTCGGATCGGGTTTTTATGCCAAGCGGTTTTCGTGTCATTCGATTGGGGATATAGTTAGCGTCTCATATGCATAATGGGATTGGGTTTCGGGTTATTTTGAGGTATTCTCAAGATGCGCGTCTATCCCTTTGCCATTTTTCTAAAAATTGCTACATTTGCGCCCCGCTTTCAAAGAAGGAAAGAGAGCGGCGTCATTTTTTAGCTATGCCGACGATACAGCAATTGGTCAGAAAGGGGCGGTACAAGACTACGAGGAAGAGCAAATCATCGGCTTTGCAATCTTGTCCGCAAAGGCGTGGGGTTTGCACCCGCGTTTACACCACCACGCCAAAGAAACCGAATTCGGCTATGCGTAAGGTAGCCCGGGTGCGCCTGACAAATGGAAATGAAGTAAACGCTTACATACCGGGAGAGGGGCACAACTTGCAGGAACACTCCATTGTATTGGTGCGTGGCGGAAGGGTCAAGGACTTGCCCGGTGTGCGTTATCACATCGTGCGCGGCGCCTTGGATACCGCAGGGGTTAGTGGTCGCACACAGTGCCGTTCCCGGTATGGGGCTAAAAAACTCAAGTCTTAAGCGGTAGGCGGGAAGAGAGATGAGAAAGACGAGAATGAAGAGAGTCGCACTGTCGCCCGATCCCCGATTTAACGATACCCTGGTGACGCGCTTTGTCAACAATTTAATGCGGCACGGCAAGAAGAGTCTCGCTTTTGCTATATTCTACGATGCGATTGAAGTGGTGGAGGCGAGAAAAACCGACGATGAGAAAACCGCTTTGGGGGTTTGGAAGGATGCTTTGGGCAATGTGATGCCCCATGTAGAGGTGCGGAGCCGTCGCGTGGGGGGGTCGACTTTTCAAATTCCCATGCAGATTCGCCCCGATAGAAAGATTTCCTTGGCGATGAAGTGGTTGATCCACCATGCGCGTGCGCGCAACGAGGAATCGATGGCGCTGTGTCTCGCAAACGAAATTCTCGCTGCCGCCAAAGAAGAGGGCGCCGCTGTCAAGAAACGCATGGATACGCACCGCATGGCAGAAGCGAACAAAGCGTTTTCGCATTTTAGATTCTAATTCACCAAGCCGAGTCATGTCAGAAAGGGATTTGCGATTGCGCAGAAACATAGGGATTGCCGCACATATCGATGCGGGAAAGACGACGACCACCGAGCGCATCCTGTATTATGCCGGTGTGTCTCATAAGATCGGAGAGGTGCACGAGGGCGCCGCTACCATGGACTGGATGAAACAGGAACAGGAACGCGGCATTACCATTACATCGGCTGCCACGCGTTGCGAATGGGACTGCGACGACAAAAAATACCAAATCAATATCATCGACACGCCTGGACACGTGGATTTCACCGTTGAGGTGGAACGCTCGTTGCGCGTATTAGACGGTATGATAGCCCTGTTTTCAGCCGTTGATGGGGTGGAACCCCAATCCGAGACCGTTTGGCGGCAGGCCGATAAGTATCGGGTACCCCGCCTGGGCTTTGTAAATAAGATGGATCGCCAGGGCGCAGACTTCTTTCAGGTGTGCCGTCAGGTACGCGATATGCTGGGCGCCAATCCAGTGCCCTTGCAACTGCCCATTGGAGAAGAGGCGGATTTTCGCGGTGTGGTGGATTTGATTTCCAATCGAGCCATCGTTTGGCATGAAGCGGATATGGGGGTGACTTACGAGGTGGCTCCCATTCCCGACGACTTAAAGGAGGCGGCTAAAAGGTACCGTTCCGAGTTGATTGAGGCGGTAGCCGAACGCGATGAGCAGCTGTTGGAAAAGTTCTTTGAAGACGAGACTTCCATCACCCCAGCTGAAATTACGGCGGCACTGCGCGCCGCGACTATCCGCATGGACATCATCCCGATGCTCTGTGGTGCTGCCTTTAAAAACAAGGGTGTGCAAGCCATGTTGGACGCTGTGGTTCGCCTTTTGCCCGCTCCTATCGATATGGAAGCCGTCGAGGGGATCAACCTCAAAACCGGCGAGAAAGCGTGGAGAGAACCGAGTGAAGATGAACCTTTCGCGGCTCTGGCCTTCAAGATCGCGACCGACCCCTTCGTGGGTCGCCTGGCATTCTTTCGGGTGTATTCCGGGCGCTTGGTGTCGGGCTCCTATGTGTACAATGCCCGTTCGGGTCGGAAAGAGCGGATCTCTCGCATCTATCAAATGCACGCCAACAAACAAAACCCAATCGATTCGATCGGCGCAGGCGACATCGGGGCAGCCGTGGGGTTTAAAGACATCAAAACCGGCGATACGCTCGCCGGTGAGAAGCACCCCATCGCCTTGGAATCTATGGTGTTTCCCGCTCCGGTGATCGGTCTGGCGGTCGAGCCCAAGACCAAGGCCGACGTGGATAGGATGGGCATTGCACTGGCCAAGTTGGCAGAAGAAGACCCCACTTTTCAGGTGCGTACCGATGAAGCGAGTGGTCAAACCATCATTTCAGGTATGGGCGAGCTGCACCTCGAGATCATCACGGATCGATTGAAGCGGGAGTTTAACGTAGCGGTAAACCAGGGACAGCCTCAGGTGGCCTACAAAGAGGCGATTACCCAGACCGTTTCCCACCGGGTGCTCTACAAGAAACAAACCGGTGGCCGGGGTAAGTTCGCCGATATCCTATTTGATATGGGGCCTGTGGAAAGCGACGAGGAATCCGGTTTGGCGTTCATATCCGAGATCAAGGGGGGCAACATCCCAAAGGAGTTTATCCCTTCCATTGAAAAGGGATTTAGGGCGGCGATGAAGAATGGCCCGCTCGCCGGCTATGAAATCGATAAGCTCAAGGTAGTGCTCAAAGACGGTTCGTTTCACCCGGTGGATTCGGATCAACTCTCCTTTGAGCTCGCTGCCAAGCTGGGTTTTAAAGAAGCGGCTCGAAAGGCAGGGCCGGTGATCCTCGAGCCCATCATGAAACTCGAAGTCATCACACCGGAAGAGAATACGGGTGATGTGGTGGGTGATCTGAACAAGCGCCGCGGTCAGGTAATCGGCATGGACGACCGAGCGGGTGCCAAAGTGATTAAAGCTCAGGTTCCATTGGCTGAAACCTTTGGCTATGTCACCGCCCTTCGCACGATTTCTTCTGGACGGGCTACTTCTACCTTAGCGTTCTCGCACTATGAAAGCGCACCGGAACACATAGCTGAGGAAGTGGTCACCGCTGTCAGCTGCCTTCACGCTTAGATCGATCAGAGATGAGTCAAAAGATTCGGATTAAATTAAAGTCGTACGATTACAACCTGGTGGATAAGTCCGCTGAGAAAATCGTAAAAACGGTCAAGTCGACCGGCGCCCTGGTCAGCGGCCCCATCCCTTTGCCGACCCACCGGAAGATCTTTACCGTGTTGCGGTCGCCTCACGTGAATAAAAAGTCTCGTGAACAATTCGAAATTTCTGCCTATAAGCGCTTGATGGATATATACAGCTCCTCGAGTAAGACCGTCGACGCTTTGATGAAACTCGAATTGCCGAGCGGTGTAGAGGTGGAGATAAAGGTGTGATGCACGCATAGTGAATTCAAAGCGATCCAATGTCGGGGATAATAGGAAGGAAAATCGGTATGACAAGCCTGTTTGACGAGAGGGGGAAAAATGTGCCCTGCACCGTTATTCAGGCCGGTCCCTGTGCGGTTACGCAGCTCAAGACCGAAGCGGTAGACGGTTACCGAGCGGTGCAGCTCGGCTTTGGTGACAAGCGCAAAAAGCGCGTATCCAAACCCCTGCGCGGCCATTTTAAAAAGGCTAACTGCCAGTCCAAATACCGTCTTTCAGAGTTCAGCGACCGCTCGGGTGAATTCGAATTGGGCACCGTGGTTACCGTTGCCATTTTTACGCCCGGCGAGTTTGTCGATGTGTCCGGTATAGCAAAGGGCAAGGGATTCCAAGGTGTGGTAAAGCGCCACGGATTTAGGGGTGTGGGCGAGCGGACGCACGGCCAACACAACCGCTTGAGAGCGCCGGGCTCCATCGGAGCGGGATCCGACCCCTCCCGGGTGTTCAAAGGGACCCGCATGGCTGGCCGGACCGGCAGAAAACGCGTCAAGGTGACCAACTTAAAGCTGCTTCACGTAGATGTGGAAAAAAATGTATTGCTCGTCAAGGGAGCGGTGCCCGGGCCCAAAAATGGATACTTGATCATCGAGAGATGGAATTAGAAGTATTGGACACAAAAGGCAAGGGCAGCGGAAAAAAACGGTCGCTGAGCGATTCGATCTTTGACATCGAGCCTGAGCCGCACGCCATTTATCTCGATGTGAAACGCTACCGAGCCGCCCAGCGTCAGGGTACGGCTAAATCCAAGGAGCGGGGTGAGATCACCGGAAGCACCCGAAAGATCAAAAGGCAAAAAGGTACCGGTACCGCCCGTGCGGGCAGTCTTAAGAATCCGCTGTTCAAAGGCGGCGGACGCGTGTTCGGACCCCGCCCGAGAAACCCTGTCTACAAGCTGAACAAATCCGCGGTGAAATTGGCTAAAAAATCCGCCATCAGCCTCAAAGCCAAGGCGGGAAAAATCGCGGTTATCGAGAACTTTACCTGGGATGTGCCCAGTACCAAGCGTTTTGTAAATATGCTCGATGCGCTCGAACTCAGTGATAAAAAGTCGTTGTTTGTATTGGGTGATCCAAATAAAAACGTATATTTGTCGTCCCGAAATCTACGGGGGGTTAAGGTTGTAAATAGTACAGAATTAAGCACTTACGATATTTTGAATGCCCAGAATATCGTATTTGTCGGAACGGCTGTATCAAAGGTGGAACAACTCTTGGGTTAAATCTCAGTTATGGGCGTATTGATCAGGCCGATTGTTACGGAAAAGGCCAGCCGGGATGCCGAGCTGAAAAATCGCTTTCACTTTCTCGTCAACCCCGCGGCCAACAAGATCGAAATCAGAAATGCCGTGGAATCGCAATACGGTGTGACGGTTGATAAGGTGAGGACGCAGCGGTACAGGGGTAAGGGAAAGAGCCGTTTTACCCGATCGGGCGTGATAAGCGGTAGGCGCAACCACAGCAAAAAGGCGATTGTCGCCCTTGCCGAGGGGGACACCATCGATTTGTATAGCCATATATAGCCGTGCGATGGGCGTAAAGAAATTAAAACCGAGTACACCGGGACAGCGCTGGAAAGTAGCCAATACCTTCGTCGAGCTGACGGCTGTTGGGCCCGAAAAGTCGCTGACCCTTGGCAAGATTCGATCGGGCGGTCGCAATGCTGCGGGTAAGATGACCCTGCGTTACCGGGGCGGTGGCCACAAGAAGAAATATCGGATGATCGATTTTAAAAGGGATAAAGATGGCGTACCCGCTGTTGTAAAACACATTGCATACGATCCCAATCGAACGGCATTTATCGCCCTTTTGGCTTATGCAGATGGCGAAAAGCGCTATATCGTTGCGCCCAATGGCCTGCGAGTCGGCGATTCGGTGGTCTCCGGGCCGGAAGCGCCCCCTGAAGTGGGCAATGCCCTCTTCTTATCGAACATTCCCCTGGGTACCATTCTGTCAAATATCGAACTGCGACCAGGTCGGGGTGCAGTCATGGCCCGAAGTGCGGGTTCTTGGGCACAACTGCTCGCGCGTGATGGCAAATACGCCACCGTCAAACTGCCCTCGGGTGAATCGAGAATGGTCTGGGTGCGTTGTAAGGCTACGATTGGCGTGGTTTCCAATGCCGATCACCAGCAAGAGGTATCGGGCAAAGCTGGGCGGAATCGCTGGAAGGGTCGCCGACCCAGAACGCGTGGCGTGGCGATGAACCCCGTGGATCATCCCATGGGTGGGGGTGAAGGACGAGCTTCGGGCGGCCATCCGCGTTCCCGGAGGGGCCTCCCCGCAAAGGGCTACAAGACTCGATCCAAGCGGAGCCCATCCCATGCGTACCGGATTGAAAGGAGAGAGAAGTAAGCACGATGGCGCGATCTGTAAAAAAAGGCCCCTACATTTGCCAAAAACTGGAAAGGAAGCTCATGCGCAATGTGCAATCGGGTGAGAAGGCCGTGATCAAAACCTGGTCCCGCGCCTCGATGATCTCTCCTGATTTCGTGGGTCAAACCCTAGCCGTTCACAACGGAAGGCAATTCATTCCCGTCTATGTCACAGAAAATATGGTCGGGCATAAGTTGGGCGAATTCGCACCCACCCGTTCCTTCCGCGGGCATGCCGGTGCCAAGAATAAAGCGAAGCGATAAGCTCATTGGGTATGGGAGCCAGAAAAAGACTGCGCGCCGAGAAGAGGGCGGAGGCCAAAAAGGGTTTGGCAGGGGTAAAGTTACGGGCTGTGCCCGGTGCGCCGCGTAAAATGCGTTTGGTCACCGACTTGATCAAAGGGCAAGGGGCGGCCAAAGCCTTGGCCATCTTAAAATATTCCAAGAAGGGAGCCGCTCGGCGCTTAGAAAAGCTGCTGTTGTCAGCCCTGGCCAATTGGCAGCGTAAAAATGAGGGCATCCCCATTGAAGAGGCTGATCTCTTCGTGCGGGAAATCCGCGTGGATGGCGGACGGACGCTCAAGCGGATACGCCCAGCACCGCAAGGCAGAGCACATCGGATCAGAAAGCGTTCCAATTCCGTAACTTTGATTCTCGGAGCGAGAAAAGCGGTAGAAACCGATTCATAATGGGACAAAAGGCAAATCCAATAGGCAATCGCTTGGGCATTATACGCGGCTGGGATTCCAACTGGTATGGGGGCGACGACTACAGCGATAGAATCCTGGGGGATTACAAAATCCGCCGCTATCTCTCCGCCCGTTTATCACAGGCGAGCGTTTCTAAGGTTATCATTGAACGCACCCTGAAATGGGTGACCGTTAC
Organism: Flavobacteriales bacterium; assembly: GCA_028280815.1. GTDB lineage: Bacteria > Bacteroidota > Bacteroidia > Flavobacteriales > JANQLC01 > JANQLC01. The sequence continues at coordinate 71,459 of JANQLC010000008.1, read as the reverse complement.
GATTACCACCGCCCGCCCGGGTATTATAATCGGAAAGGGCGGACAAGAAGTCGATAAGCTCAAAGAAGAGCTCAAGCAGCTCACGAGGAAAGAGGTGCAGATCAACATCTTTGAAATCAGAAGGCCCGAACTCGACGCCGTTCTGGTCTCAGCGAGTATCGCCCGGCAGGTCGAGAGCCGGATCTCTTACCGCAGAGCGGTTAAAATGGCCATTGCGGCTGCCATGCGAATGAATGCCCAAGGCATTAAAGTTCAAGTCTCCGGCAGGCTGAATGGGGTGGAAATGGCGCGAACCGAGACCTATAGGGAAGGCCGGATCACGCTCTCTACCTTTCGAGCCGATTTGGATTATGCGCTGACGGAGGCACATACCACTTATGGGCGCATCGGGGTGAAGGTTTGGATTATGAAGGGTGAGGTATATGGTAAGCGCGAACTATCTCCATTGGTAGGCCTGACGAAGAAGGGTAGCCGTACGAGGGGAAAGGCGACTCGGAAACGCGGCCGATAGCCTTCAGTGGTTTAAGAGATAAGGTGATGTTACAACCGAAGAGAGTTCGATTTCGCAAGGTTCAAAAGGGTCGCATAAAGGGGAATGCGGGCCGGGGATACCGCTTGGCACAGGGCACGCATGGCATCAAGGCCTTGGACGCTTCGCGAATTACCGCCCGTCAGATCGAAGCGGCGCGCATTTCGGCCACCCGATACATGAAGCGGGAAGGGCAACTGTGGATTCGGATTTTTCCAGATAAGCCCATTACCCGTAAGCCGCAGGAAGTGCGCATGGGAAAGGGTAAAGGCGTCCCCGAATTTTGGGCTGTGCCTGTGCGTCCGGGTCGCATACTGTTTGAAGTGGGCGGCGTAGCACATGACGTGGCGCGTGAAGCCCTGCGCTTGGCGGCACAAAAGCTGCCGGTGCGCACGCGATTTGTCGTGGCGCCAGAATGGGTTCAACCCAGCGGGTAGAATGAGATGAAACAATCGGAGATCAGCGCCTTGTCAACAGAGGCGCTTCGGGATAAAATAGCGCATTTGAAATCCGCTTATGATCGGTTGAAATGGACGCACGCCGTGACGCCGATTGAGAAGCCCATGCAATTGCGCATGCGTCGTAGAACCTTGGCGCGTTTGGCTACTGAACGCAGAAAGCGAGAAATTGAAAACGGCTGACCAAATATTTTGCCATGTCGAGAAATAAGAGAAAAGTAAGGGTCGGTATCGTTACCGGAAGCCAGATGGATAAATCCATCGTGGTCTCTGAAGCCGAAAAGGCCAAGCATCCCTTATACAGCAAGTTCGTCAGGAGTAAGACGAAAAAATACGTCGTGCACGACGAGCAGAATGCCTGTCGGGAAGGGGATACCGTGCGCATCATGGAGACGCGTCCCCTGAGTAAAACCAAGCGTTGGAGATTGGTAGAGGTGGTGCAACGGGTCAAGTGAGATGATACGACAGGAGTCGAGACTGAAGGTAGCGGATAACACTGGGGCTAAAGAAGTGCTGACCGTTCGGGTGCTGGGCGGAACCAAAAAGCGCTATGCCACTTTGGGTGATCGCATCGTGGTATCCGTAAAGGAAGCCACGCCGGGCGGAACCCTAAAAAAGGGACAGGTATCCACCGCGGTTGTGGTTCGCACCAAAAAGGAGGTGAGGCGGCCAGATGGTTCGTACATACGCTTTGATGACAACGCTTGTGTGTTGTTAAATCAAGCGGGTGAGATGTGGGGTACGCGTGTGTTTGGCCCCATAGCTCGGGAATTGCGCGATAAGCGATACATGAAAATCATATCCTTGGCGCCCGAGGTCCTATGAGAAAACAGACGGCGATGAAGAAGTGCAAGATCAAGACGGGTGACCGGGTCATCGCAATAGCGGGGTCCAATAAGGGCGCCCAGGGCAAAGTGATACGCGTCTCGCGCGCTGAGAATCGCGTCTGGGTAGCCGGTGTCAATATCATGAAGAAGCACGCCAAGCCTTCTGCGGAGAACCCACAAGGCGGAGTCGTACAGGTCGAAGCGCCCATCCACATTTCCAATGTGGCCTTGGTCGATCCCAAGGGGGGGGCGACGCGTGTCGGGTACAAATGGGATCAGAGCGGAAATAAGCGGCGTTATGCAAAAAAATCGGGCGCGCTCATCTGAGATGAAAACACAAACTTATACACCTAGGCTGCAAGCGCTTTACCAGGGAGAAATCGCCGGTGCTTTACAATCGGAATTCGCCTACAAATCGATTATGCAAGCCCCCAGGCTCGAAAAGATCTCGCTCTCCCAAGGTGTTGGTGCCGCTGTAGCGGATAAGAAGCTGATCGAGTACGCGCGGGAAGAGATGACCGCTATCGCAGGCCAAAGGGCTGTCGTCACCCACTCCAAAAGGGATGAGGCGGGCTTCAAGCTCCGCAAAAACATGCCGATTGGCGTAAAGCTCACCCTGCGTGGCCAGCGGATGTATGAGTTTTTGGATCGATTGGTAAACGCTGCTTTGCCTGGAATCCGCGATTTCAACGGGATCAGATCGACGGGCTTTGACGGTAGGGGGAATTATACCCTCGGCATTGCCGAACAGATCATCTTTCCCGAGATCGACATTGATCGCGTCAAGCGGATTACCGGTATGGACATCACCTTTGTCACCTCTGCCCAAACGGACAGAGAGGCGAGGGCACTGTTGAAAGCCTTTGGTTTGCCCTTTGAGAAAAACGAGTAGTTATGGCTAAGGAATCGATGAAAGCACGCCAGCGAAAACGCGAAAAATGGGTGGCAAAATACGCGGCAAAGCGCAGCGCCTTGAAGCGAGCCGGCGATTGGGCTGCCTTGCAAAAATTGCCGCGGAACGCCTCACCCGTGCGCCTGCACAACCGCGATCAGATCAGTGGCCGTCCGCGCGGGTATATGAGAATGTTTGGCCTTTCGCGCATTACCTTTAGAGAAATGGCCAATCGGGGCTTGATTCCCGGTGTGAAAAAAGCCAGTTGGTAAGCCTAACCCAATGAATGAGAGATGAGCACGTTGACCGATCCCATAGCTGATTACCTCACGCGTTTGCGCAATGCCATAGCAGCGCGCCACAAAGTGGTGGAAATACCCGGTTCCAAGCTGAAGCGTAAGATCACCGAGATACTCTTTGACCAGGGTTATATCTTACAGTATAAATTGGAAACGAATGACCGCGGTCGGGATCACATCAAAATCGATTTGAAGTACGATAGCCTGAGTAAGGAGCCGGCTGTGCGGGAGTTGAAACGCGTTTCCAAGCCGGGTCTGCGCGTCTACAAGTCTTGCCGTGAGTTGCCGCGCGTGCTCAATGGCTTGGGTATCGCCATCGTATCCACTTCACAGGGCTTGATGACCGATAAAGCGGCGCGCCGCAATCACATCGGCGGGGAGATCTTATGCTACGTATATTGAAATGTTCCGGTTTTTGTCATGTCGAGAATAGGAAAAATACCTATAACCATCCCCGAAGGGGTGTGCGTTCAGTTGCGCGATAAGCGGATTAGCGTAAAGGGCAAACGGGGTGAACTCTCCCAATCCTTGCCCCCTGCACTCACCCTGGCGCAAGAAGGAGACCGGTTGGTCATCACGCGTGTTGGCGACAGCCGATCAGCCCGATCCCTGCACGGTTTATACCGCGCATTGGTGGCCAATATGGTAGTCGGGGTAGCCGATGGGTTTAGCGAGGAGTTGGAGTTGGTGGGCGTGGGTTATAGAGCCTCCAATCAGGGACAGCGCTTAGACCTATCGCTCGGCTTTTCCCACAATATCGCGTTCCAGCTACCCGAAGCGGTTACCGCAGAGACCCGGATGGAAAAGGGAAAGAATCCCTACATCAAATTGACCGCTTGCGATAAGCAATTGTTGGGGATGGTGGCCGCCAAGATACGTTCCTTCCGCAAACCGGAGCCTTATAAGGGAAAAGGGGTGCGCTTTGTGGGCGAGCAGATTAGAATAAAGGCAGGTAAATCGGCTTAATACGAACGAGATGGCACATAACGAGAGAGGTAGGCGGTTACAGATCAAGCGCCGCGTGCGCAGGCGCATATCGGGTACGCCTGAGCGGCCTAGGCTTTCTGTTTTCAGGAGCAATCGTGATATATACGCACAATTGATCGACGATACGGCTGGTGTGACGCTAACCGCCGCTTCCTCTAGGGATAGGGGATTCGATGCCCAAGGCACCCAGGTCGAGCGCGCGGCAGCAGTCGGCGAAACCTTGGCCCGGCTTGCTAAGGATGCCCATATTGAGGCGGCGGTATTCGATCGCAATGGTTACTTGTATCACGGCCGCGTGAAAGCATTGGCAGCGGGTGCTAGGAGAGGGGGACTAAAACTGTAAAGCGCGCATATGTCAGCAACAGCAAGAGCTAGGCGGGTCAAACCAGCGGGCTTGGATCTAAAGGATCACGTAGTCGGTGTGCAACGCGTGACGAAGGTGACCAAGGGCGGCCGTGCCTTCGGGTTTTCCGCCATTGTGGTAGTGGGTGATGCCCATGGCGTAGTCGGCTATGGCTTGGGTAAATCCAAAGAGGTTTCAGAGGCCATATCGAAAGCGGTAGAAAACGCCAAGAAGCGGTTGTTGCGCATTCCGGTTAGAAAGGGTAGCATCCCCCATGCGCAATACGGCAAATTTGCGGGCGCCCAGGTGTTTATCCGTCCGGCTTCGCACGGTACGGGCGTGATCGCCGGTGGAGCCGTGCGCATCGTGCTCGAAGCCGTCGGCATACGCGATGTATTGTCCAAATCGAAGGGCTCTTCGAACCCGCACAATGTGGTAAAAGCTACCTTTGATGCCTTGTTGCAGTTGCGCGATGCGCATGCGATAGCCCGTCAGCGTGGCATATCGTTACAAAAGCTGTTTAACGGATGAGAATCGAATGGCATGGCAAGGCTTCAGATCAGACAGACTAAGAGCGCGATAAACCGCCCGGAGCGTCAAAGAGCGACTTTGGCAGCATTGGGACTGCGGCGCATCGATGGGGTGGTGACACGCGACTCGACGCCACAGCTTCGAGGTATGATCAAACGGGTTGCGCATCTCATTTCAGTAGAAGAGGTAGAATGAAAACCGCGATGGGAACTTCGTTACACGAGTTGAAGCCCGCTCAGGGCGCTGTGCGGAATAAGCGCCGATTGGGTAGGGGTGAGGCCAGTGGTTGTGGCGGCACCGCTTCTCGGGGGCACAAAGGCGCCAAGTCGCGTTCTGGCTACGCGGAGAAAACGGGCTTTGAAGGTGGTCAAATGCCGCTGCAGCGCCGCGTCCCAAAATTTGGTTTTACCCCTGTGCGTAGAAAGGCGTACCGAGGGGTTAATTTGCATGTGATTCAGCGATTGCTGACGGATGGAAAAATCGGAGCTGAGGTGCGTCCGGCGCATTTGGTAGCCCATGGTCTGGCGCGCCAGCGCGATGCGATCAAGATATTGGGCCACGCCGTCCTGAAAGAATCCGTAAGGGTATATGCGCATAAATTTTCCAAGTCAGCTGAAGCGGCGATTAAAAAGGCTGGTGGCGAGCCTGTAGCCGTCGATAAGCTGGTGGTGAGATAGCGACATGTCATTCGTAACCGCGATAAAACAAATTTGGAAGATAGCAGAGTTGCGCAGGCGAATCCGGGTTACCCTAGGGTTTTTGCTCGTGTATCGCCTGGGCGCCTTCATACCGATTCCGGGCATTGACCCCGACCAGTTGGCCGCTTTGGATAGGCAGACTTCCGGTGGTTTGTTGGGCTTGCTAAACGCCTTCACCGGGGGCGCTTTTGCGCAGGCTTCTATCATCGCCCTCGGTATCATGCCTTATATATCGGCATCCATTGTAGTGCAGTTGATGGGAATCGCGGTGCCCTATATTCAGAAGCTGCAAAAAGAGGGGGAAAGCGGCAGAAACCAGATCAACCAGATGACTCGTTGGTTGACCATTGCCATTTGTTTGGTGCAAGCACCGGCCTATATCACAAACCTTAAAATGCGGCTTCCCGACACGGCCTTTTTGTTGAGCAATACCGTTTTCTGGACTATCGCCATTATCGTCTTGGTGGCGGGCACCGTCTTTGCCATGTGGGTGGGTGAAAAGATCACAGACCTCGGTATCGGCAACGGTATTTCGCTACTGATCACAGTGGGTATCGTCTCCCGCTTACCGGCTGCCATCATTCAAGAATACGCGGCCCGTGTCCAGCAAGCTGGAGGCGGGTATTTGATGCTCCTCATCGAAGCGGCATTGTGGATTGTCGTGATTGGCCTTGCCGTTTTGTTGACTACAGCGGTTCGCAAGGTTCCGCTGCAGTATGCCCGTCGATCCGTAGCGGGCCGCCGCCAGGTGGTGGGTGCCCGTCAGTACATCCCCTTGAAGTTGAATGCAGCTGGGGTGATGCCCATCATCTTTGCCCAAGCGATCATGTTTTTGCCCATAAGCCTGTTGCAATTATCCCGCTCAAACTTGGCCAAAGGAGTTTTGACACAGCTGACCAATATGTGGGGCTTTACCTATAACCTCGTCTTTGCGGTTTTGATCGTCTTGTTCACCTATTTCTATACGGCCATTACCGTTCCGACCAACAATATGGCCGAGGACTTGAAGAAGAACAATAGTTTTATACCGGGTGTGCGCCCCGGTTCTGAGACAGCTGAATATTTGGACGATATCATGTCAAAGATAACCCTGCCTGGGGCTGTATTTTTGGCTTTGATAGCCATATTTCCTGCTTTTGCTTATTTCTTTGGCATCAAGCAGGCATTTGCCTTATTTTTTGGCGGCACTTCCCTATTGATCGTGGTAGGGGTTACCATCGATGTGATTCAGCAGATCGACTCCTATCTGTTAAACCAGCACTACGATTGGTTGATGAAATCCGGTCGCAGCCCCAAACCCAAGACAAAAGTAGCACCGTAGTATGGCTAAACAATCGTCTATAGCGCAAGATGGTACCATTGTTGATGCGCTCTCAAACGCGATGTTTCGAGTTGAGCTCGAAAATGGCCATGTGGTAACCGCCCACATATCGGGTAAGATGCGCATGCACTACATCAAATTGTTGCCCGGTGATAAGGTGAGACTTGAGATGTCACCTTACGATTTGACAAAAGCTAGAATTACGTATAGATATTGAGAAATGCTATGAAAGTAAGAGCATCGATCAAGCGGCGGAGCGCGGATTCGCAGCTCGTCCGCAGGAAGGGACGCTTGTATGTGATCGACAAGAAGAATCCGAGGTTTAAACAACGACAAGGTTAATCAGGGGGCTATGGCGAGGATAGAAGGCATAGATTTACCCAAAACGAAGCGGGGTGTCATCGGGTTGACGTATATTTATGGGGTGGGTAAAAGCCGCGCCAAGAGAATCTTACGAGAAGCAGCGGTGGATGAAGACAAGAAGGTCTCCGATTGGAGTGATGCCGATATCAACCACATTCGAAAAGCCTTGTCCGACTTCAAGGTGGAGGGCGCGCTCCGTTCGGAAGTCCAGCTGCACATCAAACGCCTGATGGATATCGGGAGTTATCGCGGTATTCGCCACCGCGCTGGCTTACCCCTCAGGGGTCAGCGCACCAAAAACAATTCTCGAACCCGAAAGGGCAGGCGCAAGACGGTTGCAAACAAGAAAAAAGTGACAAAATAAGAGACCGAGTTATGGTTAGATCGCAACAGAAGAAGCGAAGGGCAAAGGTAGAAGCGAGTGGTGAAGCCCATATTCAAGCGACTTTTAACAATATTATCATCTCCTTGACAGACAAGCGGGGGGCGGTAATCGCTTGGTCGAGCGCGGGTAAAATGGGCTTCAAAGGCGGCAAGAAGAGCACCCCTTACGCTGCGCAAATGGCCGCAGCAGATGTGGCTAAAAGGGCATACGAGGCCGGTTTGAGGCGGGTGAAAGTCTTTGTGAAAGGCGCGGGTAGCGGTCGTGAATCCGCCATCAGAGCCTTGCACAACAATGAGATTGAAGTGACTGAAATCGTCGATGTCACACCGGTTCCGCACAATGGATGTCGCCCCCCTAAGCGCCGCAGGGTCTAATTTTTTAATCGAAAAGAATCCGGGAGATGGCTAGATACAGAGGACCCAAGACGAGAATTGCACGCAAGTTCGGTGAACCCATCTTTGGGGCGGATGCGTATTATGAGCGCAGGAAATATCCGCCCGGCCAACACGGTCCGAACCGCCGCCGGGGCAAGCGATCCGAATCCGCCCTGCAGTTGGAAGAAAAGCAAAAAGCGAAACACACCTACGGTATTTTGGAGCGCCAGTTTGAAAATTTATTCAAAACCGCTTCGAGTAGCAAGGGAATTACGGGTGAGGTATTGCTACAGCTCTGCGAGTCGCGCTTGGACAATGTGGTCTATCGCTTGGGTATAGCACCCTCGCGGCGGGCGGCTCGACAACTCGTCAGCCATCGCCACATCACCGTGAACGCTGTGGTGGTCAATATCTCCTCTTACCGCTTGCGGCCCGGCGATTTGATCGCGGTTCGCGAGCGCTCTAAAAACCTGCCACTCATTCGATCGGCTTTGGACAACCGCCGGGATTGCGATTGGCTGACTTGGAACCCCGATACCGAGGTGGGTGAATTTCACGCGGTTCCACAGCGCGCTCAAATTCCTGAAAATATCAAAGAACAATTGATCGTTGAACTGTATTCCAAATAACAATACGAAAGCAGATTATGGCCATTCTCAATTTTATAAAGCCCGATAAGGTAACCCAGTTGCGGACGACCCCATCACGAGGTGAGTTCGAGTTTCGCCCCTTAGAGCCTGGGTATGGTTTGACAGTGGGTAATGCGATCCGCCGGGTATTGCTCTCCGCCTTGGAAGGCTTTGCCATTACGGCGTTAAAAATCGAAGGTGTGGAACACGAGTTTTCAACGATCCAGGGTGTGGTTGAGGATGTGACCGAGATCGTTCTAAACCTAAAAAAGCTGCGGTTCAAACAGCAGGTAGTCGGGATGGACGATGAGACGGCTTCGTTTTCCATCGCTGGAAAAGAGGTGATCACCGCTGGTGATATGCAAAAATTCCTCAGCAACTTTCAAATTCTCAACCCCGAATCGGTCATATGTCATGTGGGCGAAGGTGTGGTGCTCGCGATGACGCTTACCATCGGTAAGGGACGGGGTTATGTACCGGCAGAGGAGAATAAAGTTGTGGAGGCCCCTGTTGGAACCATTTTTATCGATTCCATCTTCACGCCGATTAAAAATGTGAAATACCATGTAGAAAACTACCGTGTGGGACAAAAAACCGACTATGAGAAATTGACTTTGGACATTGAAACCGATGCTTCCATCGCCCCCAAAGACGCCTTGACCGAAGCGGCTAAGATATTGATTCGCCACTTTATGCTCTTCGCCGATGACCGCATTACCGCAGAGGCGGACGAAGTGATGGATAGCGATTCTTACGATGAGGGTTCGCTGCATATGCGGCAGTTGCTCAAGACCAAGTTGGTGGATTTGGATTTGTCCGTGCGCGCTTTGAACTGCTTGAAAGCTGCTGAGGTGGAGACCTTGGGGGAACTGGTCGTCTACAACAAATCGGATTTGTTGAAATTTAGAAACTTCGGTAAGAAATCCTTGATCGAGTTGGCCGAGTTGGTAGAGCGCAAGGGCTTGCAGTTCGGTATGGATCTGGCCGATTACAGACTGGATGGAGATTAATCCACGGGATCATGAGACACGGAAAGAAATTCAATCACTTAAAGCGCAAGTCATCACACAGAAAAGCGATGTTGGCCAATATGGCGAATTCGCTTATCCAACACAAGCGGATTCACAGCACCGTGGCCAAGGCCAAAGCCCTGCAACGCTTTGTCGAGCCTTTGCTGACCCGGTCCAAGTCCGATACGACCCATTCGCGCCGAATCGCCTTCGGCTATTTGAGAAACAAAGAAGGGGTAAGCGAGTTGTTTGGAGAAGTCGCGAGCCGGATTAAGGATAGACCTGGTGGGTACACACGAGTTGTCAAAACCGGTTTTCGTCGGGGCGATGGTGCCGAAACGGCGCTGATCGAGTTGGTGGATTACAACGAATTGTACCGCGCTGAAAAGACGAGCAAGCGCAAGAAAACGCGCCGTGCGGGTAAAAGAGCGGCTGCTGCCGAGGGGGATCAGTTGGGTAAATCGGAATCCAAAGTGACTGAAGCAGAGAAAGAAACCGGAGGAACAGCCGAAAAACCCAGTGGAGAAAATCCTGAAGAGCAGGCCGGACGAGACGCGGATGACAAGGCTGTGAAATAGCCCGTAGTTAAATTAAATACCTTCCTCGAATTGACAGCACGATCTCAAAATCGTCCTTTGCTACCTGTCGTTACAGGGAACTGCATAAAGTTTTCTTATTCTTTAGATTCATCGCTTATCTTTCCACTGATAAAAACAGTTACCGGCACTACGAGGTCAATTCCACCTAAAATGGAAGCTACCCTAGGTTGCCCTTCCTCAGCTAAATCCCAAGCTATAATTGCAAATGCGATCGCTATGAAAAACCCCATCCACTGTCCTGTTGCACACTGATTAAAGGTTCTTCTCCTGATTTTGAAGTGTTGAATCGGTATTTGTCTCGAAAGGTATTTAGGATACCGGAAAATCCAGTCCAAAAATTCCGCTTTGGAAATAAGAGGACTGTTTTTCTTTCAATCTTATTCATCCTCTTTATGTATGTTTGCTGCTTTCCTTTTTCTCTGTACGACAAAAGTAATAAAAATTGATAAACCTTCTATCGACACCTATTGGGGAAGTATGCTTTCACTGTGTGTTGAAAACTGCTCAAAATTCATCGGTGTTGGTGTGTAATGTCCCCGTCGGTATAAATTTTTAGGTCCATATAGGTAAGCGTTACAGTCGTATCGGGCTTTATCCCTCGGGAAGTCTGTGGCAGTCTGATTGAATTGTCTCAGCACTTTTTTCGCCTCCGCTGTTGATAGCCTAACCGATTTAGGTATCGGCTCAGCGGTTTTTGAGCGGGGTACCCCTTTTTCGATAGGCGTTGTATCGATCGGATTGGCCATGAGATTGATGGGATATCTCTTTCTGTAGTCGTATTGAGCATGGTGGGTGCTTACCAGATAAAGATAAGCGATTAATCCAAACCCTTGCAGACCCATTGCGATATGCGATCTAATCCGTTCGTATGACCGGCCCTATCCCAAACCGATGGAATAAGAGGCTTAGTTATTCTATTTTTTCTGGTTTAAGTGTAAGTGGAATAGCGTAGTTTTGGACTTTAATCATCTTAGTCTCAAGACGAGAAGCATGACTACAGCGCACAAGTTAAAGGCATTGCCTCCCAGGGTTAACTATACGTCAATGATCAAAGAAATAGGCGAGGTCAATAGGGTTTTGGGGAATTTAAATGGGCTATTAGCCAATATCTCCAATCAATATTTGTTGGTATCTCCTTTACTGACCAAGGAAGCGGTTGCGAGCTCTAAAATAGAGGGCACGCAAGCCAGCCTACAAGAAGTGTTCTAATATGAGGCAGCCGAAAAAATAACGGAAGACAATTCAAAAGAACGGGACATCCGAGAGATCATAAGCTATAGGAGAGCCATTCGCCATGCAGTTGAGCTGTTGGAAAAAAGGCCCATTGGAGCGAATTTTATAAAAGAGCTGCACGCCATATTGCTCGATTCCGTAAGGGGAACGAATAAAGATAGGGGCAATTTTAGAAAAGTCCGGGTTTTCATTGCCAAGCCGGGCGCTACCGAGGAAAATGCGTACTACATACCACCGGAGGATTCAGAGCTGAACGCGCTGATTTCGAACTGGGAAAAGTTTGTCAACTCGGATGATGAACCCGATGTGTTGGTTCAAGCCGCTATCGCCCATTATCAATTTGAGGCCATACACCCGTTTTTAGATGGTAATGAGCGTCTCGGGCGGCCGCTCATACCGATTATGCTATATGAAAAAAAGATGCTTCCGCATCCGGTTCTCTATGTGAGCGAATACTTTGAGCGCAATCGGGATGATTACTATGCCTTATTGAGGGGGATCGACCGAGCGGGCGATTGGGAGCCTTGGATCCGGCATTTCCTCAAATCGATAAGCGTACAAGAGCGGGATACACAAGACCGAGTCAACGCTATGCTGGAACTGTATCAGGAGGTAAAAGATCGGTTATCCAGTTTTCGTTCGCGATATGCCATCGCGCTTTTGGATGTGATATTTGAAACCCCAATTACTTCAACTAAGCTCATAAAGACCGAGGTAAAGGCGAGTAGCCATCAAACGATTTATAAGTTGTTGGATAAGTTTCAAAAACAAGGGATACTGACTGAAGTAACGGGCCGTAAGCGGAATAGGATTTACGTATTTGATAGATTAATGCAGATTATCAGATAAAAAATCGGCCGCTGAGCTGTGATCGAAAAGCTAAAGTCAGCTATACATAAGGCGTAAGATAGGAGAGGTGATCGTATGCGATCGATAAAATGCGCTTTGAGTCTTGTCTATGGTTTTGCGCTTTGGTTTTTTAGGACTTAAGTTTTTGGGTCTTGGGTTTTGGGACTTGATTTTTTAGGACTTGGGTCTTTTCGCAATTTCCCATACGGCTTGCGATTTAGTCCTTTGCGATGCCCATTTCCGATGCGATTCGGTTTGTTGTTTTGTCTCTGGTTTTTTGTGGCTTTGGTTTTATCTCTGGCCTTGTCTCTGGGTCTTGACGTCTTTAGTTTTTGCGCCTCGGGTTTTAAGTTTCGGTCTTATCGCCTGATTCGGGTTCGAGAAAAATTGCTTTTTCGATTGGCGGACATTAAATTAGCGCTCGATTTGGGGTATATGCTTATCGAGTCTATACGAGCCAGGCAGATATTCGATTCGCGCGGCAACCCGACTGTAGAAGTCGATGTGCGGACTCAAAACGGTTTTCTGGGGCGTGCTGCGGTTCCTTCGGGTGCTTCAACCGGTCGCTATGAAGCGGTTGAGTTGCGCGATGGGGGGTCGGATTATATGGGAAAAGGCGTCCGCCGTGCCGTGGAGAATGTGAATGCGATCATCGCGCCCGAGTTGGTGGGTCGCCGGGTGACGGCACAATGTGAAGTGGATCGGTGCCTGATCGATTTGGATGGCACTCCGAACAAGGGCAACTTGGGTGCCAATGCCATTCTCGGCGTCTCCCTCGCTGTTGCCAAGGCGGCGGCTGCCGCAGTGGGCTTGCCGCTTTTTCGCTACATCGGTGGGGTAAACGCCCGGCTCCTGCCCGTGCCCATGATGAATATCGTCAATGGTGGTGCGCATGCCGATTCCCCCATAGCCTTTCAAGAGTTGATGATCGTTCCCGTCAAAGCCGATACCTTTTCGCATGCCCTGCAGATGGGCACAGCGGTTTTTCACCACTTGAAAGCTTTGCTGCAAGGCCGTGGTCTGCACACGACCGTAGGCGATGAAGGTGGTTTTGCGCCCGCGTTTAAAAGCGCTGAAGACGCTTTGGAAATCGTCGTAGAAGCCATTGAAAAAGCGGGTTACAAGCCGGGTGAGGAGATTTTCTTAGCCCTCGATGTGGCTTCTTCTGAATTTTATGAGGACGGCCAATACGATTACACCCACTTTGAAGGGACGGGTGCAGCCCGGCTCAACAGTCGAGAACAGGTGGCATACCTGGCTCAGTTGGTCGCCGATTATCCGATTTTATCCATCGAAGATGGTATGGCTGAAAACGATTGGGCAGGCTGGAAAACCCTGACTGATGAGATTGGAGGAAAGGTTCAATTGGTCGGAGACGACCTGTTTGTCACCCATACCGAGCGCCTGCAAAAAGGCATCGACCGCGGTGTGGCTAATTCCATTTTGATCAAGGTGAACCAAGTCGGTACCCTGACCGAAACCTTGGAAGCCGTGGAGATGGCTGAGCGCGCTGGATACACAGCGGTTGTGTCACATCGATCCGGAGAGACGGAAGACCACACCATCGCCGATTTGGCCGTGGCTTTACGCACCGGACAGATCAAGACTGGCTCCGCTTCGCGCTCAGACCGAATGGCCAAGTACAACCAATTGCTGCGGATTCAAGAACAGCTTTTGGGACTGTCTAAATATCCGGGTCTATCCGCATTTAAGCAAAGGGGTAAGAATTGGCTTCCCCGACTGAAATCCTCATAAGATAAAGTATTTGCGCAATTGGAAATCCTTATTCTCTCCGGCGTGAATTCACCGCTTTTTTAAGTATATTCGCGGAAGTAAACCAATCGGATTAAAATTGTAAATGAACGAGATGCGAGATCACATAGAATTTGAGTACGGCGGCGAGAACATTGCACTTCCATTGACGACTGGCACGGAAGATGAGACGGCAATTGAAATTGGCACACTGCGAAACACAACCGGCTTAGTCACCTTAGATATCGGTTATAAGAACACCGCTTCGACGACCAGTGCGATTACCTTTATCGATGGAGATAAGGGGATTTTGCGTTACCGGGGTTACAGCATTGAAACGCTGGCTGAGAAAGCCCGTTTTTTGGAGGTGGCTTACCTATTGATCTTTGGTGAATTACCCACTGCGGATCAGCTGTTGAAATTCGAGCAGCTATATCGTCAATACACCTTATTAGATGAGGGCCTCAAGAAGCTTTTAGATGCTTTTCCAAGCGCCGCTCATCCCATGGATATGCTATCCGCGCTAACCGCTGCCTGGGCGGCATTTGATCCACAGCCGTTGGATGTAGCAGATGCTGAGCAACTGTGTCGTTCAGCGGCCAAAATCCTGGCGGGTTTTCCGATTTTGACTTCTTGGATATACCGCAAGAAATGCGGACTTCCGCTGAATTATGCCGATGCTGAGCTCCACTATGCGGCCAATGTCATGCAGCTGATGTTTCGCGTGCCGACTGCGCGCTATGAGCGCGATCCGGTGTTGACAGCTGCGCTGGACAAGTTGTTGATTTTGCATGCCGATCACGAACAGAACTGTTCTACCACTGCGGTGCGCGTCGTCGGCTCTTCACGTGCGGGCTTGCTCGCTTCCATTTCAGCTGGTGTTTCGGCCCTTTTGGGTCCCTTGCACGGCGGTGCCAACCAGTTCGTTGTCGAGATGTTGCAGGCCATAAAGGCCGATGGCGGCGATATCGAGAAGTACCTCGATAAGGCAAAGGATAAAGCCGATCCCTTCCGCTTGATGGGTTTTGGGCATCGGGTTTACAAAAACTTCGACCCGAGGGCAAAGATCATTAAGGGCTATGCCGATGATGTGTTGGAAAAATTGGGTGTGGACGACCCCATCTTGGATATCGCCAAAAAGCTCGAATCCGCTGCTTTGGCTGATGATTATTTCGTCTCGCGGAAAATTTTTCCCAATGTGGATTTTTACTCCGGCATCATATATCGCGCCTTGGGTATTCCTGTTGAGATGTTTACGGTTATGTTTGCCTTAGGCCGTTTGCCAGGCTGGATAGCACAGTGGCTTGAGATGCGCAAAGACGAGCAACCCGTCAGCCGGCCCCGCCAGGTCTATACCGGCCATACGCAAAGGGATTTCGTCCCTTTGGATCAGCGTTGATTAAACTCCGATGACATCGTATTTTGTGGTCTCAGCCCTTGGGGGCTTGGATTTTGGATTGGGTAAAAATGGGAAGAGCGTATAGGGACATCTGGGTCGAAGATGAAACCGCTCCTTTGGCTTGTGTTTTGTTGGGAACAGCAGCTGGCTTTGGCCTGCCTCCTGCTGTGTCGCATACCTATGACCCCATGTCGAGAGAAAGCCTGCAAAAGGGCATCTATCCGAGTCGAAATGACTTGGCTTACGAGCTCGCACAGCTTAAAAAGTGCTTTGAAAGGTATGGGGTCACAGTCCTGAGTCCCCCGGTTTTGCCGGGTACCAATCAGGTCTTTGTTCGAGACGCCGCCTTTGTGATCGAAGATAAATTCGTGCGTGCCAATATCATCCCCGCTCGGTCACGAGAATTGGATGCCCTACGCGGGTTGATTCCGCAAATCGAGCCGGGTGACTACATCGTACCACCGGCAACGGTTCACATTGAGGGCGGCGACGTGATCCTTTGGAACGACCACCTCTTTGTAGGGGCTTACACCGGGCCGGATTACGCTGCGCTCAGCACGGCTCGCACCAATGCCGCTGCACCCTATTTCTTGCGGGAGTGCTTTCCAAACAAGACGCTCAAGGCATTTGGATTGCGCCTTTCAGCCGGTGGGTAAGGACAAAGCGATTGTCTATAGAGATGGATTTTTAAATGTGCGCGACTATTCTTATATCGTGAATTGCTTTGGAGTCGAAAACATTTTTGAAGTGACGGCTGCGGAGGCCTATCATTTGGCGACCAACGTTTTTTCAATCGCCCCAGATCGGGTCGTGGTCGAACGAAATAGCAAGCGGTTAAAACGGCATATGGAAACCCAGTGGAATCTGCAGGTAGAGACGGTTCCATACGGTGAAATAGCCAAGATCGGTGGTTTGCTCCGCTGTACCACCTTGCCTTTGAGGCGAAAAAAGACGAGCGCGTAAAAGCGAGATCTGTGTCAGCTGTCAGGAATCCGATCACCGATACGGTTTTGATGATTGAACCGTTCACTTTCATTACAACCCTGAGACAGCCGTAAGCAATTTTTACCAAAAGGCACCTCAAGGGATCCCCCCTGCAGTGCAGCAAAGTCAGGCGCTGGCAGCGTTTCAGGGTTTGGTCGAGCTGTTGAATCGCAGTGGCATACGCCCCTTTGTGGTGAAGGACACCGAGTTTTCCGAAGCCCCGGACTCCATCTTTCCCAATAACTGGGTTTCCTTCCATGCGGACGGCCGTGTGGTGCTCTATCCGATGTTTGCACCCAACCGACGCTTGGAGCGCCGCCGAGATATTTTAGATCGCTTGGCGGCAGGGGGCTTTCAAATCACCGAGGTGGTAGATTATTCCAGCTATGAAGAGACGGGCTCCTTTTTAGAAGGCATGAGCATGGTTTTGGACCGCCGCAACCGAATCGCTTATGGGTTGCGCTCTGCGCGCACGGATAGAGACTTGTTTGAGGCTTTTTGTGCAGATTTTAACTACCGGCTCATCACCTTTCACGCCCGGCAGCGGTTTGACGGTGAACCCCAGGCGATCTACCACACCAACGTGATGATGACCGCAGCCGATTCCTATGCGATCGTCGCTTTGGACACCGTGACAGACGGGGGCGGCGGTGTGCGCTGTATGATGGCCGAGGTGTTCCTGCCTCGGATATAGCACCAACCGTTTCTACTTGCACGGTGGGCTGTTGTGAGAAAGTCCGCTTATTCTTGCGCCCTTTTCATCTGTCCGATCCGTTTTATCCCCCTTGATAGCGCAAAGGCGACACCTTTAAACGCTTACAGCTGATTGGCCAAAATTATATGGGCTGTAGGTTGCCATAGCTCGGGGCAGATGGATTCAACCCCCATTGCATAGTCCGACCATGTATGAGTCGAGAGCCGAATCCTGCGGATTTGGAAAGGTGAATGCGCCTGCCTTGGACAATGCGATTCTCGATCTGCCCAGCGCCAATCCAACTGCCTTATAGAAACCCGATTTTTCCGGGTCCCTTAGTCGTCGAATATAAAGTTTCAGTGCGCTCGGCCGGCTTTGTGGATTTGCTTCCCTGTCTCGGTGTTTCGGCGCCAAAAAGTCTCTGATCGGGTTTGTGGTCCGGCTTTTTAAAATGCCTTGTGATCTTTTGTTTACGGGGTATGCAGCCTGTATGTTAGTGGTGATATAACCAAATGCAGAAAGACAATTCCCCCTTTTAAATCTCCATCGTTTGGATTTCCACCCCATTTGCCTGATCGGCTGTGATCACTGAGTTTCCATTCGTTTTTACACCTTTCTAATCGACTTGATTTGTCAGACGGGAGATAGGTGAAACCCGCGGCTTGGGTATGGATAGAGCTGCTTATTCTCTCTCCGATTTTTTTCGCACATCGAATTGCAGGGATGCGGAATTGACGCAGTAGCGCAATCCCGTCTCGGTAGGCCCATCTGCAAACAGGTGTCCCAGGTGTGCGCCACAACAGCTACAACTTATCTCCGTGCGCCTCATGCCGTGTGAGATATCCAACGCTTCCACAGTCCTTCCCGCTGCGATAGCTCGGTCAAAGGCAGGCCAGCCGCAATGGGAGTCGAACTTGCGCTCGGAGTCGAATAATGCTTGGCCACAGCCCTGGCAGCGGTAAACGCCGTTCTCAAAGAACGCGTTGTATTTCCCGCTAAAAGGGGGTTCTGTGCCTTTTTGGCGCATGACGTGATAGGCCTCGGGGCTGAGTTGTCTCTGCCACTCGGCTTCGGTTTGGCGCAGCTTATCGCACCTGGTTTTGGCTCTTTTCACTGTGTTGGTGTGCTGCGTCTAACAGGTGGCCCACAGCGCGGTTAGACCCATTAAAGATAAGGGTTTTCCATTTGTTTTTCGCATGGTCTTTGACGGTTTTGGGATTCTCGGTCCCTGCTGTTTTAGCGGCGCGATTCATTTCTTTTGTGCCTATGGGGTGTGGAGTCCATAAGTCTTGGATGATATACAAAATTACGAAATATCTCTTTTCTCGTGATTTGAGGTTGGCGGCCTTTGTCACATCACATTATAATGCTACGCGATTGCGACCTGTACCCTTTGTCGATGATATGCTGTCTGTAGTTGTAAATTAATATATCTCATAATTGTGATATAGTTTATAAATCAAAATGAAAAAAACCAACCCTTGGAATCTCCATGGATGACCTACATGGGACTTTTGCAACTCGAATGCAGTGAGGGAACCAATCCGTTTTTCAAACTGTACGAAAGGACACGAGCAAAAAAATAAGTCCTGCTTTTACAGATTTACCCCAGGGGATTTGCAGTGTTTAAAAACCGATATACAGGCGACTGCTTTAACAAAAGTCAGCCACCCTGATAATAGCGCAGCGCTTCGTCGATGAAGGCTTCCGGTATGTGGACATCGAGTTCGCAGTGTCCAATGCCCCGAATTAGACTGAAGTTGCGTGCATCTCTTAGATTTTTTTTGTCGTGCTTCAACTGGCTTTTTATCGATTGAAAGTCTTTTTTCTCGAAGTTTACCCCGGGGTATATGCGGCGAATAAAATCCCTTATTTGTATTAGTTCTCCCTTCTCCAGGTAGTTGAGTTTGTAGGACAGGTAAGCTTCGGCGATCAGTCCTACGGCTATAGCTTCGCCGTGCAACAGTCTTTCCCTGCGCTTCAGGAACAGGGCTTCGATCGCATGTCCGATGCTGTGTCCCAGGTTGAGCGCTTTGCGCAGTCCCTCTTCCCGAAAGTCTTCGTTGACTATGCGCGTTTTCAGTTTGGCACAACGCCAAATGAGGTTGTCTCGCCTTTCAGTCGTAAATTGTGGATAGGCTTGCAATTCGCGGTACAGCGCTTCATCTAAGCCCAGTCCATATTTGATCATTTCGGCCAGGCCGCTGCGGTACTCGCGTTCGGGCAAGGTCTGTAGGTAGCGGGGATCGATCAGCACCATGCTCGGGTTGGAAAATGCGCCAATCTGGTTTTTTAGCACGCCCAAATTGAGTCCCGTCTTACCCCCGATGCTTGCATCCACCATGCCGAGCAGGGTGGTGGGGATGTGGATAAAATCTATGCCGCGCTTAAATGTCGTGGCTGCAAAGCCAGCTATATCGGTGAGCATGCCCCCGCCCAGATTCAGCAGTGCGCTCTTGCGATCGGCTCTCAGCCGGGTGAGCGCGTGCCAGATCTGTATGCAGCCCCCCAAAGTCTTGTTCTCTTCCCCGCTTTGAATCGGGATGATCTCACAGTTCGATAACTCGGTACGGTATAGGAAATAAGGTAAGCAAAGGGATTGGGTGTTTTCATCCACGGCGATAAATACCTTGGAATAGCCGTGCGTATCCAGGTAATACCGGAGCTTTTTATAAGCCGAATCACCAAAAAAAACCCCATAAGAACCGGCTTTGATTTCTTCGATCACCACTTTGCCCTGGGTTGCTTGCACTTAGTCGTACCCTACAAAATAACGCATTTCAACCCTATAAAGCCTATATTTGCGCTACAAAAGACCGTTGCAGGTGTACTTTGACAACACAGAAATCGCCTTTGCCTCCCAATCGGACTACGCGCTCAAAAAGGCCTATCTCTTGTTCAAATGCATGGAAAATCCGGTTCTCATCAGAGTCGGGACTGCGTTGCTGAACGGTGCCCTAAAGTGGCATCTGCCCGTGGCGGGAATCGTTAAAAAGACGGTCTTTCAGCATTTTGCAGCCGGCGCGGATTTAGCAGATGCGCTGCAGACAGTCCACAAATTGGCGCGATATCGCATCAGGAGCGTCATGGATTACGCCGTGGAGGGCCAATCAGATGAGTCGGGCTTTGAACGTGTGTTTCAAGCGACCCTATCCGTGATTGATTTTGCTTCGGCAAACCGAGAAATTCCATTTGTGGTCTTCAAGCCCAGCGGGTTCGGCCCTTTGGCGCTGTATCGAAAAATATCAGAAGGCGGGCAGCTGTCGCCTGTGGAAGCGGCGGAATGGGAATGCGTGGTAGCCCGCTGGGATCAAATTTGCCGAAAGGCGCGGGAAAACCACTTGACCGTAATGGTCGATGCCGAAGAGACTTGGATTCAAAAAGCGGTGGATGATCTGGTTTTCAAAATGATGAAAAAGTACAACCGACACCATTGTGCTGTCTGCAATACCCTGCAAATGTATCGCAAGGATCGCTTGGCATACCTGAAAGCGCGTTTTGAAATAGCCGAAAGTGCGGGCTTTTTTATCGGGTATAAGGTGGTGCGTGGGGCCTACATGGAAAGGGAAGCCGCACGCGCGGCAGCTTTGGGCTGTGAAAACCCCATCCACCTGAGCAAGGAAGCGACCGATCGGGATTACGATGCAGCCGTTGATTTTATCGTGGATCACCTGGATCGGATTTCCCTCTTTGCCGGCACGCACAACGAGAGGAGTTGCTACCTTTTAAAACAAAAGATGCAGGCGAGGGGTATAGCCAAAGATCACCACAAAGTGTGGTTTGGACAATTGTATGGCATGCGTGACAACATCAGTTTTGAATTGGCTCATGCGGGCTACAACGTAGCCAAGTACTTGCCCTATGGGCCCTGGCGTGATGTCGTGCCTTATCTGATCCGCCGCGCTCGGGAGAACACCTCGGTAAAGGGGCAGAGCAGCCGCGAGCTCAGCTTGATTCGGGCAGAGCTAAGACGCAGGCGGTCTATAAAAAATAATTCCCATGTATAGAGAAATTGGCGTTGAAACTTTTAAGCGCATGAGTCAGGAAGAAAATGCCCTGGTCTTGGATGTGAGAACGCCGGGTGAAGTGAGCGAATTCGCCTTGGATTACGATGTGCAAGTCGACTTTTTCGACCGGGATGAATTGTTGCAAACGCTCCAGGCGCTCGATAGATCCAAAGCGTATTTGGTCTATTGCCATTCTGGCCAGCGCAGCGCGAACACCTGTTGCCTAATGGCCGATATGGGCTTTGAGAGGCTCTATAGCCTGAAAGGTGGCATAGGGGCTTGGACTTAGACTCGTTTTTTTACGCGCGCTTGGGTGGTGTATGCATGCAGGCGCCACGGGATAGACTCGACCCGTGGTGGACAGCTCGCACGAGGACTGTGGCGGTATTAAGAGACAACCGATCCCAAGGCTTGTCGCTCATAGGTGCTTTTGTAGTACCCTTCCTGATCGATCAGGCTTTTATGCGTACCGCGTTGCACGATATGCCCGTTTTTAAGGACGATGATTTTATCGCAATACCGAGCCGGCGAAACCCGATGGGAGATGATGAGTGTCGTCTTGTCGGCCGCTGCGCTTTGTAAATTGCGCAGGATTTGTGCTTCGGTTTCCGTATCAACTGCTGAGAGGGAATCGTCGAAGATGTAAATCACCGGATCTTTTAAGATGGCACGGGCGATGGATATTCGCTGCTTTTGCCCGCCGGAAAGCATTACACCGCGCTCGCCAATCTGGGTTCTATAGCGCTTGGTAAAGCTCATAATATCGCTGTGAACAGCGGCTACCTCGGCTGATTCTCTGATGGCGCTCGGGCTCGGATGATCCGTGGAAAAGCCGATGTTGTTTGCAAGGGTATCCGAAAACAATGCGGCTTCTTGCGGCACATAGCCCAAGGATTTTCTCAGTTCGTACGGGTTGATTTGATCAATGGGTTGGCCATCGATTGCAACCACACCCCGATCCGCTTCGTAAAAGCGCGCGATAAGCTCGGCGATTGTAGATTTTCCCGCTCCGGTTTCACCGAAAATGCCGAGGGTCTCTCCTGGATTTATGGTGAAGCTGATGTTTGTAAGCGCCTGAATACCGGTGTTTTCATATTGGAAACAGACGTTTTTGAACGCCACCTTGCCCCTTATGCAGTGCGCATGCGCAGCTCGGTTGATAATATCGGGTTTTTCAGCGAGAAAATCATTGATTCGCTTTTGTGAGGCAGCCGCTCGTTGAATCACTGAAGTGACCCAACCGATGGCGGTAACCGGCCAGACCATCATATTGAGGTAAAGGATAAAAGATGCGATTTGCCCAGCGTTGATGTCAGCGTTTCGGGTGTGCACACCGCCTAGGTATAAAACACTTATGTAGCTCAATCCGATGAGCAACAGTACCGTGGGAAAAAACCAGGCTTCAACCCGTGCCAGATTTAGGTTGGCTGTTGCCGTTTTATCGGCTAAGGCTTTGTACTGCTGTAAAGCGTAGTCTTCCATACCAAAGGATTTGGTGATGCGGATACCCGAAATTTTTTCTTGGACAAAGGCGGTGAGCTGTGCGATAAGTCGTTGCTTTCTCGTACTTTTTTGATGGATTACTCTGCTGATCCGGAATATGGTATAGGCGAGAATCGGTAAGGGAATCAGTGCGTATGTAGCGAGTGTCGAGTCGGTTCGGTACATCTGTATCACGACTATAAGCACGGAGAAGAGCATGTTTAGGGGGTACATGATACCCGGGCCCAGATACATGCGCACCTGGATTATATCCTCCGATAGCCGGCTCATCAGGTCGCCGATCCGGTTGTTTTTATAAAAGTTTGGCGACAATTTTTGGTAGTGTTCATATACCTCGTTTTTTAGATCGTACTCGATTTTTCGCGATGTGACGATGATGGTTTGTCGCTGAAAAAAAGTAAAGGTAGCTTGTAGTAGGGCCGTACCCAGTATCAGGGCTGTATACAGCAGCAATCGGTTTTGGAATTCGGTGGTATCGATTTGCGCCTTGGATTGGTATTGTGCGATGCCCCAGATGGCCGTGTTGACAGCATTCCCGAAAAAAATGGCTGGAAAAATAGCAGCACCATTAGCCGCTGCGATGAAGATCACGCCGCTGAGCAAACGCCATTTGTACTTTAGTAAGTATTTATTCAGGTATTGCAGCGCTTTCATTGAATCGGATTTCGGTTTTGCGCTATAAAGGCGATTTGCTTAAATTTGTGACGGGTTACAAAGCTAAGCAAACCCCATTATATTTGGATGGCAGTTCTTTGAATCTATGTTGACGAGAAGGTGTATTCGCGCCAAGGTTTTGGAATCGATTTACGCGTACAAAAAGTCGGGTGATACGACCTACTTCCGTGCGGAAAAACAGATGTTTTGCGCTGTGGAAAGCACGCAAAACCTCTATTTCCTGTTGCTGACCTTCCTATGCGAGTTGCAACGCGTCGCTTTAAATCGGATTGCGCTGGGCAAGAGAAAGCAGCTGCCCCGCGAGGCGGATTTGAATCCGAATATGAAATTCGTGGCGAATCATTTTTTCAAGCTGTTGCACGAGAGTAGAGAGATCGCTGAATTCGAGCGAAAGAACCAACAGTGGAGTTGGAATATGCATCCGGAGACCGTAAGTCAGATTTTAAAGGATATCGGTGAGAGCCTCGTCTACGAAACGCATATGGCGAAACCAGGGCAGTATAGGGTGCAGGACTTGCGCTTTATTTGCGATATATTTGTCGAATTTATAGCATCGAATCAGTCCCTTCAAGCACGCTTTGAGGATATCAGTCCCTACTGGCACGCCAACCAGGCCATAGCGAACAGCATGGTCGTCAAGACCGTTGAATCCAGCCGGCAAAAGCTGCGTTTGTTTCGCGTTTTTAAGAGTGAATCGGACAGGGAATTTATGAAGAGACTGTTTCGCGAAACCCTTCGAGGTGAGGCAGAATATAGAGCGCATCTCGTTAAAAACTTTAAGAACTGGGGTCCGGACCGCGTTGCAGAGGTGGATTTTCTGATTATGGAGATGGCTGTTAGCGAGTTCTTGCGGTTTCCCACCATCCCTGAAAAGGTTACTTTAAATGAGTATATTGAGTTAGCCGGCGAATATGCCACACCCAAGAGTAAGGTTTTTGTCAATGGGGTATTGGATGGGGTATTGAAACAATTGAGCGACTCAAAGGAGATAAAAAAACGGGAAGGGGATTAATTTAAATATGGAGAAAAAATGAAGAGAGTATTGTGGATTTGCAGCTTAATGGCGCTCATTTTTTCTTGCAGTCGCAAGGGGGCGGCTGCACGTGTCGATCACGAGAAAGCCCGAAATGCGATGGGCAGGAAGGCTCAGTCGGCGTTACCGACCATGGATTTTGATAGGAAGACGTATGACTTTGGCACGATCTCGCAAGGTGAAAGCGTGACAACCGCTTTTGCTTTTACCAATAGGGGGCAGGCACCGCTCCTCATTCGAGCGGCCCATGGGAGCTGTGGTTGTACGGTTCCCGATTATCCCAAACAACCCATTTCACCTGGGGGAAGCGGCCAGATTAAAGTGACGTTTAATTCCTCGGGTAAACAGGGGCAGCAAAATAAAACCGTGACTTTGCTGACCAATACCGAATCGGGAAAAGAATACCTGCGGATAAAGGCAAACGTAATCAGCAAAAAGTCGTGATGGTAAGCTTTTTACAAACTGGAATAGGGGGGTCCAGCCTCATTTTTATCATGGGCATGCTCGCCATCTTTTTTCTCTTTATCATTCTCCCACAAGTCAGGCGCACGAGAAGGGAGAAGAGATTTCAGCGGGAGTTGAAGAAGGGGATGAAGGTGATCACCACCAGTGGTATTCACGGTAGGGTAATGGACCTAGGCCATACGACGATAACCTTGGAGACGATGGCGGGCAAAATTGTCTTTGAGCGTTCTGCGATTTCCTTGGATGCCACTGAAAGGCTCAATGCAGGCGCTGAGAAGTAGGGCGCTGCGATCGGGTTGTGAGAAATGCGCATTCACCTCAGTTCGTCACAGCGGATTTTTTTGATTTGCCTGGCTTCAGCTGCCCTGTTTTGGTTTCTGGCCAAGCTTTCGGATTCGTATGCGGTCGATATGCCGCTCAGCATTGAATTCGAGAACTTGCCGAGGGGCCTGTACATCGATTCGGAAAATCAAGTGCAGATTCCCGCTCGGATTCGGGCTGAAGGCTATCGGTTGGTGATCTTTAATTGGCTTAAAAGACCTCATATTGCGATGGATGCAAGACGCGCATTTAAAAGAGATAAAACCATGTATTGCTGGTCGCCGGCCTGGGATAAAAAAGCCATTGCCGATTTGGCCTACCACTATGAGGTCCTAAGCCTATATGAAGACTCTCTGATTTATCCCATAGTAGAAACCGATCGGGAACACCTGCCCATCCGCTTGCCCAAGCCTATAGAGTTTGCTGAGGGCTATGACAGTGTGGGCGGCTTACAGCTATCGCCAGACAGTGTGTGGGTGACCGCACCGGATGCGATTTTAGATACTTTGAAAGCGATTCAAACCGCACCCTATCGGCTTAGAAATGTCAGAAGGGATATAGCGGCTACCTTGGCTGTGGTCAATCCAGATCCAGCTCGGGTTCGCATGGATGTACAGACCGTAAAGCTGAGTTTGAAGGTGAGTCGCTTTGCGGCTGGAGATTTCAGTTTGCCGGTTGCAAATGACTCGTTGGGACCGGGGAAGAAAATTAAGTTTTTCCCCGCTCGCGTAAAGCTGCACTTTAGCCTGCCCTTGGGCGACTATGGGAAACTACGTGCAGCCGATTTTAAAGTGGTGGCTGATACAGCTGATTTGTCTAAGGCTACACCTTATTTGCCGCTGAAGCTAATCGCCGCTCCCCCTGGGGTGAGAAATGTCCACATAACCCCTGAGCAGGTGGAGTATTTGATCGTTGAAGAGTGAAAGTCGTGGGGCTCACAGGCGGGATCGGCAGCGGGAAAACCACTGTAGCCAGGTATTTTCGGGCTGAGGGGATTCCTGTGTACAACGCTGATCAACGCGCCAGGTCCCTGATGAATAAATCTGAGGTCTTGAAGGCTCAGATCGTTGATTTGTTGGGCCCCCAAGCCTATCAGGCCGACCGGTTGAACGCGGATTGGGTTGCCCATCGCGTATTTCACGACCCGGTGCTTTTAAATGGGCTCAATGCGATTGAACACCCGGCGGTCGCCGAGGACTTTTGCTGTTGGTCAGCGAGACAAAGGGGTACATTTGTGGTCATAGAAGCGGCTATTCTATTTGAAGCTGGCTTCGATGCGCAATGCGACGTCACCATCACCGTAGTAGCTCCAGCGGAGGTGCGCATTCGGCGCGTTCAAAAAAGAGATGATCTGTCCGTAGCAGCCGTTCGAGTCCGGATGCTTAGACAATGGGATGATCGAGAGAGAATGCAGCGCTCCGATTACGTCATTTGGAATGATAAGAGCCGAGCTGATTTAAAGAAATCCGTCTGTGAGGTTTACGAGAAATTGGTGAAAAGGCTGGGCGATGAATAGGCACATCGGGTTCATACGGCCTGTTTTTATGCGCCTTTCTCCGATGGGAGTTGTGATGCCTACCCTGTCGCCGGGTCTGGTATTCGCCATCGTATTTACGCTAATCGCCGTGGGCTTCTGCATAGGTGTCGGGTACCGTATCCGCAAGCGAAAGAAGATGTCTGCCATGCAGGCGGATTTTATCGATGGCTTAACCCATGTGCTCAAAACACCCATCGCTACCATTGCCGTGGCGACCGATGCGCTTCGCAGTGCAATGGTGGTGACCGATTCGGAAAGGGTAAAGCATTATGTCGATATAATTGAAAGAGAAAATCACAGAATGTGCGAGCAGGTGGAGTGGGTCTTGCAGCTTTCGCGCTTGGAAAAAGGTCAGGTTGAATTGAACAAAGAAGTGATCGGGCTCAACAAAATCGTTCAGGAATCGATTTCTCAGGTGGATTTGATTGTAAAAAATAGAAATGGCACCATATTTGATAACCTTTATAAAGCTGACCTTAAGGTGCGGGTAGAC
Organism: Flavobacteriales bacterium; assembly: GCA_028280815.1. Classification (GTDB taxonomy): domain Bacteria; phylum Bacteroidota; class Bacteroidia; order Flavobacteriales; family JANQLC01; genus JANQLC01. The sequence goes on along the minus strand of JANQLC010000008.1, from coordinate 44,269 downwards.
CCCTTTCACCTTAGGAACGCTGTCGTAAACATTTTGGAGAACGCGAATAAATATTCCCCCCAATCCCCTGATATTGTGATTCGGACCTTTTCAGCAAATGGTTTTGCCCATGTTTCCATATCGGATAAGGGAGTGGGTATAAGCAAAGTCGAGCAAAAGCGTATTTTTTCCAAATTTTACAGGGTGCCGATGGGGAATGTTCGCGATGTGGGCGGCCAAGGACTGGGCTTGGCCTATGTGAAGCTCATCGCTGATAGGCACGGTGGATCGGTGGCGGTTCAAAGTGAAGTGGGAAAAGGCACTGTGTTTACAATAAAAATACCTATAAGTTGAAGTTATGAGCGAAGAAAAGAAAAAGCTGCTATTGGTAGAAGACGATCCGAGTTTTGGATTGGTGTTAAAAGATTACCTCACTTTGAATCAATATGATGTGGTGCATGCCATCGATGGGGAGGAAGGACTGGAAAAATTTAAAGAGGGCGGATATGACCTCGCTGTCTTTGATGTTGTAATGCCGAAAAAAGATGGGTTTACGCTTGCCAGAGAAATAAAAGAGATCGATGGTTCCTTGCCGATTGTATTTTTAACGGTTCTAAATGCGAAGGATGATGTGCTGAACGGATATAGATCAGGCGCTGATGATTACCTGACCAAGCCCTTTGATACAGAGGTATTGCTGTGCAAAATCAAAGCCATTTTACAGCGCAATGGCGGTGCAGAACCAGCCGATAAGCTGGGTCAAATCGAGTTTAAAGTCGGTGATTTTGACTTTAACTCCAAATTGCGGGTACTTAAAATTAACAACAGAGAATTTAGGCTCTCTCCCAAAGAAAATGAATTGCTGCGGCTTATGGCTATGAATCTAAATGACTTGATGCCGAGAGAGTTGGCACTTATGCGTATTTGGAAAGACGACAACTACTTCACCTCGCGCAGCATGGATGTCTACATTGCCAAGCTGAGAAAGTACTTAAAAGAAGACCCGAAGGTAGAGATCGTCAACATTCACGGCGAAGGCTTTAGGCTGGCGGTAAACGACTGCTAGGGGTGATTCACTTTTGCGCTGATGGCGCGCACTATTTTTTCAAATTGTGCAGGCCCGTGCCACTGTGATTCTCGGATTTGGTTGCGCAGCCACGTCATCTGCCTTTTGGCATAGCGCCGTGTATTTTTCTTGATCGCTGCCTTGGCCTCGTCCGAGTTGATCTCACCATCAAAGTACAGGAATAGTTCGCGGTATCCCAGCGTTTGTAGTGCGCTGAGGCTGCGGTTCGGGTAGAGCTTTTCAGCTTCTGCGCACAAGCCCTGATCAAACATTTGATCTACCCTTTGGTCGATGCTGTCGTAGAGCGCTGTGCGAGGCCTGTCGATGATGATTCGAATAGTCTCAAAATCTCTTTTGGCCCTTTTCTTTTTTCGATAAGACGAATAAGGCGTCCCGGTATCTATAGAGACTTCGAGTGCCCGTATCAATCGCCTCGCGTTTTTGAGGTCTACTTCATCGCAATAGGCGGGGTCTTCTTTTTGCAGTCGCTTTTGCAAGGGCACTATGCCTTGTTCGGCGTAGATTTTATCGAGTTTTTTGCGCGTTTCGGCTGTGGTTTTTGGAAAGTAGTCCAGCCCTTGGGTGATGGCTCTTTCATACAGCCCTGAGCCCCCGACTAACAATGCGATATCTCTTTTTTGAAACAGCTCGTCGAGGACGGCTAAGGCGTCCGATTCAAAGTCGCCGACCGAATAGGGGTCGAAAATGCTTTTGTGTTGGATGAGGTGATGGGTGACAGCAGCGCGTTGATCGGCCGTGGGAACGGCTGTTCCTATCGTCATTTCCTTAAAGAATTGTCGGGCGTCGCAAGATGTGATCTCCGTACCGAAATGTTGGGCCAAAGCGATGGCAAGTGCGGTTTTGCCCACCCCGGTCGGCCCCAGTACCGAGATTAAGCGCTTCTGCTGCATCAGCTGTGGGTTATCGATTTTTCAATGCGAATCCCTTTATCAGTCGGCAATATAGTAAAACCGCTTGAGTATGTAATTCTTATTCCAGGCTTTAAATTCGCTTATTCTGTTGGCTAACTCGGGGTTTTTAGCTGGTTTATCAAAGAGAATCCAAACAGCGGCCTGGGCGTAACCCAACTTGTATACATCGATAAAGTAAGGGGCGTAAAAATTCCAGAAAAAGCCGGCTTGGTGGGCTGAATTTTCTATCAATGCGCGGCATAACCAGTTGAATCGCATCAGAAAGTAATCCGGACGGCCATTTGAAAATGAACTGTTTATGGTGTTTTTGGCATTGAGGCTGAGGTCCACGGAAGAAAAATCATTGGGCAAGTCCGCGCTATGGGGTGTCGTGAGGACGATACGACTTAGCAATTCCTTTAAATACAAGAGGTTGTCGCGTGATTCTTCAGCCTGAGGCGTCAATAGGTTGTAAAAGCAGAGCGCCATGAAGGCAGGCGTGCGATTTTTTTTATACTCCAATCGCCCGAGTAGATTGTGTGGCAGTGCAAAATCGGGCTGTAAGGTAATCGCATTTTCAAGGTGTTTTTCTATACGGGTGTGATCTCTCTTCTCGATATAAGTGAGCGCCAACTCATATTGAATCATATAATTATTCATCAGCGCAGTGACCTTATCGCGGTTTTTCTCGTCCTCTAATTCCCGCACGCGGCTGATTAGATATGAATTCTGTAAGCGCCTGCTTCTCATGTCTAAAGCGGCAGGCCGAATCGGTGCCTGTTGTGCCGAACCGCCCTCGAGCATAGAAACCAGGGAGACAAAGGCAAAAATGTATTTGCTAGAACACATGTTTATCGAGCATCAAAAACCAAGCCAGTTCTTCGCTACCCGTATTTGACTTTTAACCCTATATGACTGAGAAAAATCCACAGGACAAATAGTGATCAGCTGGGCTGGTACACGGCGTTTATGGCTTAGAAAGCGAGGGATCCATGGATTCGATCCGGCATGGGCCGCTTCCCTATGAGACTGTGAGCAAAAAGCATTTGGGCATATAGGCGCTCAGGGTTTGTGGAGGGGGAGTTTGGGCAGGAAATCGTATCGCTTTTTCGCGTGGTTCACACGGGCGTAGTAATGAGATAGTCCATTGGTAACCATGAGATAGTTCGCCTTGAGATCGAGGTTGTACCGCGCGATTTGATCGAAGCTCTGTCGGGTGATTTCGAGGCTTGGCCGCTTGCATTCCACTAAAATTTCGGGCCTTAAAAAGGCATCGTACACCACGATATCGGAACGTCTAAGGCGGCCTTTGTCCAAAGCGACCTCTACGCCTATTCGCCCGAGGGGATGGTTTAAAACCCGGTGTAGATATTGTATCACGTGTTGTCGAACCCATTCCTCAGGCGTGCATACGTACCATTTGCCGCGAATGGAATCCCAGATATAAAACCGCCCTGCCCTTTCCTTTTTGCGAATCGCAAACGAGGGAAAATTTAGCCGTACCATAGACTCATTTTCTCTCGAGTACGCGCCTTGCTTTTTCCATTACCGCACTGCGATCTATCTCATACTTTTTCATGAGTTGTTCCGGCGTGCCGCTTTCGCCAAAGCTGTCGTGTACAGCGACGAAGGCTTGGGGTACGGGAAAGTGGCGCGCCAAGACGCCGGCCAAGCTCTCACCCAAGCCACCGAGGTAATTGTGTTCTTCAGCCGAAACGAGGCAACCGGTCTTTTGAACGGATTGTAGGATGATGTACTCGTCCAAAGGTTTGATCGTATGGATGTTGATCAATTCGCAGCTGATGCCTTGTGCTTCCAATTCCCGTACAGCCAAAATGCTCTCCCATACCAAATGCCCGGTAGCCGCTATCGTCACATCGCTCCCTTCCTTGAGTAAAATGCCTTTGCCTATTTTAAAATCCGCTTGAGCGTCCGTATAAACCGGCACTTTGGGACGCCCAAACCGCAGGTAACAGGGGCCTTCATACGCTGCTATGGATAGGGTAGCCGCTAGGGTCTGGTTGTAGTCACAGGGGTTGACGACCACCATGCCGGGCAGCATTTTCATCAGGCCGATGTCTTCTAAGATCTGGTGTGTAGCGCCGTCTTCGCCTAGGGTTAAGCCCGCGTGCGAAGCGCATATCTTTACGTTTTTACCCGAATAGGCGATGGATTGGCGTATTTGGTCATACACCCTTCCGGTGGAGAAATTGGCAAAGGTGCCGGTAAAGGGAATCTTTCCGCCGATGGCCAAGCCGGCGGCTAGCCCCATCATATGAGCTTCGGCGATTCCCACCTGGAAGAAACGCCTCGGAAACGCCTCGGCAAAAGCCTCCATCTTTAGCGAGCCGGTCAGGTCCGCGCTCAAGGCTACGACTCGATCGTCTCGTTTGCCGAGCTGCAGGAGGGCTGCTCCAAAGCCGCTCCGGGTATCTCTTTTGTCGCTGGGGTTGCTATCGATACAATCGCTAAACATGGGTGGCTACTCGATCTTTAATAATCGCTGAGTCTGGTTTCCGGATTTTGTGCCAGGGCGCTGGCCAATTGCGCATCGTCAGGCGCTTTGCCATGCCAGGCGTGCGTGCCCATCATAAAATCCACCCCGTGCCCCATTTCGGTGTGCAGGAGAATGGCGATGGGCTTGCCCTGGCCAGTCGATCGTTTGGCGTTTTTCAGCGTTTGGATGTTGCAGTTCAAGTCGTTTCCATCGGGCTCGTCCCACACAATCCAACCAAAAGCCTCGAATTTGGCTCGCAGATTCCCCAAAGGCATGACCGCATCGGTATCGCCGTCGATTTGCCTGCCGTTGTAGTCGATCGTAGCGATGTAGTTGTCCACCCCTTTGCCGGCGGCGTACAGGATGGCTTCCCAGTTTTGCCCCTCGTCCAATTCGCCGTCGCCATGCAGGCTGTAGACCAGCTGTGGGTCTTCGTTTAATTTTTTGGCTTGTGCTGCACCGATGGCCACACTCATGCCCTGACCCAAGGAACCGCTGGAGATGCGAATGCCGGGCAGGCCCTCATGCGTGGTGGGATGTCCCTGCAAGCGCGAATCGATTTGGCGAAAGCTGGACAACTCGGCGATTGGAAAATAACCCGCCCGGGCTAAGGTGCTGTAATACACCGGTGAGATGTGGCCGTTGGATAAGAAAAACAAGTCTTCGCCTTTTCCATCCATCGTAAAATGCGCTGGATCATACTGTAAGACGGCGTGATAGAGTGCGATAAAAAACTCGGTGGTGCCCAGCGACCCCCCGGGATGTCCGCTGTTGGCTGCGTGTACCATTCGTAAGATGTCTCGGCGCGTTTGCGTGACCAGCATTCGCATCTCTTCAACACTGCGCATGACGGTTCCATTTTTTTGCAAATATAGTCCTTTAAGGCGTGGGAAGACACCCATGACTTTAGCCGCTTTTGCGGAGATGCGGATTCTCGACTATCCCGGTTGGGGATTCGTTTGCCTTTATCCTTTGTGGAATGGCTGCGCGCTCTAGGTTTTTCCACTTCCTTATTTCTCGATTCGCGTCCGCGCTTGAAAGGCCGGTTTTTTGCGCTTGTCCTTTTGTGGCGGTTTGGAGCGGTCAAGACGGCTCTTTTATCCCTGTGCCATAGTAGTTTGAAAAAGGGTTTGTTTTATCGTTGCGTGGGTTGTCGTGTTGATTGGGCTCTTCCTCGTCGGGTCCACTGGGTGGGGTTTTTATGTTTGGCGTGTATGGGTGTCAATTGAAAGTTGTCATTCCGCTCTCGTTTGTGCACGGGTGCATTTGGGATTTCGCATGTTGGGTTTTTTCTCGTTCGCCCTTCCCGTGATCGGTTCGGGCGAGTTTTTTGCGTTTGTTTTTCCGCTGATTGGCTTGGGCGAGTCCAGGGCTGGCTTGGCCGTGTCGGTGGGGTAGGTTGGGTTGTCTTTGTCCCTTGTCCTTCATCGGCTTTTTGCATTCGTCTTTTCTACAGTTGTTATATGCGGGATTTGGATTGAGTGGCTTGGATTGGGTTGCTGTGCTATTGCGTTGCTTGCGTGGGTTGGGTTGTTCGATGTGCTTTGATAAGCAAGACTCTTGCTGTTTTGGATGCTTGATCGGATTGCTCGGTCTCTCTATGGTTTTGTCGCATGGTTTTGGTTGGCTGGTTGGTCGTGGTCGTTGCGGTTGGATTGGGCTAGGTATCTGTGATTGGGTTGGTGGTTTTGGGTTGGTGCGTTGTTGTAATTTGGCTAGGCCGGGTTGGTTGCTTGGGTTGCATTGGCGTTGCTTAACTGCTTGGTTCGCTTTGCGTTGCTTGCGTTGGCTGGCTTAGATTGGGTTGTTTCATTGTCGGGTCGCTTTGCGTTGGCGGTTTGCTGTTGCGCTGTTTTGTCGTTGGGCGGATTGGACTGTTCAGTGGAGTCGGATTGGGTTGCAATTGGATGGCTTGATTGGGTTGTCGTGCGGGTGATTGGGTCGCTTTGCGTAGGTTGGGTGGATTAGGCTTGTTTGCATCATTTGATTTGGGTTGACTTGGCTTGGATGGGTTTAGCTCTTTTCAGAGCCTTTGCGCGCTCGGAACTGTTTTTGCGTTTCTATCTGGCATTTAGAAAGACCTGGTTTCTCTCGCTGCGTGGTTCAGTGGGTTGTTGCGACTGCTCGGTTGGGCTGTGTTGTTTTTCGTCCCTTGTCTTTCGTCGGGTTTTTTGGGTGGGTCTTTTTTACCATACGGTGTACTGGGTTGGTTTGATTGCGTTGGCGGGTTGTTTGTCACGCATGCGTGATTGCGTTAATTGGGTCGTTTGCACTGTTGCGTTGTTGCCTGGGCGAATTGGCTTGCATGGGTTGGCTGGGCTGGCTTGTTTTTTCGGTTTGGCTCTTTTGTGTTGACTGGAAAAGGAGCGCTGTTTTTGTCTTTGCCCCTCGTATGGGTTTGAAGACTGAAACCGGTTGTTTTGGCGTCTGTCTCTGTAAGTCAATTTGAAAATGGGGACTTGTCTTTTGGGTATTTATCTCTGCGGAGTGGTTTGAAAAGCGGTGTGCTTTTTGCTTTGCCGCTTGGGGATGACTTGAAAGGCGGCTCGTTTTTTGGCGTTTGTCCCCATGGAGCGCTTTCAAAACCCCTATCTTTGCGGTGATCTGATCGGCGGTATGAAATGCGGCATCTTGGGCTTGCCCAACGTGGGAAAATCCACGCTTTTCAACAGCTTGAGCACGGCGAAGGCCCAAGCGGCAAACTTTCCCTTTTGTACGATTGAGCCCAATATCGGTAGGGTACAGGTGCCGGATGCGCGGCTGCATCAGTTGGCCGAATTGGTGAAACCCCAGCGTGTGGTTCCCGCAACGGTTGAAGTGGTGGATATAGCCGGACTCGTCAGCGGTGCGAGCCGAGGGGAGGGTTTGGGCAACTCATTTTTGGCACACCTCCGCGAGACGAATGCCCTGATTCACGTATTGCGCTGCTTTGAAGACGACCATGTCACCCATGTCGATGGTTCGGTCGATCCGGTTCGAGATAAGGAGATCGTCGATCTCGAGTTGCAACTCAAGGATTTGGAAACGGCGGTCAGGCATATGGACAAGGTGCGACGCGCCGCCCGTTCAGGCAACCCGGTGGCGCAGCAGGAATGGGAACTGCTGCGCGTTATCCGCCAGCATCTGGAATCGGGCGAGCCGGTTCGGCGCATCGGATTCTCGGCAGCTGATCGCGCTCGGGTGGATGGCTTTCAATTCTTGACGAGCAAGCCCGTCTTATATGTCTGCAATGTGGATGAAAGCGCTGTAAAAACCGGAAACGCCCATACGAAACGGCTTCGGGGAGCCATTGCCGCCGAGCCGTCTGAAACGCTGGTTTTGGCCGTCGCCGCTGAGGCGGAGATCGCAGCCCTGGACGATTTGGCGGCGCGTCAGCTGTTTCTCACAGACATGGGACTCGAGGAGCCGGGAGCCGCCCAGTTGATTCGATCCGCCTATCGCTTGTTAAACCTACAGACCTACTTTACAGCTGGCGCTGAAGAGGTCCGCGCCTGGACGATCCACAAAGGCGATCGGGCGCCACGGGCGGCGGGGGTGATTCACTCCCATTTTGAAAAGGGGTTTATTCGCGCCGAGGTCATCGCTTATGGGGATTACATAGCCCAGGGTTCGGCAGCTCGGGCGAGGGAAGCGGGAAAAATGCGCATAGAGGGCAAGCAATACGTCGTACAAGACGGGGATGTCGTCCATTTTAGGTGTAGCGCTTAGGTGGGCCAGTTGACTGAGAACCGTCTGATTCTGCTTTGCACTGTCGTCTTGAGCGCAATAAAGACTCTTTGTTTTTATGTTGTTTTAGTTTGATTTTCGGTACCTTCAACCTTCTGTTAAAATACTTCTTCCCAGTCTGAAGCCTGATAGCCTTTGTAGGCAGAACCAGCTTTTTTACATCCATTTATGCGTAAAGGCTTTTACGCGTTCGTCTAATCTCTTTGAGAACTTATCTTCATCAAACATTTCAATGGCCTCAAGTCTTTTGAGTAATGCTATCGCTTGTTTCCAAATTTGCAATAATTCCGATATTTTCGGTTTAAGCCTAATTGCATTGTGAGGTGTATAATGGACGGTCTTATTTCTCAAACTGAATAAGTTTGTGATTTTGTCGAGGTGAATTGTATTTGAACTCAAATCATCTTTGAAAATAAAGACCAGTTTCTCCACATATTTTTGCAATAGCTATTCTCGAGTAGCTCAAACCGTCTATAGATTTGGAGTCTTGTAAGAGCATCAGATGTCGATTGATTATAGTTTCAATGAAAAAACCAAAGTTATTGAGATGTCCGAGGATGTGAATTGAGTTTATAATATGGTTAAGCCCGGAACCGTAGTTTTTAAATCGCGATATCATTTGCGCTTTGCGCCACGCATCAGACATTTTTCTCGTCGTCTCTTCACTGAGTACTTCATTACAGTTGAATCGCAGTAATTCTATAGTGCTTTTGGGAATACTTGCGCTCTCGGCTATTTTTCGATCAACATCGGTCGGATCAATCTCTTGGAGATATTTTGAAAAGAGGATACCGGCTGATTCATCAAGTAGCGATTCATTGATATGATAAAATGATTCACTCAGATAGAAGTCAGCACCCTCTCTTAGTTTAGCATAAGCCTCCATGTCGTGTTTATCATTTGCTGCACAGCCTGCCATGGGTATCCAACAGGGCTTTAGGCTTGTTGGCCTTAGGGGTTGCCTCGCGCATAGGTCGTCTCATCTTCTGTTTTCTACATGGCATAAAGATATGTCGAAATGAGGTCTTTCGCAATTTCCATTGGGAATTTTTAACCGATTTGAAGCTTTTTTGCCCGCTGTGTGTTTGAACTGCTTGGGTATGGGAGAGGTCTATACTTCGTATTTTTGCCGAATGGATTTCGAGCTCGTTTCGGACTTTCAGCCCACCGGCGACCAACCCCAAGCCATCGCGCAGCTCACCGAAGGGTTCAGACAAGGTGTTAAATTTCAAACCCTGTTGGGCGTAACCGGCTCCGGCAAGACTTTTACCGTAGCCAATGTGGTGCGAGAATTGCAACGGCCTACCCTCGTATTGGCGCACAACAAGACCTTGGCCGCACAACTCTACGGCGAGTTCAAGCAGTTTTTCCCCGATAATGCCGTAGAGTACTTCGTCTCCTATTACGATTATTACCAACCCGAGGCTTTCATCCCCGTGACGAACACCTATATTGAAAAAGACTTGTCCATCGACGAAGAGATCGAAAAGCTGCGCCTGAGCACCACTTCTTCGCTGCTCAGCGGCAGGCGTGATGTTTTGGTAGTCGCCTCCGTGTCCTGCCTGTACGGTATCGGCAATCCCACCGAGTTTCACAAGAGTGTCATCTCCATCGCCTGCGGGGACACCCTACCGCGAAACCGGTTTTTACTGCAATTGGTATCGAGCTTATACGCGCGGACAGAAGCCGATTTCGGCCGGGGGAACTTTCGCGTGCGGGGAGATACGGTGGATATTTTTCCAGCTTATTCCGATGTGGCTATTCGCGTCCATTTCTGGGATTTGGAAATCGAAGCCATCGAGGCCTTTGACCCGCAGCGCAATTCCGTTTTAGAGCGCTATGACCGGATCAACCTCTATCCAGCCAACCTCTTTGTCACTTCTCCCGAACGCCTGAAAACGGCTGTGGAGCAGATTCAGCACGACCTGGTCGATCGGGTTGCATACCTCAGGGATATGGGAAAAAATCTGGAGGCCAAGCGGTTGGAAGAACGGACGCGATTCGATCTGGAAATGATGAAGGAACTCGGCTATTGTGCCGGCATTGAAAATTATTCGCGATACCTCGATGGGCGAGCACCCCATATGCGCCCCTTTTGCCTCTTGGATTACTTCCCCGCGGATTACCTGATGGTGGTGGATGAGAGTCACGTAACCGTACCGCAAGTACACGCCATGCATGGCGGCGATCGCAGCCGAAAGGAGACCTTGGTCGAATACGGCTTTCGCCTGCCCGCCGCTTTGGACAACCGCCCGTTGCGATTCGAGGAGTTTGAAGCCCTGCAAAATCAGGTGCTGTTTGTCAGTGCCACCCCCGCGGATTACGAGTTGCAGCAGAGCGAAGGGGTGCTAGTGGAACAGCTGATTCGCCCCACCGGCTTGCTCGACCCCAAAATCGATGTGCGTCCCAGTCAAAATCAGATCGACGACTTGATGGCGGAAATTCAAAGGCGCGCAGAGCGGAATGAACGCGTACTCGTCACCACCTTGACCAAGCGGATGGCGGAAGAGCTGACCCAGTACTTGAATCGCATGCGCATTCGCTCGCGCTACATCCACTCCGATATCGACACATTGGAACGCGTGGCGATCATGCGGGCGTTGCGAAAAGGCGTTTTTGACGTATTGGTAGGGATTAATTTACTCCGCGAAGGCTTAGACCTGCCCGAGGTGTCATTGGTCGCCATTCTCGATGCGGACAAAGAAGGTTTTTTGCGCTCCCATCGCGCCCTTACGCAAACCGCCGGTCGCGCTGCGAGAAATGTAAGCGGTCGGGTCATCATGTATGCGGATAAAACCACGGAAAGCATGCGGAGAACCGTGGAAGAAACCGAGCGCAGGCGTGAGAGACAAATCGCATACAACCGGGAGAACGGCATCACACCCCAACCGCTGCACAAAGCGATAGACGTGGGTTTAAGCCCTGAGAAAGCCTTGGAGGACAGTTGTCCGACCCCAGGCGGAGACCAAGCGGCTGACGAGCTCGATGTCGCTTACCTGAGCAAAGGAGATATAGAGAAAAAGGTGCGCGAAACCCGAAAAGCCATGGAACAGGCGGCCAAAGCCCTAGATTTTGTCCAAGCCGCCCGCCTGCGCGATGCCTGGCAATACTGGAAGGCAAAAACCTGATCCGATCCCATTCCGAAAGCGATAACCCGAAAGCCCTGAGCCACCGTTTCAAGCCAGCTCATCCAACCCAGCTCATCCATCTGATCCAACCCAGCCAATTCGACCCACTCAAACCAATCCATCTAAGTCACAACCGCAAAGCCACCGTTTCAAGCCAACTCATCCAAGCAACTCAGGCTAGCGCAAAGCTGACCAACCCATTCAACCCAAGGATGCGACAGCCCACAAACGCAACCGATAGCAAAACACAACAACGCACCTGAGCAGCGACGAAACAACTCGACAAAACACCCGCCCATCCGAGTCTGCGAATCACACCGACGGAGCAGTCGCGCCAAACCGAATAATACAGACAATCCCAATCCACCCATCCAACTGCAACACAACCCGAGCAATCGACCCGACTTCGCTCAAGCCAGCCCAATCCGCCCAACGACAAAACAGCGCAACAGAAAACCGCCAACGCAAAGCGACCCGACAATGAAACAACCCAATCCAATCCAGCCAACGCAAGCAACGCCAACGCAACCCAAGCAACCAACCCGGCCCGGCCGAATTACAACAACGCACCAACCCAATCACAGATACGTAGCCCAATCGAACCGCAACAACCACGCCCAACGAGCCAACCAAACCCATGCGACAAAACCAAGAGAGACCGAGCAATCCGCTCAAGCATCCAAAACAGCAAGAGTCATGCTTATCAAAGCACATCAAACAACCCAACCCACGCAATCAACGCAATAGCACAGCAACCCAAGCCATCCACCCCCAAAGTATCCAACCCGATCCCGTATATGTGGCCCAATCGAACTGGAACGACCACGCCTGACGGGTCAACCCTGGGCCACGCGATAAAAAATTGAGAAATGCAGGAAAAGCTGTGCCTGTCAATTCGCTTTTTTCCGCGAATTGAATTAAATTTACCTCCTGTTCCTACAGCGTATGCCCATCCAAAAATTCATCGAACACCTTCGGTATGCCAGGCGTTACACTTCGCATACCGTCCGTGCTTACCGGAGCGATTTGGAAGGATTTAAAGGCTACTTAGACGAGCGACGAATCCCCGTACAAGGTGTAAATGCACCCATTATTCGGGCTTGGATTGCGTCCTTGGCAAGCCGCAAATTGGACAACAACAGCATCAATCGGAAGCTCAGCAGTCTAAAGAGTTTCTATCGGTTTCTCGTCGAGGTCAAAGCCATCGATGAAAATCCAGCGCTGGGAATTGCCAAGCTCAAAGCGCATAGGAAAATACATACCGTCTATTCAGAAGAAGAGATGGACAAAGCGGTAAGCGGTGTTTTTTTTCAGCATCTCTCGCGCTTTGCGCGCATTCGAAATCGAGCCATTATTGAAACCTTCTATCAAACCGGTATGCGCTTGGCTGAGCTCATCGGCTTACAGTTGAAGGATGTAGACCTCGGCGCTGATGGCTTCTTTTTGGTATGGGGGAAGCGCAACAAAGCGCGCAAGATCCCGACCACCACCCATTTAAAAAGTGTTTTAATGCGATACCGATGCGAGCGGGATCATTTGAAAGATGAAACTGCAGATTCCTTTTTTTTAACTGAGAAGGGGAATCCGCTGTACCCCAAACTCGTCTATCGCCTGGTGAATTCACAGCTCAGCCATGTGACGACAAAAGCCGAGAAAAGTCCCCATGTGTTGCGCCACACCTTTGCCACCCACCTGCTTCAAAGGGGGGCGGACTTGCATTCGATTAAGGAGCTGCTAGGGCATGCGGGACTGGCAGCCACACAAATTTACCTGCAAAACGATATTGAAAATCTGAAACGTATGTATAACCGAGCCCATCCCCGTGGCTCAAAATCGAAATGCCATGAACGTATGCGTACAAGCCGTTAACTTTCACGCAGGAGCCGAGCTCTGCGACTTCGTGGAGAAAAAGTATGCCAAGCTCGAGAATTATTGCGATAGAATTATAGCGATTGAAGTCTATTTAAAGGTAAAAAACACGCCCGATAAGCGAAATAAAATGGTGGAGACCAAGCTATCGATCCCCAGAGAAGAGATCGTAGTCAAAAAGATTTGTCGTACTTTTGAGGAGGGAACAGACCGCTCACTCGATACCTTAAAGCGTCAGATTTCCAGGTGTAAGGAAAAGACAAAAACCCATTAGAATCGCATATATTTTTTGGGGTTCTAAAAAACTTTATACATTTGCAGTCCGTAAAAAATACGGGGTGTTCTTTTTCTGACGACTTGCCGGTGTAGCTCAGCTGGCTAGAGCACGTGATTTGTAATCTCGGGGTCGGGGGTTCGAATCCCTCCACCGGCTCCCGTTATATTAGGAGGTGAGGGGGAATCAATTGAGGGGAGATACTCAAGCGGTCAACGAGGGCAGACTGTAAATCTGTTGGTCTTACCTTCGCAGGTTCGAATCCTGCTCTCCCCACATCGGTTTTTATCCCTTATAAGCGGGAGTAGCTCAGTGGGTAGAGCATCAGCCTTCCAAGCTGAATGTCGCGAGTTCGAACCTCGTCTCCCGCTCCAGGCGTTGCCGATGTAGCTCAGCGGTAGAGCGCTTCCTTGGTAAGGAAGAGGTCACGGGTTCAATTCCCGTCATTGGCTCGAGGCTCTGCCCTGTTACCTCGTTTTGTAAACTGTAATTAGAAATTCATCAAACCATGGCAAAAGAAACTTTTAATCGATCCAAGCCGCACCTCAATATCGGTACCATCGGTCACGTCGACCACGGCAAGACGACTTTGACTGCAGCCATCACAAAGGTATTGTCCGATTCGGGTTATGGTCAAGCCCGTTCGTTTGATTCCATCGACAACGCACCCGAGGAAAAGGAAAGGGGCATCACCATCAATACTTCCCATGTGGAGTACGAAACCCAAAACCGCCATTACGCGCATGTCGATTGTCCAGGCCATGCGGATTACGTGAAAAATATGGTGACCGGTGCTGCACAGATGGATGGCGCCATCTTAGTCGTCGCAGCTACCGATGGCCCGATGCCACAAACCCGTGAACACATACTGTTAGGGCGTCAGGTCGGTGTGCCGCGCATCGTCGTCTTTTTGAATAAAGCCGATATGGTTGACGATGAGGAGCTGCTCGAGTTGGTCGAGTTGGAAGTTCGTGAATTGCTCTCCTTCTATGAATATGATGGCGATAACACGCCGGTCATATTGGGCTCTGCCTTGGGTGCGCTCAACGGGGAGCAGAAGTGGGTGGATTCCATCGATGAATTGGTGGGCGCAGTGGACAAGTGGATCGAAGTACCCCAACGCGATGTCGATAAGGATTTCTTGATGCCCGTAGAGGACGTCTTCTCCATCACCGGTCGGGGTACGGTTGCCACCGGTCGAATCGAAACCGGCAAGGCGCACACCGGCGACTCTGTCGAAATTATCGGCATGGGTGCTGAGCGCTTGAATTCTACCCTTACAGGGGTGGAGATGTTTCGCAAGATTTTGGACGAAGGCCAGGCCGGAGACAACGTGGGTATTTTGTTGCGAGGCATTGATAAATCCCAGATCAAAAGGGGAATGGTCATCGCCAAGCCCGGTTCTGTCAAGCCACACAGCCAGTTCAAAGCAGAGGTTTACATCTTAAAAAAAGAAGAGGGCGGACGCCATACCCCTTTCCACGACAACTACCGTCCACAGTTCTATTTGAGAACCACCGATGTGACCGGCGAGATCCTACTTCCCGATGGGGTGGAAATGGTGTTGCCCGGCGACAATTTGACCATCGGGGTCAACTTGATTCAACCCGTAGCCGCCAGTGTGGGTTTGCGCTTTGCCATCCGTGAAGGCGGCAGAACGGTAGGGGCCGGTCAGATTACGGAAATCATCGAATGATCGACAGCGGACAGCATAGAAATACAGTGTGAAAGAAGTGTAAAAGAGCGGTGCCCGTTTTGGGTTTCAGCCTGCTTGCACATACGGGCGTAGCTCAGCCGGTAGAGCAGTGGTCTCCAAAACCAAAGGTCGTGAGTTCGATTCTTACCGCCCGTGCCACCATGAACAGCGCAAGAGATGAAGGTCGTCAAATACGTGAGGAGCGCATATGGAGAATTGGTTCGAAAAGTCACTTGGATGCCCTATGCCGAGTGGCAGCAGACTACCGCTACCGTAACCCTGGCCGCAGTGGTTTTTGCGCTGCTCGTATTTTTAATAGACCGGGTGATAAAGTTTGGCATCGATCGGTACTTTACGCTCTTTTCATAAGATGCAAATGGATAAGAAGTGGTATGTGATTCGCGCCATTAGTGGACAGGAAAATAAGGTAAAGACCTATATCGAGAATGAGGTTGCCCGTCTCGGGGTAGGCGACTACGTCGGTCAGATTCTGGTGCCGGTCGAAAAGGTCTATCAGATCAGAAAGGGAAAGCGGGTGAACAAGGAACGAACCTATTTTCCGGGCTATGTCATGATAGAGGCCAATTTGGATGGCGAGCTGGGGCATGCGATTAAATCCACGCCGGGTGTCATCGGCTTTTTGGGGGAGACCAAGGGTGGGGATCCCATTCCCATGCGCAGCTCAGAGGTGAATCGGATGCTCGGCAAGGTAGACGAGCTCGCCGAGTTGGAGAGTTCTGTGGTCATTCCCCATGTTATCGGCGAAACGGTAAAAGTAGTCGACGGCCCTTTTAATGGCTTTACCGGTACGGTTGAAAGCATCAGTGAGGAAAAGCGCAAGTTGGCGGTGATGGTGTTGATCTTCGGGCGCAAGACACCGCTTGAGCTCAACTATATGCAGGTGGAGAAAGTATCCTGATGCCGGGTGGAAGGGCTGATTCCACGGACTGAAATTCAAAGTGATCGATGGCTAAGAGAATAGTTAAGGTAATCAAGTTGCAAGTACGCGGTGGCCAAGCCAATCCAGCCCCCCCAGTAGGGCCTGCCCTGGGGGCCGCCGGTGTGAACATCGTGGCGTTTACCAAGCGGTTTAACGCTCACACCCAAGATAAAAACGGACAATTGTTGCCCGTTGTCATCACGGTTTTTGCAGATAAGTCATTTGAGTTTGTCGTCAAGACCCCTGCAGCGGCTGTGCAGTTGTTACAGGCGTCTAAAAGCGAAAAGGGTTCCCCCGAGCCCAACCGCATCCAAGCGGGCTCGGTTACCTGGGAGCAGCTAGGCGCCATTGCCCGAGACAAGATGCCGGATTTGAATGCGTTTACCCTTGAATCGGCTGTGAAGATGATCGCCGGTACAGCGCGTAGCATGGGCTTGCGCATAACGGGAAGCCCCCCGTTCTAAACCGATGAAAATACCACCGGAATGCCGAGATTGACAAAGAGACGAAAGGAAGCGGAGGCCCAGTTGGAAAAGGGGAAATTGTATCCGCTGGAGGAGGCAACCCGCTTGTTAAAAGACCTAACCCAGGTGAAGTTCGATGCGACGGTCGACTTGGCCGTGCGCCTGGGCGTGGATTCCCGAAAGGCGGATCAGATGGTTCGCGGCCTGGTCACACTTCCGCATGGAACGGGGAAGGAGCTGCGCGTATTGGCTTTGGTTACAGCCGATAAAGCGTCAGAGGCTCAGGCGGCCGGCGCGGATTTCGTCGGCTTAGACGACTGCATTGCCAAGATTAAAGAGGGCTGGGTTGCTTTTGATGTGGTGGTAGCTACGCCGAGCGTAATGGGCAAAGTAGGCCCGCTGGGTCGAATTTTGGGCCCTAGGGGTTTGATGCCCAACCCCAAGACGGGAACCGTCACCCCAAATGTCGGCAAAGCGATTGGTGCGGTGAAGTCGGGCCAGATCGATTTTAAGGTCGGTCGCTACGGGATTGTACACGCCTCGATTGGCAAGGTCTCATTCGATGCCGATAAGATTAGAGACAATGCGGCGGAATTGATTCACGCCTTGGTAAAGATGAAACCCGCGGCTGTAAAGGGTACCTATATGAGGCGCATTTACCTGTCCAGTACGATGAGCCCCAGTATTGCGGTTGATCCTAAGTCCGTATGATGACAAGCGGCAGCGGAGAAGTAGGGTTGATATGACGAGAGGAGAAAAGGTGACGGCAATCGAAGACCTGAAGGCGCGCTTACGGGAGAATGACAATATCTACGTGACGGATATCTCCGGTTTGGACGCTCAGCAGACCACTGCTTTGCGGAGGGCTTGCTTCGGGGCGAAGGTGTCGCTAACCCTGGTCAAGAACACCTTGCTCAAAAGAGCGATGGCAGATTCGGGGGGGGATTTTGAGGAATTGTATGAGGTGCTCAAAGGGAATTCTGCACTCATGGTGGCCGAGCGGAGCAACGCACCGGCTCGGGTGCTCCAAGACTTTCGCCAGGGCGGAGAAAGGCCGGTTCTCAAAGCGGCTTTTATTCATACCGTCATTTACAAAGGCGATGAACACCTCAAAACCTTGGTTTCCATCAAATCGAAGGCGGAGCTGATCGCCGATGTGGTCGCCTCCTTGCAATCGGGTGTGGTGCAGCTCGTCTCCGCTTTGAAAGGGCAGGGACAAAAACTGAGTGGCATACTCAAAACCCTTTCCAAACAAAAAGGGGGCTAAGCGGGGTTACGCCACTCATATCGGGTTAAATGTATTGAGAAAACAGAGGAAAAATGGCAGATTTAAAACGATTGGCGGAAGATTTGGTCAGTCTGACGGTAAAAGACGTGAACGAATTGGCTGCGATTTTGAAGGACGAATACGGAATTGAGCCGGCGACAGCGGCAGCGGTCGTCAGTCCGGCAGCAGCGAGTTCGGATGCCGATGCGGAAGAAGCGCAACGCGAGTTCGATGTCGTTCTCAAGGCGCCGGGCTCGGCTAAGTTGGCCGTGGTAAAGTTGGTCAAGGAGTTGACGGGAAAGGGCTTAAAAGAAGCGAAGGAGATGGTCGATTCCGCGCCTGCGGTCATCCGAGAAGCAGCGGCGAAGGAACACGCTGAAGGCTTGAAAAAGCAGCTCGAAGAAGCAGGGGCTGAAGTCGAGTTAAAGTGATTTTTGGACGGCGGTCTCCGACGGTTGCGATCGCCGGCATCGACTTTTGTTTTTCAACTAAAAAATGGTCCATTGGCAAAGACTAAATCACTGGGGCGAGTCGGTTTTGCTTCGATCAAAGCACCGACGAGCTATCCCGACTTTTTGGATATTCAATTGAAGTCTTTTCAAGACTTCTTTCAGCTCGACACCAAGTCCGAAGCGCGCAAAGATGAAGGCTTGTACAAGACTTTTCAAGAAAACTTTCCCATCACGGATACCCGCAATCAGTTCGTATTGGAATTCTTGGATTACTTTGTCGATCCACCGCGCTACACCATTGCGGAGTGCATTGAACGCGGCCTGACCTATAACGTTCCGCTCAAAGCGCGCTTAAAGCTGTATTGCACCGATCCGGAGCACGAGGATTTTGAAACCATCGTACAAGATGTCTATCTCGGGGCCATACCCTATATGACGCCGAGCAGTTCCTTTGTCATCAATGGCGCCGAGCGCGTTATCGCATCTCAGCTCCACCGTTCTCCAGGGGTGTTTTTTGGGCAGTCTTACCACGCCAATGGCACCAAGTTGTACTCTGCGCGGGTCATTCCTTTCAAAGGCTCGTGGATCGAGTTTGCTACGGATGTCAACCATGTGATGTACGCCTATATCGATAGGAAGAAAAAGCTACCGATGACGACGCTCCTCCGCGCGATTGGCTATGAGCGCGACCGGGATATACTGGAGATCTTCGATCTAGCCGAGGTGGTTAAGGTTACGAAAACCAACTTGAAGAAGCTGTTGGGTCGCCCCATTGCGGCGCGGGTGTTGAAGACCTGGCACGAGGATTTTGTGGATGAGGATACGGGAGAAGTGGTCTCCATAGAGCGCAATGAGATCGTGCTCGATCGGGATACCGTCATAGCGGAAGCACACATAGACGACATTTTGAATGCCGGGGTCAAAACCATCTTCTTGCACAAGCAGGAAGGGGGACAGCGCGGTGATTTCGCCATCGTCCACAACACCCTCGCCAAGGATCCGACCAATTCAGAGAAGGAAGCTGTCGCATACATATACCGGCAGTTGCGCGGCTCCGAGCCGCCCGATGAGGAAACCGCGCGGGGGATTATCGATAAACTATTCTTCTCCGATCAGCGCTATAGCTTGGATGGCGTGGGTCGTTATCGGATCAATAAAAAGTTGGGCTTGGATGTCAGCCTCGATAAGCAAGTCCTCACCAATGCCGACATCATTTCCATCGTAAAGTATTTGATAGAATTGGTGAATTCCAAGGCCGAAGTCGACGATATCGATCACTTGTCCAACCGCCGTGTTCGGACGGTGGGGGAACAATTGGCCAACCAGTTTGGCGTCGGCTTGTCGCGTATGGCGCGCACCATTCGCGAGCGCATGAACGTACGCGACAACGAAGTGTTCACGCCCATCGATTTGATCAATGCCAAGACCCTATCTTCCGTGATCAATTCATTCTTTGGTACCAACCAGCTCTCCCAGTTTATGGATCAGACCAACCCCCTATCTGAGCTCACCCACAAGCGCCGGATGTCGGCCTTGGGGCCAGGCGGTTTGTCGCGCGAACGCGCTGGTTTTGAGGTGCGCGATGTGCATTATACGCATTACGGTCGCCTCTGTCCGATTGAAACGCCTGAGGGGCCCAACATCGGCTTGATCTCATCCCTATGCGTATTCGCCAAAGTCAATAAGATGGGCTTTATCGAAACCCCTTATCGCAGGGTGGAAGCCGGTGGTGTGCGCCTTTCTGAAGAGCCGGTTTACCTGACCGCAGAAGAGGAAGAGGGAAAGGTGATCGCACAGGCCAATGCGGCTTTAGACGAGGCGGGAAAGTTCACCTCAGACCGGATCAAAGCACGAGACGAGGGCGATTTTCCGGTGGTGGATCCCGATCGGGTGAATTATATGGACGTGGCACCCAACCAAATCGCTTCGATTTCGGCCTCCCTGATTCCGTTTTTGGAGCACGATGATGCCAACCGTGCCTTGATGGGATCCAATATGATGCGCCAAGCGGTTCCCCTGTTGAAGACGGATTCGCCGATCGTAGGGACAGGCCTCGAGGCCCAGGTAGCGAGCGATTCCCGTATTTTGCTGAACGCCCAGGCCGATGGCGAGGTGGTTTACGTCGACTCAGAACGGATTCAAATCCGATACGATCGCAGCGAAGATGAGCGTTTGGTCAGCTTTGACGACGACGTAAAAGAATACGAACTCGTCAAGTTTAGAAAGACCAATCAGAGTACTTGTATCAACCTGAGACCGATTGTCAAATTGGGCGATTCGGTGAAAAGAGGTCAGGTTTTGTGCGAAGGCTATGCGACTCATGGTGGTGAACTAGCCCTGGGTCAGAACCTATTGGTTGCTTTTATGCCCTGGAAGGGATACAATTTTGAGGATGCCATCGTCGTTTCAGAGCGCGTGGTTCGCGCGGATTTGTTCACTTCCATTCACATCGACGAGTACGCCCTCGATGTGCGCGATACCAAATTGGGCATGGAGGAGTTGACGAGCGATATCCCCAATGTGAGCGAAGAAGCCATTCGGGAGTTGGATGAAAACGGCATGGTTCGCGTTGGCGCTGAAGTGCAACCGGGGGATATTTTAATCGGAAAGATCACACCCAAGGGTGAGTCTGATCCCACGCCAGAAGAAAAGCTGTTGCGCGCGATTTTTGGTGACAAGGCTGGGGATGTAAAAGACGCCTCCCTGAAAGCCCCCCCCTCATTGAACGGTGTGGTCATCGATAAAAAATTGTTTGAACGCAGCATCAAGGATAAGCATAGACGTGCGAAGGACAAGCTCGAGGTGGAGCGCTTGGAGGCCGACTTTCACAAGCGCTTGTCCGCACTGCGCGAAGTGTTGATCGAAAAACTATTCCAAATCGTTCAGGGAAAAACCGCCCAGGGGGTACAGAACGACTTGATGGAGGAAGTCATTCCAAAAGGGGTGAAGTTTTCCCAAAAACTGCTCAGCGGCGTCGACGACTACGTCCATTTGACCCAGGGCACCTGGACGACGAGCTCGGCGAAAAACGATTTGATCAAGGAATTGCTCCACAACTATAAAATCCGCGTCAACGACCTACAGGGCGTTTTGCGCCGCCGAAAGTTCAACATTTCCGTGGGGGATGAACTGCCCGCTGGCGTCGTCAAATTGGCCAAGGTCTACATCGCTAAGAAGCGCAGGTTGCGGGTTGGGGATAAAATGGCGGGCCGTCACGGCAACAAAGGTATCGTAGCTCGTATCGTCCGAGAAGAGGACATGCCCTTCTTGGATGATGGCACCCCAGTGGATATGGTATTGAATCCCTTGGGCGTACCCTCTCGCATGAACATCGGTCAGATTTACGAAACCGTGCTCGGGTGGGCGGGCAAGCGACTCGGTGAGAAGTATGCCACGCCCATTTTTGACGGGGCTTCCCTAGATCAGATCAACCGGTTGACCGATCGGGCTGGCATTCCGCGTTTTGGTCGTACCTACCTCTGCGACGGGGGCACCGGTGAGCGATTCGACCAACCCGCTACGGTCGGCGTGATCTATATGCTAAAATTGAGTCATATGGTGGACGATAAGATGCACGCTCGTTCCATCGGGCCCTATTCTTTGATCACCCAGCAGCCACTCGGCGGGAAAGCCCAATTCGGCGGCCAGCGCTTCGGTGAGATGGAGGTTTGGGCGCTCGAGGCTTATGGAGCGACCTACGCCTTGCGGGAAATGCTCACCGTAAAATCGGATGATGTGGTCGGCCGGGCTAAGGTCTACGAAGCCATCGTCAAAGGCGAAGCCATGCCGGAGCCCGGGATTCCCGAGTCGTTCAACGTATTGCTGCACGAGATGCAGGGCCTAGCCCTCAACGTGGACTTGAAATCGGAGTGACCCGCGTCCTGCTATGGGGGCTGAACCCGGGTTCATCAATGGTGTAAGAAATATGTCATAGCTATGATGGGCAAAAACAATCAAAGCGCGCAGTTCGATGAGATCGTTATCAGCTTAGCCTGTCCCGAGACCCTGTTGCAGCGGTCTTATGGAGAGGTCGTCAAGCCCGAGACCATCAATTACCGCACGCACAAGCCCGAACGCGATGGCTTGTTCTGCGAGCGCATCTTCGGTCCGGTAAAGGATTACGAATGCGCTTGTGGCAAGTATAAGCGCATTCGATACAAAGGCATTATCTGCGATCGCTGCGGGGTAGAAGTCACCGAGAAAAAAGTGCGCCGCGAGCGCATCGGACACATCAATTTGGTCGTACCCCTAGCCCATATTTGGTACTTCCGCTCCTTGCCCAACAAGATCGGATACCTGTTGGGTTTGCCTTCCAAAAAGTTGGACATGATCATTTACTACGAGCGGTATGTGGTGGTCCAACCGGGTATCGCCGAGCGCTCCGATGGGGAAGCCTTACAACCCATGGATTTCTTAACCGAAGAGGAATATCTCGATGTCTCGGAATCCCTGCCCCCCGAAAATCAATACCTCGAAGACACCGATCCCAATAAGTTCATCGCCAAGATGGGGGCCGAGTGTTTGATTTACCTCTTGCAGCGTCTCGATATCGATGCCCTATCTTATGAATTGCGGCACAAAGCCCATAACGAAACCTCTAAGCAGCGGCGCTTGGAGGCTTTAAAACGCTTGCAGGTCGTCGAGGCTTTCCGCGAAGCCAACGCCCGGGTGGAGAACAAGCCCGAGTGGATGATCTTGAAGGTCATCCCCGTCATTCCCCCTGAATTGAGACCCTTGGTACCCTTGGATGGGGGTCGATTCGCCACCTCGGATTTGAATGATTTGTATCGCCGGGTCATCATTCGCAACAACCGCTTGAAACGCTTGATGGAAGTCAAGGCGCCAGCGGTCATTCTCAGAAACGAAAAACGCATGCTCCAAGAGTCTGTGGATTCGCTATTGGACAATACGAGAAAGTTTTCCGCGATTAAAACCGATTCCAATCGGCCCCTCAAATCGCTTTCCGACTCCCTAAAGGGAAAGCAGGGGCGATTTCGTCAGAACTTGCTCGGCAAACGGGTGGACTATTCGGCGCGCTCCGTCATCGTGGTCGGCCCGGAATTGAAGCTGCACGAATGTGGCTTGCCCAAAGATATGGCTGCAGAGCTGTACAATCCGTTTATCGTCCGAAAGCTGGTCGAGCGGGGGATCGTCAAAACCGTGAAATCAGCCAAGCGGATCATCAATAAAAAGGAGCCTGTCGTCTGGGATATCTTGGAAAATGTATTGAAGGGACATCCCGTCTTGCTCAACCGAGCGCCAACACTGCACCGCTTGGGCATTCAAGCCTTTCAACCCAAGTTGATCGAAGGGAAGGCCATTCAACTGCACCCGTTGGTATGTACGGCCTTCAATGCAGACTTCGATGGCGACCAGATGGCGGTTCACGTCCCGCTCGGCCCGGAAGCCATCTTAGAGGCCCAGTTGTTGATGCTATCTACGCACAACATTCTAAACCCCGCAAACGGCTCCCCCATTGCCGTACCCTCTCAGGATATGGTGCTCGGCTTGTATTATATGACCAAGGCCCGGCGCTCGACGGCTCGGTGTCCGGTAAAGGGGGAAAACGGCATTTTCTATTCGGCCGAAGAGGTGATCATAGCCTACAACGAAGGTAAGGCAGTGCTCAATGCCATCATCGAGATGAGATGGGAATCGCCTGAAACCGGCAGGGCGAAGTTGATCGAGACGACCGTAGGTCGTGTCTTGTTCAACCAGGTGGTGCCTGAGAAAATGGGTTTTATCAACCAGATTTTAACCAAAAAAGCCCTGCGTGAGATCATCGCCGACATCCTCAAAAAAACAGATGTGCCGACGACGGCAAAATTCCTCGACGACATCAAGAATTTGGGTTATACCCATGCGTTCAAAGGCGGTTTGTCATTTGGTTTGGGCGACATCATCGCCCCGGAAGAAAAGGGAGAGATGACCCGAGCCGCCGATGCGCAGGTGGATTCCATCTCGGCGAATTACAACATGGGCTTGATCACGAATAACGAGCGTTACAATCAGGTGATCGACGTGTGGACGAGCACCAACGCCCAGATTACCGAGCTGACCATGAAGCGTTTGGCATCCGACCACCAGGGGTTCAATTCCGTTTATATGATGTTGGATTCCGGCGCACGGGGGTCTAAGGAACAGATTCGGCAGCTGGCCGGTATGCGCGGCTTGATGGCCAAACCGCAAAAGTCGGGTGCGAGCGGCCAGGAGATCATCGAAAATCCGATCATTTCAAACTTTCGGGAAGGACTTTCGATCTTAGAGTATTTTATTTCGACGCATGGTGCGCGTAAAGGCCTGGCGGATACCGCTTTGAAAACAGCTGACGCCGGCTACTTGACCCGTCGTTTGGTCGATGTATCCCAAGATGTGGTCATCCGCGAAGCGGATTGCGGCACCTTGCGCGGGCTCGAGGTAACCGCTTTGAAGAAGAACGAAGAGGTGATCGAGCCGCTCTTCGATCGCATTCTCGGCCGGGTAGCCTTAAACGATGTGTATCACCCCCAAACCGATGCGCTGATCGCCGCCGCTGGATCACAAATTGAGGAAGCTACGGCATGGGCGATTGAAGCAGCCGGTATCGAACGCGTGGAAGTGCGATCCCCTTTGACTTGCGAATCCAAGAGTGGAATTTGTGCCAAGTGTTATGGGCGCAACCTGTCGACGGGAGAGATGGTGCAAGAGGGGGAAGCCGTCGGTGTCATCGCGGCGCAATCCATCGGCGAACCCGGTACGCAACTCACCTTGCGCACTTTTCACGTCGGGGGTACAGCGGGTCATGTGGCGGAAGAATCCCAAATCGTCGCCAAGCAGGATGCGCGGGTAGCATTCGATGATTTGAAAACCGTTTCGAGCGAGGACGACGAAGGCCGTGCGGTAGAGGTGGTGATTTCGCGCTCTGCTGAGATGAAGTTGATCGATCCGAATCACAAAAATACAGTGGCTACAGCCCACATCCCTTATGGTTCCTTTTTAAAGGTAAGAGGGGGGGAGGAGCTAAAGAAGGGCGCGGCGATTTGCAGCTGGGATCCCTACAACGGTGTGATCATCGCTGAAACCGCTGGTAAGGTTGAGTTCGATAACATCATTCAAGGGAACACCTTTGTCGTAGAGATCGATGAGCAAACCGGTTTCCAAGAAAAGGTGATCACCGATTCCCGGGGCAAGCGCCTCATTCCTTCGCTGTCGATACGCGATGGGGACGGTGCGGTGTTAAAGGTCTATAACCTGCCCGTAGGCGCACACCTCATCGTCGGGGATGGCGAATCGATCAAGGCTGGAAAAACCCTGGTAAAAATACCGCGCAAGTCCGCTAAGACGGGTGACATCACCGGTGGCTTGCCCCGGGTGACCGAGCTGTTTGAGGCCCGCAACCCATCCAATCCAGCCGTGGTCTCCGAGACCGATGGGGTGGTCTCCTTCGGTAAGATCAAGCGGGGTAACCGCGAGATCATCGTCGAGAGCAAGACCGGTGAGCTGAAGAAGTATTTGGTCAAACTCTCCAACCAGATATTGGTTCAAGAGAATGACTTCGTCCGCGCGGGCATGCCGCTTTCCGATGGGGCTATAACGCCCAAGGATATCTTGGCCATCAAGGGACCTACGGCTGTTCAGGCGTATTTGGTAAACGGTGTGCAGGAGGTTTATCGCCTGCAAGGGGTGAAGATCAATGACAAGCACTTCGAGGTGATCGTACGTCAGATGATGCAAAAAGTGGAGATT
The DNA here is from genome assembly GCA_028280815.1 of Flavobacteriales bacterium. Lineage (GTDB taxonomy): Bacteria > Bacteroidota > Bacteroidia > Flavobacteriales > JANQLC01 > JANQLC01. The sequence continues at coordinate 18,275 of JANQLC010000008.1, read as the reverse complement.
CAAGACTCGGGCGATACCCATTTCTTGGATACCAAAGTGGTTCACAGGAATGATTTCACCGCGGAAAACGATCGAATTTACGACCTGAAAGTCGTAACCGATCCCGGTGATTCCACCCGGTACCAGTCGGGCCAGATGGTCACGCCGCGCGAATTGCGCGATGAGAATTCCCTGCTTCGCCGCGCAGACCGGAATTTGATCACCGCTCGGGATGCGATTCCTGCCACAGCCATGCCGGTGTTAGAAGGGATCACCCGAGCTTCCCTGCAAACCAAATCCTTTATGTCCGCCGCTTCTTTCCAAGAGACCACCAAAGTATTGAATCAAGCCGCTGTGAGCGCCAAGGTCGATTCCTTGGAAGGCTTAAAGGAAAACGTCATCGTGGGGCATAAGATTCCGGCGGGTACCGGCCTGAAAGCCTACGAGGATATCACGGTGGCTGCCAAGGCGGACTACGACCCGACCACGGTGGATTTTGAAGCGGAGGTAAGCGAAAGCGTATAATGGAAAAACGAGGGGAAGCCCAGATCGATATCGAATTGACCGAAGAGGTGGCCGACGGGATTTACGCCAACCTGGCCATTATCAACCACTCCAATACGGAGTTTGTGATAGATTTTGTCAAGGTGCTGCCCGGGACCCCCAAGGCAAGAGTCAAGTCCCGGATTATTCTCACGCCCCAGCACGCCAAGCGCCTGCTCCGCGCTTTGCGGGAAAACCTCGCGCGTTACGAGGGTAGCCATGGTGAAATTGCGGAAGGCGATTTGCCCTTTCACTTTGGCGGGCCAGCGGGTGAAGCCTGAGGCTCAATCCGCGGTTCGATTTGTCGGAATCGGTTGGCCGGTGGGTGGCGATTTGGTGTATATCGTAGGTTGGTTGACGGATTGGGTCGGTCGGTGGATTTGATAGGTTGACTTGGTTTACTTGGCTCGGTAGTTTTAATTCTCTTGATTGGGTTGCCTGAGCGGTTTGGATTGGACTAACGGATTTGGCTTGTTTTGCTTGGCTTGGCGGCTTGGGCTGTCCTGATTTGATCGACCTAGGACTTGGATTGGCTTGCTTAGGTGAGTCGGCTTGAAAGGGTGGCTTTGCGGTTGTGGCTTGAATGGGTTGGCTTGCTTGGACTGGCTTGGCGGATTGGGTCGGTCGGTGGGTTTAATTCCTGCTTTCACTAGGGGGTGGTTTGTCCCATGCGATCGACTGAGGGGCATAAGCAAAGGGATTTGGTCGGCGTTTTTATATATTTGCTTCGCTTCTTAAAATTGGAACGGCATGCGAAATAAGGGCATTACCGGGCTCTTTGCCATCCTGCTGGCGATCATTTGCATCTATCAGCTCAGCTTTACCTTTATCGCGCGCAGCGTGGAGCGCAAAGCCCGTCTGTATGCCAAGGGCCATGCTGACAGGCGACAGTTCTATTTGGATTCTGTGGCCGGTAAGCGAGCCGTCGCTTGGCTCCCCGGCATCACGTATCGGGAAGCCCGCAACAACGAGGTGAACCTGGGGTTGGACCTGAAGGGCGGAATCAACGTCGTCCTCCAGATATCCGTGAAGGATATTTTAAAGTCCCTGGCCAATCATTCGCACAATCCCACTTTTCTCACCGCTTTGGACGGCGCTTCTCAGGCGCAAAAGACCAGTCAACAGAGCTATCTGGACCTGTTTTTTGAAAGTTTTGAAGCAGCGAGTGCCCAGTCTCATATCTCCCTGTCCTCGGCTGCGGTTTTTGGAACCCGGGACCTGAGTGGGCAGATCGCCCCTGGAGATTCCAATGAGGCGGTGGAACGCGTTATCCGCGCCAAAGTCAATGCCGCTGTGGACAATGCCTTCAGCGTTTTGCGCGCCCGGATCGATAAGTTCGGCGTGGCACAACCCCATATTCAGCGCATCGGCACCTCGGGTCGCATCTTGGTCGAATTGCCCGGTGTAAAGGATGTGGCGCGCGTTAAAAAACTCTTGCAGAGCACTGCGCAGCTGCAGTTTTGGCATGCCTATAACGCATCCCAAATCGGGCCTGCCTTTTTTCAGGCCGATCGAAAGCTGAGAAGTGTCGTCAAAGCGCAGTTGGAAACCCAAGAGACTGTAAAGGGTAGGGAAACCGAGAAGCGCTCGGTGGTGGACTCGCTTTTGGCCCGGTCTGAGGAAGCCGATACGACACACCTGCACGTGGATCGAGGGCCGATCGCTTCGTTGGTGAAACGATTGGGCACGCCCAATCGGCCGGAGCTCTTTTACGTCGCTACCCAGGATACGGCCGAGATAGGCCGATGCGTGGCTATGCGTCGGTTTCGTGAAAACCTGCCGACCCGATTTAAATTGGCCAAATTCCTCTGGGGCATGCCCGATCCCGATGCGGGTGGACGCATCCCCTTGTATGCGGTAAAATCCAATCGAAGGGACCGGGCCCCGCTCAGCGGCGGTGTCATTGTAGACGCCCAGCAGCAATTCAACCCGAGAGATGGCCGTCCCATCGTCACCATGCAGATGGACGCCAAGGGGGCGCGCATTTGGGAAAAGATGACGGGCGCAGCCTATCAAGGTGGGACGGCCATCGCCATCGTTTTAGACGACATCGTCTATTCGGCGCCGGGTGTCAGTTCGGGCGCCATTTCGGGGGGGCGTTCCGAGATTTCAGGCCACTTTAGCGTGGCCGAGGCCCAGGATTTGGCTACCAAGCTCAATGCGGGCAAGCTCCCCGCACCCGCCCATATCGTAGAGGCGGAAATAGTGGGGCCTTCCTTGGGAGGGGAATCCATACGCGCCGGTTTGCGATCCTTTGTCATCGCCCTGGCGGTTGTGCTCCTCTATATGATATTTTATTATGCCCTGGCCGGTTTCTTTGCCGATTTGGCCCTGGTGGCCAACCTCTTGTTCCTGTTTGGCGTTTTGGCTTCCCTACACGCGGTATTGACCCTGCCGGGCATGGCGGGTATCGTCCTGACGATCGGCATGTCCGTGGACGCAAACGTGTTGATCTACGAACGCGTCAAGGAAGAATTGCGCAAGGGCAAGGGCTTGAAACAAGCCGTTAACGACGGTTACCGATATGCGCTTTCCTCCATTTTGGATGCCAATGTCACCACCTTGTTGACCGGCATTATATTGTATGTATTCGGTACCGGTCCGATTCGGGGCTTTGCCACCACTTTGATCATCGGCATTTTGACCGCTTTGTTCACCGCTGTTTTGCTGAGTCGTCTCTTTATCGAAGCCCGGTTGAACAAGGGCAAGGGGCTGCGCTTTTACACCCGACTCACCGAGAACTGGTTTCAAAACGCTGAGTTCGACTTCTTGGGCAAGCGAAGGCTCAGCTACGCCCTCTCCCTCCTTTTGATCCTCGTCAGCATGGTTTCCCTATTTGTAAGGCGCTTGGACTTCGGCGTCGATTTCTTAGGCGGTCGCACCTATACGGTTCGTTTTGACAAACCGGTTTCCACCCGAGATCTGGCCGATGCTTTGGCCAAGCGATTTGTCGATGCCGATGGCAACCCCGTTCGGCCGTCGGTAAAGACATTTGGCGGGGACGACCAGGTGCAGATCACCACCAAGTATAAGATTGATGCGGAAAGCACAGCGGTGGACGATGAAATCGTTCAAAAGTTGTACGATGGGCTCAAGGCCTATCTGCCGACCGGTTACACCTTGGATCGATTTAAAACCCCCGCGAGCGACAGCCCCTATGGGATTGTGCAGTCGATAAAGGTAGGCCCTACGATTGCGGACGACATTCAGAAAGGCGCCCTATGGGCGGTGCTGTTCTCCCTGGCGGGGGTATTCCTCTATATTTTGATGCGCTTTGCGAGGTGGCAGTTTAGCGCGGGTGCCGTCATCGCCGTATTTCACGATTCCTTAGTCGTATTGGGTATCTTTTCGCTGCTTCACGGATGGGTTCCCTTTTCCTTGGAGATCGATCAGGCTTTTGTCGCCGCCATCCTCACGGTGATCGGCTATTCGCTGAACGATACCGTGGTCGTATTCGACCGCATTCGGGAGTACTTTAAAGGTGGGGTGAGACGTAGTTTTGGCGCCCAGGTCAATGCGGCCGTCAGCAGCACGTTAAGCCGAACCCTGAACACCTCGTTGACGACCTTTTTCGTCCTGTTGATCATCTTCTGCTTTGGGGGGGAAAACATCAGGGGCTTCGTGTTTGCGATTATGCTCGGGGTCGTCGTGGGCACCTATTCATCGGTGTTTATCGCCACGCCGATCATGTATGATTTCAACCGAGCCGACAGGGATAAGAAATGGCGCTGAAGAGGCGGGGTTTTGTTTTGATGGTTGGGGGTGGCTGTAAGGGGGATACACAGCGCTTTATACCCCACTGGGTCTATTCCATAGGCTTTTTGTAATTTTGGGCGACAATTGATTCGCAACGCGTGGCGCCCTTTCTCTTTATCGGAACGACAGAAGTCTTCTTCGTCCTCTTGGTTGTGGTGCTCTTATTCGGCACGGATAAGCTACCCGAAATGGCCAGGGGTCTCGGCGAGGGACTCCGCCATATCAGACAGGTTACCGAGGACATCAAATCGGAGGTGCTCTCACAGGTGGATAAAAACGCCGATCTCAAGGCGGTTAGGGATGGGTTTAAGCGGGTGGATCGCGACCTAAAAACCGCTGTTGAAGAGGACAGCCTGGGTACCGCAAAGTCTTTGGCGGATCAAAGCGATGAAACGGCCGGGGGAGTCGGCTCCCCCGGTTCGGAAAAGCGCACTTCGTAGTGGAAAAACTCATTCAGCTCGACAAGCGCCTGTTTTTACACTTGAACCACCTGGGCAATGCCCAGTGGGATGGCTTTTGGCTTTTCGCCACCGCTGAGCGTTCTTGGATTCCCTTGTACGGGTTGCTCGCCCTTTTGCTGCTGTGGAAATTGGGCTGGCGGCAGGGGGGCTTAGCCCTTTTGTTTGCCCTGTTGCTCTTCGGCTTTACAGATCAGGTTACCGGTTTGATTAAGATTGGCTTACAGCGGCTGCGCCCCTGTTATGACCCGCAGTTGTCAGGTGTTGTGCGCTTGGTTGCGACCCATTGCGGTGGCCCCTACGGCTTTACCAGCGGGCATGCGGGAAACGCTTTTGGATTGGCGGGTTTTATGATGTGGGTCTTGAGGCGCACTTCAAAATGGGTTTATGCGATGTGGCTCTGGGCGGGTGTCGTGGCCTATAGCCGGGTTTACCTCGGCGTCCATTTTCCCCTCGACATTTTGTGCGGCGGGCTTTTCGGCCTGCTGTCCGCTTGGGTTTTTTACCGTTTGTATGCAGGTGTTTTGGATTGTACGGGATTTCGTGGGTGCCCTTCACGCGACTGAAGGCCCAGGGTCTCGAACGGAGGGTTTTATTTGTGTTTGTAAGGCTTTGACTGCGTGTGTTTGGGGTTTCATTTTTGTCGTTTTTGTTACCGGGATTTGGGTGTTTGACTCAAGCCCTTTGGCAAGCCGTGGATAACAAGCCCTTGATGGATCAAAGAGAGATTTATTTGTATTTAAATAATTTCTTTGGATTTGTCATCAATATGAAAATCAGAAAAAAGTATTGATTTTAACATCCATATCAGTGCTTTTGCTCGTTGGGTGTAGTGACGATGACTCGTGCCGGAGAAAGCTAACCCTATCAGAGACACTCGCTCAGGGTTTAGCAGATGGCACAAAAGCGTATTTTACTAGGAACGGTGCTGCAGCGACGGCTCCGATCGGTAGTTCAGGTGCTGTTAGTTCAATGGAATCGTATTTTCCATACGAAGTACGAGAGTATGATAAAAATGGTAATATGATAGGTGATTTTAGGGATATATATTTAATAGCCCGCATGCCCGATGCTTCTACATCAAAAGAAGCTCATGTTACTCCAGCAACAGGCGAGGTTCAATATGTTTACAAAGACGATGGTGAACTTGTTGACGGAGGGAAGCACTATCTAACTTAAGGATTCAGTAAACGGATACGGATTGAGAGTGGTAAGTGGCGGTCTGATGGATGGTCCAGAATGGATTATAAGTCTTACATTAGAAGATCCGATTCCGATTCCGAAAATTTCCAAATCAGCAGCTGGTGCAACAACACTTAGCTTCAACACCATACCTTCCAACCTTGAGGGGACAAAGGTTACAGGAGATAATGTAATGGATGTACAGGCTGCTACTACTGTAACAAATTTTACTACAGAACTTCTCCATTTCGACCCACCAGCACTACGTGGTACAGATCCTGAGACTGGTGAGCTTAAATATCATACTAGTATGCTTAAATATAATGTTCTATGCGAACCCGGTAAAACACCTGTTCCAGGCAGTACAGGCAAATTTACCATAAAGCAATTCGATAGAACATCGTTTAGCGCAGACCTACGAGTTGAGAATTGATTAAACCCCTACTAGGCTGCCCGTTGAGGCAGCCTTTTTTTGCTTTTACTCGTCGCAGAACGAGATCGACTCCTCGGCGTATCAGGCTATTTGACCCGACTGATGGACAAGCCGTCCCGAATGGGGAGCATCAGGGTTTCCAAGCGCTTGTCCACCGCCAAGATCGCATTGAATTTTTGTAGGGTTTGCGTATTGATGTCGTCCCTTTTGGCTGTTTCTAAGACTTTTCCATACCACAATACATTGTCGGAGAGCAGCACCCCGCCGGGGTTCATCCTATCGATGACCAAATTGAAATACGCGACGTAGTTGCGCTTATCCGCATCGATAAAGACCAGGTCAAACTGCTCATTTAGGTCGGGTATCACTTCCAAGGCCGGGCCGGTCAGCGGCTTGATTTGATCCTTGTACGGGGATCGCTCAAAGTATTTACCCGATAGGGATTGCCATTTCTCGTTCTTATCTATGGTGATCAGCCTGCCCCCAGGAGCCAGTCCTTCGACTAAGCAAAGCGCCGAATAGCCCGTATAGGTGCCGATTTCCAAGACGCAGTTCGGGCGTATCATCTTGGACAGCAGGGCGAGCAGCCGTCCTTGGTAGTGCCCCGAAAGCGTGCGTAAGTCCCAGCCCTTTTCGGCGGTTTCTCGGCTGAGTTCCTGCAGTAAGGGCGGTTCGGGCTCCGAGTGTTCGGTCGCGTAGCGCTTTGCTCGTTCGGCTTCCATAGACCGTAGCGAATTTGCCGCTATATTAGTAAAAAATTGTGGGATTTATCCACTGCCTGACAAAGGCATCGTTTTCCAAATGCCGGCCCTTATCTGTGATAGGAGTCGCAGCGGCTTTTTAAGCATTGGCCCCTTTGGATCAATTGGGGCCAAGGCGCCCCACGATTTAAAGGCTGAGCAGCCTCCGCGTTTTCAAAGTGTGGCGAAGGGACTTTCGCCTCCCGATTTTTAAGGGGGTCTTTTACGCCTGTGAGACGAGCCCCCTTGCAGCTGCTATAGACTCTTAGAAAAGCGTACATTTGCCTTTTTTAAGCCGTGAAATCCATTGAGCTGCTCGGCAAAACCTTTGAACACTACCTCGGTGAATCGGAAATTCAGTCGCTGGTCCAGGGGGTGGCGCGCGGGCTTCAGTCCGAACTGCAGGGTGAGACGCCCCTCTTCATAGGGGTGTTAAATGGGGCCATCATGTTTTTTGCGGATTTCATCCGCTACTACGAATCCGCCTGTGAGATTTCATTTGTTCGCCTCGCCTCTTATGAGGGCGTGAAGTCCAAGGGCGAGATAAAAACCCTACTCGACATAGACGAGGACTTGACCAACCGTACGGTCGTCATCTTGGAAGACGTCGTGGATAGTGGAAAAACCTTGCAACGCATTTGGGAACTGTTTACCGATCGAGGGGCGAAATCCGTACGTGTAATCGCCTTGTTCGTGAAGTCCGGCGCCTACGAAGGGACTTTGCCGATCAGCCGAATCGGCCGGGTGATCCCCAATCGATTTGTCGTAGGCTATGGATTGGATTACAATGGCTTGGGCAGGAATTTAAGAGCTATTTACCAATTGAGAGAAGAGATGTGATCCACCTCGTCTTATTGGGTCCGCCCGGCGCGGGCAAAGGCACGCAAGCCGAGCGTCTCGCCGCCCATTACGGTTTGGAACACCTGTCCACCGGTGCTATGTTTCGGCATCACATCGGCAGGCAAACCCGATTGGGCCGTTTGGCCAAGGGTTATATGGATAAGGGGCGACTCGTGCCCGACGAACTGACGACTGACATGCTCAAAGAAGCGGTAAGCCGACATGTCGATGTCAAGGGCTTTGTATTCGATGGCTTTCCCCGTACCTTGGCACAGGCGAGCGCCCTTGACGATTTTTTGGATCAGAGTGGTGCCTGCGTTTTAAAGGCGCTTTCACTCGAGGTAGCCGATGCAGATTTGCTAGCCCGGTTGCGCAAGCGAGCTCGGGAAGGCGCTCGGATAGACGACAGCGACGAAAGGGTGATTCGAGACCGGATCGCAGCCTACTATGAGAAGAGAGCCCCTTTGGTGGGTTATTACAGGGGGCGGGACAAACTGGAATCCATCGATGGCACAGGCTCTATCGATGCCATAAGCGCGCATTTAATCCGGATTGTCGATCGAGCATTGCCATGTTGAGCCCCGACTTTATAGACCGCATTGAGATCCGTGCCCAGTCCGGGCAGGGCGGAGCGGGTTCGACCCATCTGCGCCGTGAGAAATTCGTGCCCAAAGGCGGTCCCGATGGGGGGGATGGCGGCCGGGGTGGCCATGTGATTCTGCGCGGGAACGCGCAAAGGGGAACGCTTTTTCATCTGAAATATGCGCGTCGTATCCAAGCCGTTAGCGGCCAAAATGGGGGTGAGCAACGCGCCACGGGTGCCCATGGGAGGGATGCCGTGGTAGAAGTCCCCCTGGGAACACTTGTAAAAGATGCACGGACTGGTGAGGTCTTATTTGAAATGACCCGAGACGGTGAAGAGCGGGTTTTGATCGAAGGGGGGCAGGGTGGCTTGGGCAATTGGCATTTTCGCAGCAGCACCCGGCAGACGCCCCGCTATGCGCAACCCGGAGCGGCCGGTCGGAAAGCCGCCTTTGTACTCGAATTGAAGATGTTGGCCGATGTCGGTTTGGTCGGTTTTCCCAACGCCGGCAAGTCAACCCTGCTCGCCGCCCTCACTTCGGCCAAGCCTAGAATTGCCGACTTTGCTTTTACCACGCTCAGGCCTGAGCTCGGTGTGGTACGCCATCGCAATTGCGCATCTTTTGTCATGGCCGATATACCCGGGCTTATCGAAGGCGCTGCCCAGGGCAAGGGACTCGGACAGCGTTTTTTAAGACATGTGGAACGAAGCGCTGTGTTGTTGTTCTTAATTCCTGCCGATGACCCGGACCCCTATGCGTCCTACCGGATCCTGTTGCACGAGTTGCGGCAGTACAACCCCCAATTATCGGATAAGGAGCGCGTAGTGGCCATTTCGAAAGCCGATTTATCCAATGCGAAATCGGAGCGAAAAATAGCGGCTCTTTTTCCGAGCGGCACGCCCGATTTATTCCTATCCGCCTGGAGTGGAAAGGGGTTGGAGGTATTGAAAGAACTGTTATGGGAAAAAATGGATAAAGCGTTTTGAAGCGGGATAAGGTATTGTTGGTCGATGCGTCCGATAGGCTATTGGGCGAGATGGATAAGTGGCAAGCCCACCGAATCGGTTTGTTGCATCGGGCCTTTTCGGTGTTTATCTCAAACGATAGGGATCAGCTCCTGCTTCAACAACGCGCGGCTGACAAATACCACTCGCCGCTGCTGTGGACCAATGCCACCTGCAGCCATCAGCAAAGGGGGGAGTCCAATATCGAAGCTGGGGAGCGCCGTTTGCGCTTTGAAATGGGTCTTCGCGTACGGCTGACAGAGGCCTTTCACTTCATTTATAAGGCGTCTTTGGATAGGGGTTTAATCGAACACGAATTCGACTATGTACTCGTCGGCAAGACAAATGAAAACCCCGTGATCAACGCCGAAGAAGTAAATCGCTTTCGCTGGGTTTCCCTGCCAGGCATTCAGGCGGAGCTCGCTGAAAAGCCGCAGTGTTTTACCCCTTGGTTTCAACTGGCATTTGAGCGGTTTTATCGGTACGCTGCCGCTGAGTAACATGAGGGAAGAGCTGGGTAAAGTTATTTTTATTGAAAAAAAGCGAAATTTATTTGCAATTTAAAGTAGGTTCCTTACCTTTGCCCTCTTAGAACTAACTAATAAACTCTTGATGATGAGAAAGATGAGAAAGACATTGATTTTAGCGTCTGTATTGGCGCTTGCACTGAGCGGTTGTAGCGACGACGATGAGTCTCCCATTGCGGTTACAGGCGTAACCATTAATGAGAAAGGTCAGCCAGCAAGTGATGAAATTACAAAGACTGTGCCTACTTCTGGTGGTGATCCTGTAGAGGTAGAACTGGAGGCCAAGGTAACGCCCGATGGTGCGGATCAAAGCGTAACATGGGCATTTACAGAACTTCCAGATGGCGTAACAATTGAAGAGGGCTCAACAGCCCCCGTTACCATAGGTACAAACGGTACAGTCACGATAACATCAGATGCAGTGCCAGGCGATTATGAAATCACCGCAACCAGCGACAGTGATAGTAGTGTAAAAGGTACGGTTACCCTTATCATTAATACCTTGGTTGTTAAACAAGGCGGTAAGGCACTTACTGAAGAAGTTTACGAGGTGCACAAACCCAATTCGGATCAGCCAATAGAATTTAAAGCTTATTTTCAAGCTACCGATGTTACTTCAGAAGCAACCTGGAATTTTGATGATGCCGATGCAAATAGTCATATAACTCAAGATGATGCGGAAAAAAAGAATAAATTCCTAGTACAAGCAGCTTCAGAAGTAGGTGATAAAGCTATAGTCACTGTAAAATACACGCCTTCAGGTGGAAGTGAGCAAGGGTTTATGTTTACTATAAAAGTAATAGATGCACTTGTTCCATATGAGAGGATTTTAGCGAATGGCAATAAGATATATTTTGATGAAGAGAAGAATATTGAAATAGGTGATAATGTGTATAGTGAGAATGATAAAAGTGCTGTTGCTCAAGATGGAAATTACATACTAGAGGATGGCACTCTCCTAGTTGTAGGACAGGGTAAAGTAGAGGAAGCTCTCAAAGCAACTCTTAAAAAGGCTATAACAGGCGGTGATTTACCTAAAGGAGTGGATATCTATGTGGCGAGTGATGATGACAATGCTTCAGATATCGAGGACGGTGATGTTGCGTATTTAGCTAATGGTGGTTTTCTTCCAAGAGCAGATAATACATATATGGTAACAGATCCCGGAGCTGGAGAAACCTCTGTCTTTGCAGTTCCAGGAAGTGATGGTGTAATTAATGTTATTAAGAAAAACCTCACCAAGAAGGCTTTAGCGGATGGCAAAGAGGTATTTTTTTTAGATAAGGGTAACGTTGAAGCTGATGACAAGGTGTATAGTGACATTAAGGGTACTCAGCTGGAAACTAAAAATTACATACTAAAAGGAGGCACTCTCCTAATTGTAGAACAGGGTAAAGTAAAGAAAGTCCAAGAAACTCTTAAAAAGGTTGTAACAGGCGGTGATGTAGGTGGGGTTGAAACGGATATCTATGTGGCGAGTGATAATGGTACTGCTTCAGATATCGAGGACGGTGATGTTGCGTATTTAGCTAGTGGTGATTTTCTTGCAGAATCAACTAATTCATATGAAGTAAAAGAAGCCGAAGCTGGAGAAACCGCTACCTTTAAAGTTAATGCAAATGGTGTAGTTAAAGTTAATGCAAATGGTGTAGTATCAGAAGTCACTAAAACTTAGATCGTGAGGCGTAATAGCAAACACCGCTTTAAAAGCGTTAAAGGCCGCCCAGTCTGGGCGGCCTTTTTATTTTGGGTAGCTTGCTAACCGCGTAATGCATACCGAGATCAACCCATAAGCCCCTTTCGCCTCCCAAAAGAGTCGATAACAATCCAAACCGCAGTAAAGCATCATCGATATAAATCTCACCCGTATAAGCCCTTTTCGACTCTCAAAAATGCATAATAGCCATCCAAATCCGCAGTAAGGCCTATCGAGATAAGTCCTTGCACCTCGCAAAGCCCGGTCGATACCAATCCGATATTTTCTATTTTTGTGTCAAATGCACAGCGCATGGATTTTAAGCTGTCGGAAGAGCAGATCCTGATTCGCGATTCCGCCCGCGATTTTGCAGAGCGGGAATTGCTGCCCGGTGTTATCGAGCGAGATGAAAAACAAGGGTTTCCTCCCGAGCTGATCAAAAAGATGGCTGAGCTGGGCTTTCTCGGCATGATGGTCGATCCGAAATACGGGGGCGGGGGCTTGGATATGCTTTCCTATGTGTTGGCTGTGGAAGAGATTTCCAAGATAGACGCTTCGGCTTCGGTGATTATGAGCGTGAACAACTCCCTGGTCTGCTGGGGCTTGGAAAAATTTGGGACGATAACCCAGAAACAAAAGTACCTCGGCCGCTTGGCGACCGGCGAAATCATCGGTGCCTTTTGCCTATCCGAACCCGAATCGGGCTCGGATGCCACTTCGCAGCGTACCACAGCGGAAGACAAAGGCAGCTATTACCTCTTGAACGGTACCAAGAATTGGATTACCAACGGAAATATCGCTTCTGCCTATCTCGTCATGGCCCAAACGCATCCCGAAAGAGGACATCGGGGCATCAATACACTTATCGTGGAGCGCGGCATGAAGGGCTTTGCAGTGGGAAAAAAGGAAAACAAATTGGGAATTCGCGGATCGGATACCCATTCGCTGCTGTTTCAGGATGTAAAAGCGCCCCGAGAAAACCGGATTGGAGCAGATGGCTCTGGGTTTGAGTTTGCCATGGAAACCCTTACCGGCGGGCGTATCGGCATTGCCGCCCAGGCCTTGGGTATCGCTTCGGGTGCCTATGAATTGGCTCTGAAGTACGCCAAAACGCGCAAGACCTTTGGTAAGCCCATCGCTGCACACCAAGCCGTCGCCTTTAAATTGGCCGATATGAAGACCCAGATCAATGCCGCCCGCTTGTTGGTGTATAAAGCGGCTTGGGATAAGGACCAGGGTGCCGATTGCGAGTTGTCCAGCTCACAAGCCAAGCTATTCGCTTCCCAAGTAGCCGTGGATACCGCCTTAGAGGCGGTTCAAATACACGGCGGTTACGGCTATGTAAAGGAATATCACGTAGAGCGCTTGTTGCGCGATGCCAAGATCACCCAGATCTATGAGGGCACTTCCGAGATTCAAAAAATCGTTATCTCACGCGCGATTTTGAAGGATTAATCCCATGTACCCCCCTGAAAAAGCGCTGTAGAGCAGAAGGGAGAAACTGAATGAGAACAAAAGGAGCTGTCCTACAGCGCGAACGAGCACGATGCAAACAAGAGAAAGCAGCGCGAATCGAACCAGAGCAAAAGGCAACCCAAGAGCTGAAAAGCGCCCTTAAAACTCGAAAAACAGCTATGATCACCATTACCCTGTCCAATGGAAGTGTAAAGCGATTTGAAGCCGGCGTGACACCCATGGAAATCGCCCGAAGCATCAGTGCCAGCCTGGGGCGCAACGTATTGGCCGCCGTTGCAGACGGCGTGCAGTCGGAGCTCAATACCCCGCTCTATTCGGACACCCAGCTCACCTTCTACACCTGGGATGACGACTTGGGTAAAAAAACTTTTTGGCATTCCTCCGCCCATCTATTGGCACAAGCCATTTTGCACTACTATCCGGCAGCCAGGCTCAGCATCGGCCCTGCGATAGCCCAGGGCTTTTACTACGACGTGGATTTCGGTGACGCCCCCTTTGCGGCATCTGATTTTGAAAAGCTCGAAAAAAAAATGCTGGAAAATGCCCGCAAAAAATCCGAATTCAAGCGCTACCCAGTGTCCAAAAGAGATGCCTTAGCCCATTACAAAGACAACCCGTATAAAACCGAATTGATCAAAAATTTGGCTGATGGATCCATCACCTTTTGCAGCCACGGTGATTTCACCGATCTGTGTCGCGGTGGACACATACCCCATACAGGCGCCATCAAGGCGGTAAAGGTCTTGAACGCCGCCGGTGCCTACTGGCGTGGAGACCCCAACAATCCGCAACTCACCCGGGTGTATGGCATTTCATTTCCCAAGCTGAGACAATTGCAGGCGTACCTGACACACAGGGCGGAAGCTCAGAAACGCGACCACCGCAAGCTCGGCAAGGAGATGGGGCTCTTCGCCTTTTCCGAAAGGGTGGGACAAGGACTCCCGCTCTGGTTGCCCAAAGGGGCGGCTCTGCGCAAGCGCTTAACGGATTTTCTATCCCATGCACAACTTCGGGCAGGATACGAGTTCGTCGTCTCCCCCCACATCGGACGGAAAGAACTCTACGTGACCTCTGGCCATTATGAGAAATATGGCAAAGACAGCTTTCAACCCATTCGGACTCCAAATGGGGATGAAGTATTTTTGTTGAAGCCGATGAATTGTCCCCACCATTGCGAAATATATAACACCAGGCCTCGGTCGTATCGGGATTTGCCCAAGCGCTTTGCCGAGTATGGAACGGTCTATCGCTACGAACAGAGCGGCGAGTTGCACGGTTTGATCCGCGCACGTGGGTTTACCCAGGATGACGCCCATATATTTTGCACCCCCGACCAGCTGTCTGCAGAGTTTCAAGACGTGATTGATTTGGTGTGCTATGTGCTCCGCTCACTGAGTTTTGAAAAATTTACCGCACAACTCTCCTTGCGCGACAAGGGAAATCCCCAAGACTATATCGGGACGGAAGAAAATTGGGAAAGCGCGGAACGCGCTATCGTTCAGGCGGCGCGGGACAGAGAATTGCCCTTTGTCGTCTCGCAGGGTGAGGCCGCCTTTTACGGCCCCAAACTGGATTTCATGGTGGCCGATGCCCTCGGCCGCGAGTGGCAGCTCAGTACCATACAGGTGGATTACAATTTGCCCGAACGCTTTGATTTGACCTATGTCGGCAAGGATGACCAACTGCACCGCCCCGTCCTGATCCACCGTGCCCCATTGGGCTCCTTGGAGCGTTTTATCGCCATCCTAATCGAACACACGGCCGGTGATTTTCCCCTGTGGCTTCATCCCGAACCGGTGATCGTCCTGCCGGTTTCCGATGTGTATCGGACGTATGCGGAAAAAGTTTTACATTTGCTGTGCGATTCTGCCATTTGCGGCCAAGTGGATGACCGCAGTGAGCGGATCGGAAAGAAAATCCGAGATGCTGAACGGGCTAAGGTTCCCTATATGCTTATCGTTGGCGAGAAGGAAGCCGCCGCTGAAACGGTTTCGGTGCGCAGACACAAAAGGGGTGATCTCGGTGTGATGGATGTCGGATCATTCATCGGGAGAATTCAAGCCGAGACTCGTGTTAAACCATTTAAAAATTAGCGTACCATAGCAATCAGAAGGAGGGGTCGCCGCAAGCCGCCGGCTCGGAAAAGAGAAGACCCGCATCGGATCAACGATAAGATTAGAGTGGCTGAGGTGCGCTTGGTGGGACCCAACGTGGAAATGGGCATCTATCCCGTAGATCAGGCGCTCGCCATTGCGAAAAAACAGGGCTTAGACCTGGTGGAAATATCTCCCAAGGCGGAGCCCCCGGTAGCCAAGGTGTTGGATTACAAGAAGTTCTTGTACAATCAGCGGAAACGGGAGAAAGAACTCAAAGTCAAGCAGGCCAAGGTGGTCGTAAAGGAAATTCGATTTGGCCCCCAGACCGATGCCCACGATTACGCGTTTAAACGGAATCACGCGCAGCGCTTTTTGAGCGATGGATACAAACTGAAAGCCTTTGTATTTTTTAGAGGGCGTTCCATCGTATTTAAGGATCAGGGCGAAATTTTGCTCCTCCGCCTAGCCCAGGAATTAGAAGCCTGTGGAAAAGTGGAACAAATGCCCAAATTGGAGGGCAAGCGCATGACGATGATTCTGATCCCAAAAAAGAAGTAGATCGGATAAATCCCATATCGATTGAAATGCCCAAGCTCAAGACGAAGTCCGGTGCCAAAAAACGCTTTAAACCCACCGGGACTGGAAAGCTAAAGCGAAAACACGCTTTTAAAAGCCATATTTTGACCAAAAAGACGACCCAGCGAAAGCGAAGGCTGACCCATGCTACCTTGGTCGATAAGGCCGACGCACCCCATATTAAAAGGCAATTGGCTTTGCGGTAGGCTGCGGTTGCGCGAAGGCGATGAAAACCTTCAAAAAACGGTAGAATTATGCCCCGATCAGTAAATTCAGTGGCGTCGAGAAGGCGCAGAAAAAAGCTGCTCAAAGCGGCCAAAGGCTATTTTGGGCGCAGAAAAAATGTGTATACCGTAGCCAAAAACGCGGTGGAGAAGGGTATGCTTTACGCCTATCGCGACCGGAAGACCAAAAAGAGAAACTTTCGTGCGCTCTGGATCCAACGCATCAACGCGGCCGCCCGTGAGAACGGCATGTCTTACGCGCAATTGATGGGAAAGTTGAGAAAGGCCCAGGTCGAACTCAATCGCAAAGCATTGGCCGATTTGGCTGTGAACCATCCGAAAACCTTTGCAGCCCTCGTCAATCGGGTGAGATGAGTTTTTAACCCTTGGGTGAAGCCCGAATGGCTCTCAACGCGCTTTTATGGCCCCCCCGAGCCGATGTTTTCTCTCGGGTGCACGATTTTGGCAAGACTGGTCGCAAAAATAGGACTGTCTGTACATGGTTTCGTCGAGCTGAGGAAGCCCAGCCCTGTAAGGAATGAGACCGATTCAGGGAGAAAGCCCATAGCTAGCCGATGGGATTGGAATACAAAGCGAAAATTGAAATGCTTCGATACCCTAAAATGCAAGGCTGCAACCGTGGTGATCGTTTTCTTTGGATTAAGAGGCGGGCAACTGGTATTTGCGCAATTGCAGGAGGTAAGCGGTCGATGATAAGGCTGGGATGCTTTCCGGCCTACAGCAGCCAGGGGGTATCAGCTAAAATTCTCGCTGTGGAGTAGCTGGCCAAGCCTTTTTGTCGGCTCGTCGAACCCGAAAAGCCCAACTTTTTGCTGCCGTGGGATGATTTGAAAAGGGGTCTTTGTCTATTTCCTTGGTCAGCTTTGCCGACCCGCTATGCGGGAGCTCGGTGATAGATGTGCATCCAATTGGGCCAAACCTGTGATCAGCGCAGCTGACTTTTACCGCCTATCCGAACTGGGGCGCGTCTGAGAAGTGGACTTGTTTTTTCCGGATTTGCGGTCCGCTACCGCCTTGCCTTTAGTCTCTTGAGTCGGCTTGAAAAAGGAGGCTTTTTTATTCCCGTGGTCAGCCGTGACGCTTGTCGCATAGTTTAGTCTGGAGCAGCCCGAAAAGCGGGACTTGTTTTTTTGACCCTTTGGTCGGATTGAACCCCCGGCCTTATCCCTTTGATCTCAGCTTTTTGGGTCGGTTTAAAGCGAGGCCTTTTATGCTCGGTTGGCCGCTTAAATGCGCTTGTCCTTTTTTGGTGACTTGGAGAGTTAACTCATTTTTGTCTTACGTGAGGCGCTTGGGAAATCCCGTTTTTGCCTTTGCCCCTGTGGTCAGCTGCGCTGACTCTTGCTATATATTTAAATCGGGACGCGCCTGAAAGGCTGGCGTTATTTTCTCGTTTTTGTTTGGCGACTTGAAGAGTTAGCTCGTTTTTGTCTCACGTGAGGCGCTTGGGAAATCCCGTTTTCGCCTTTGTCCTAGTGGTCAGCTGCGCTGACTCTTGTTGTATGTTTAAATTGGGGCGCGTCTGAAAGGCTTGACTTATCTCTTTGGCGGTTGTCTGTGCGTGATGGTTTATAGAAGCCAGTCTTATTTTTTGTTCCCGTTTGGCGGTCTAAAAATCCGGGTGTGTTTTTTGTTTTTTATGCTGTGTAAGGGTGTGAGAAGATGACTTGCTCTTTTGCTTTTGACTTTCTATGTGCGTCTAAGGTGAGACTTGCTCTTTTGCTTTTTATTCCAGGGCAGCAGCTTTATCGTGTATTTATCTCAGCGGGCAGGGCAGCTGCAGGGTTAATGGGTCGATTTGAAAGGCGGCACGTTGTGCATCTAAGGTGAGACTTGTCTTTTTTTGTGCTCGTCGGGCGTAGTGGTTGGGGTTCGATTGGACTAGGTGTGTGCGATTGGGTTGGCTAAGCTGCTCTGCGTTGGTGATTTGAATCGGATTGTGGTTGTGTCGATTGCGCTGGAAGGCTGCTTATCACCGGTGAATTATTGTGTTGGCTGGGTTGGGTTAAGTTGCGTTGTTTTGTCCCTCGTCCTTTGTCAGGGTTTTTTCTCATCGGTCTTTTTTGCAATGGGTTCGAGTGGGTTTTGGATTGTGCTACTGGGATTGGCTCGTCTCCATCGGGTTATTCGCATTTGTCCT
>JANQLC010000022.1 GCA_028280815.1 Flavobacteriales bacterium | reverse complement strand
CCGTTGGTTTGATTTGAGAAGGACGAGTCAGCCGCAAATCACCCATGTTTATAAAGGAAAGACTTATACCTTGCGCAAAAACGACCCCCGCTATACGCTGCCCTATCCCAAAGCAGCTCGAATAAACAATCCGTTTTTACCCGCTTCATCTTCACCCCGACTGTATGGCAGACTCCTCAGCCGGCAGAAAAATATCGGCTCGAGTCTTGGGATAAAAAACAAAGGATATTCCTTTTCAGAAAGCCATAAAAGATCAAAATTCAAAAAGACGAGTCCCTTTTTAAGCCGACTCACGGGGTCGAGCACAAAAGAACAAAGGCTGGGAGGTACACAACACAATGAATTATATACTATGCTGTGATTGGAATTTTGCAACTGAATGCAAGATAGAAATAAAGGAATAAGCCTCTTCTTTTAAGCCGTCATACGGGAATAAAAAGCAAGCCTTCCCTGTTTACCTCAAAAGAGGACAAGATCAAAAAGAAGGGCACCTTTCAGCGTGAGACCTATAGGCACAAATAGGCGTTGAAAGTCGGCTGCTCCCATAAAAATACAGCCGTGTTGGGCTTGGTATCAGGTCTGTAGCACCCCCATATTGAAGGTCTTTTCAATCGGTGCGCGGTCGGCTGCTTCGATTCCCATGGCAATCCATTTGCGGGTCTCCAGCGGATCGATGATGCCGTCCGTCCACAAGCGCGCCGCTGCGTAATAGGGTGAAGTTTGTGCCTCGTACCGCTCGCTAAGGGTTTTGAGCATTTCTCCTCTCTTTTCTAAGGTTGTTTTTTTCCCCCGTGCTCTTAGGGCTGCGGTTTCGATTTGCAACAACACCTCAGCGGCTTGTGCACCCCCCATCACGGCCAGTTTCGCGCTGGGCCAAGCGACGATTAAACGGGGATCGTATGCTTTTCCACACATGGCGTAATTGCCTGCACCGTAAGAGTTTCCGACTACAACCGAAAATTTGGGCACCACCGAATTGCTCACTGCATTGACCATTTTGGCACCATCTCTAATGATGCCGCCGTGTTCTGCACACGAGCCCACCATAAAGCCGGTCACATCGTGCAAAAAGACCAAGGGTATCTTTTTCTGGTTGCAATTCGCGATAAACCGGGTGGCCTTGGCTGCGCCATCGCTGTAAATCACGCCGCCGAATTGCATCTCCCCTTTTTGGCGTTTGATCACCAGGCGTTGGTTGGCCACGATCCCCACAGCCCAGCCCGCTATGCGCGCGTATCCACAGAGCAAGGTTTGCCCGTAAGTCGCTTTGTACCACTCTATTTTGGAATCGTCCACCAGTCGTTCGACGATGGCTATCATGTCGTAGGGTTCGGCGCGCGATTGGGGGAGTATGCCGTATATCTCTTCGGGATTTTTCGCGGGCTCTTTGGGCTTGATCCGACTGAATCCAGCTCTTTCAAATGCAGCGGTTTTATCTATGATTCTCCTGATCTTATCCAACGCATCCCGGTCGTCTTTGCATTTGTAGTCCGCCACCCCCGAAACGGCACTCTGCACCTCAGCGCCCCCCAAGGATTCGTTGTCGATCACCTCACCGATGGCCGCTTTTACCAGATAGGAGCCAGCGAGAAAGATCGATCCTGTCCGGTCCACGATAAGCGCTTCATCGCTCATGGCTGGAAGATAGGCACCCCCCGCCACACAACTGCCCATAATGGCAGCGATCTGCGTGATCCCCATGCTGCTCATCCGAGCGTTGTTCCTAAAAATCCGTCCGAAATGGGCTCGGTCGGGAAATATGTCGGCCTGCAGGGGCAAAAATACCCCGGCGCTGTCCACGAGATAGATGATAGGCAAGCGGTTTTCCATCGCGATTTCCTGGGCGCGTAGGCTTTTCTTTCCCGTGATCGGAAACCAGGCACCTGCCTTTACCGTGGCATCGTTGGCCATCACTACGCATGGTCTACCGCTCACATACCCGATTTTCACGATGACTCCGCCCGAGGGACAACCGCCGTACTCCGCGTACATATCGCGTCCGGCCAGCGCGCCGATTTCAATGGATTCGGATTTTTCATCCAAGAGGTAATCCATGCGTTCGCGGGCGGTGAGTTTGCCTTTGGCGTGTTGCTTTTCAATCTTTGATCGCCCACCCCCCAAGGCTGCCTTTTGCAAGGCGGCACGCAGCTTGGAAAGCAGCAGCCGATTCGACTCTTCGTTTTGCTCGTATCTCAAATCTCTTGGGCTCATCTAGCGTTTGCTCATCTCTTTTGCCAATTGAACAGCTCGGTACAAGTTAACAATTCCACCTGTATGGCACAAGCGCTTCAAATTTACGGCTTGAGACTGTGCCTTTTCCTCACCGGCCTGCTCGACGGTATCCTCGTGCGGTATCGCCGATTTTAAAATGATATCTCGTACCTCGCCGACCGTCAGCTTGGGAAAGTAGCTCCAGATCACGGCGGCCATACCCGTCACCATCGGGGCTGCCATGCTGGTACCGCTCAATACCTCGTATCGGTTGTTGGACACGGTGGATAAAATGTCAACCCCAGGGGCAAAGACATCGACCCGGTCGTGACTGTAATTGGAAAAATCGGCTGCTAGGGCTCCGTTGCAGCCCGGGCCGGAAGCACCTACCGTAATCCAGTTCTCAGCCATCCCACCATCGGCGTAGTGCGGGTTGGGGAAATAGGAGATCGAGCCCAAATCCACGGCATCGTTCCCCGCTGCGTGAACGATTAAAACACCCTGCCTCATAGCCGCTTTCACAGCTGCATCCACAAGGCGCTTTTGGGGTGAATAGCCCTTCCCAAAGCTCATATTGATGATTTTGGCGCCGTTGTCCACCGCGTAGTGTATGGCAGCCGCTATGTTCTCATCCCGCTCATCCCCATCGGGTACGGCTCGTATGGGCATGATCTTTACCTTATCCGCTATACCCTTGATGCCGATCCCGTTGTGTCGGTCTGCGGCGATGATGCCGGATACATGGGTTCCGTGATCCGGGTGCACCCCAAACACCATGGGATTTCCATGTGGGTTCTGGCTTCGCACAATGGACTCATAACCCCGGTATTTCGGATTGTAATGGTACTGCAGCTCGTTCTCAAAATGCCCCTGTGCGTCCCTCAGCGCGGCTGTGCTAAATCCACTTTTCTTGAGCTGGATGAGCATCGCCTTGGATCGTTGTAATACAGCATTGTCCGTCGTATCGCTTTTCAAATCCCTCAGGCCGTAATCGGCTTTGCCCAGGGCCTGTTGCACGGTGGAATCCGATTCTCGATAGGCGACCGCCAATAGGGAGAGCTGGTATTGCTTCAATTTTGCAGCGCTGCGCTTTTCATCGAATTCGCTCCTTATCCTTCGGTACAATGTGAAAGCCTGCTTTTTTGAAGCCGGGATATCGGCCTCGGACTGCCCGGCAAAGGTCTTGCTGTACTTCCGATACAGGCGTGTCAGTTCATAGGTGTCTTTATCGACTATTTCGCCCTGGGCATTGCCCAGAAAATTCCAACCGTGCGCATCGTCTGCATAACCGTTGTGGTCGTCGTCTTTGCCGTTGTTGGGAATCTCAGCGGTGTTCGTCCATATCTTGCCGATTAAATCCGCCTGGTCGATATCCACACCGTCGTCTATGACCGCTACGACCACCTCTTTGGATTTCTTTCTCCTGAGCAAACCGTATGCCGCATCGGTACCCATGCCTTGGATGGAGTCGCTCAAGCCGTTTTGGTTAAACCAGTTGTAGTGGGGATTTTGGGCTTGTGGGTTGCTATGGGAAGCCGTTTGGGCTGCCGTTGTATCGACCGCTTCTTTCGGGGTGACACAAGCGGCGAGCCAGATAACTGCGCCGATCACCCAATGAATCGTTCTCATATTCCCGGGTCTTTAATCATATAGGTACGAAATGCTTTCGGGCCCTGTGCAAAACAGCAAATCCAAAATGCTCAAATTGGGTAGAAACCCGTGTTTGTGCGCAAAAACCTGCCTGTAAGGCGTAAAATTTGCTGTACGCCTGTTCTTGGCGTTGAACGAGTCGCGAAAATCCAGTACGCCTGTCGGTATTTTTTCATAGTATTGAGTCTGGCGTGGCGAGCAGTCTAGTTCGAGCCAGTCGGTCGTCAATTCCAGGGTTTTGAGGTTTAAGTCGTACAAAAACTTTTCTCTTTTTCCGTAGAGTGGGCGCAGCCCTGCTTCGTAAAATTGGAAATAGGGCGCGTGCGAGTAGGCTGATTCCAATGATTTCCAGTGTTGTTTCTGCCAATTCGAGTCGTAAGCGATTTGGCGGTCTTTGGCTTTTCGGATTCCCCGGTGTGAAACCGGCACGCTGAGCAGCAGCAATCCATTGGCCCCATAGATGTGGCAGCGGTTCCGATAACTCTGCCTCTGATACCGATCCGCCCACTCCAAGACGACGGCGTGTTTGACCAGGGCCCGAAAGTAGTCGATGGGCGGAAAGTAAAAAGGGACGAACAGGGCTTTTGGCATCACTTATGAAGGGGTTTGTCTTTTCCTAAGGCTCCTATAGGTCGAATAGATCAGGTAGGCTGCGATGAGGACCGCGATCGCCCAAAGGGCGTAAGACCTGTGTCCAGCCTTGTCACCGACCAGCGTCATCAAGCGGTTCCAGCGAATCTTGGCCACACCTCGCGCATGCGCGTTCCAACTGAACCATATAAATAAGGGCTTGCCGACGACGTATTCCATGGGCACGTATCCCCAATAGCGCGAATCTTCGGAATTGTGCCGGTTATCCCCCATCATGAAGTAGTAATCCTGTTGCACGCGGTAGGTACGGGTCGGCTTGCCATCGATGAAAAACGACCCATCTCTCTCCCTTAGCTTGTGGTGTTCGTAAACGCGGATCAAGCGCCTGTATTGGGCTATGTTTTCCTCGGTAAGGGTGAGTAAGTCACCGGCTTTGGGGATGTAAATCGGGCCATAATTATCTCGGTTCCAGCCTTTGTCGGAGGGAAAGATATTTGGTTCTGCAAATCCCCTTTCGTACAGTTGTTCGCTCACTGCGGTCACGTTGGAAAAGCCCTTGACCGCTTTTAAGCTCTCCGCATTGAGTTGCAACACGAATGCACGGCGGTCGCCTCGGACGCTGTGGGGGCGATCGGTGATGTCAAAGCGCTCGGCGAGCAATTTGGGGTTCATCACCCCGTTTGTGGTCGTTGCGATATAACTGCTTTGGGGGCGGGCGTTTTCAGGCCATGGCAAGGGCTTTCCATCGATGAAGACCACTCCGTCCCGCACCGCCAACGAATCCCCTGCTACCCCTACACAGCGCTTTACCCAGAACTGTTTTTTGTCCACGTTGTCCCGCGCTCCGGGAAAGTCACCGGGTCTTCCACTTCCGGGGTAGTTGAACACGACTATATCACCATTCTCAATGTGGCGAAATGCGGGTAGTCGAAGATAGGGGAGGGCGGGCTCGTTCAAAAATGCTTTGCAATGGATGAGCGGCACATTTCGGTGTAGGATTGGCAGACTCAAGGGGGTCATGGGAAAACGCACACCGTATATCATTTTGTTGACGAATAAAAAATCGCCGACCATCAAAGTCTTTTCCATCGAGGAGGTCGGAATGCTAAATGCCTCGATGGTATAGGTGCGAATGATCGTAACCGCTACAATGGCAAAGACTATGATACTGACCCAGGTTTCGCGGTTGGCATCGGAGCGGCCTGTATAGGTGACGTCTTTAAAATAATTCAGATAGATCAAGTAGCCGCCCAATGTGATGACAGCTGAGAGACAATCGACGAATTTTCGCCGGTTGAAGGCATAGAGCCAATCGATCCAAGTGACCACGATCATCACGTTGTTGACCACGGGGATAAAAAACAAGATCACCCACCAGCGCGGCCGGTCGAGAATCTGTGTCAAAACGAATAGGTTGTAAATAGGTATGGCGGCTTCCCAGGCTTTTCGCCCCGCTTTTTGATAGAGCTTCCAGCTGCCTACAAAGTGAATCGCGTTTAACAACAGATAGAAGAAAAACCACTGTAAATAGGTCATGATAATCGAATTTAATCGGTTTTCTCGCCCGTCCCGCTACCCTTGTACGGGGGGGTTGCATCTGTCAGTCGCCCTATCTTCACGAAGCAAATGTAATGACTATGCCCAAATGCTACGAGCGATCAGGTAGAAGGCTTGGGGCCCTGCCACTTGGCCTCTCAAAACGCTTTTGACGACCGCTATCGGGTTAGAATCTAAGGCATAGACCAATGCCCATTTCTCGTACGCCTTTATCGGGCGTATGGAATAGAACCGGCGCCAGGTGGAACAAGTTCTCGTCCGCATCAAACACAGATAGGTGGGCGCCCACAAGCGCATCTAATATGTTGAGCGCGTAAAAAATCCCCGTGAATAGGATAGCCAAATTCTTATCCTCCTCATAGTGATCAGCCCCCCTCGCAATTTGTTCAGGGGTTAAAATGCCCTTGAATTCATCATCCCCGCCATTGATTCGGGTGATGAAAGCGTCTCGGAGTCGCCGGTATTTGTCGTTTCCATCTTTGATGAAATAGACACTGGTGCCGATGAGTGCGTAAACGATGGGAATCTTCCAGTATTTTCGGTTGTAGGTCTGTCCCAAGCCCGGCAATACAGCCGAGTACAGGGCAGCTTTGGCAGGGATTCGGCGTCTGCTCGCCGCGGCAGCGTCCACTCTTTTTACCTGTGCGCAGAGGTCTAAGTGTATCACTGCCAAGAGATACAGTAGGTGGAATGCGATTTTTTTCACACTAGGAACACAGCTTTTGATATAAGGTTTGGAAATCATGCTCGGATTCAAAGTTGATGACGATCTGGCCCTTTCCCCGCTCATCACATTCGATGGCGACAGGCGAACCTAAGAAATCGCTTATGTCTTCTCGGGCTTCTTTTAAGTAATAGGGCAGTTCTCTGGTCTTTTTTAGCCTTTTTTGGGGTTCGTTCCACCGACGGACCAGGTGCTCGGTCTGGCGTACGTTTAGGTCTTCTCTGATGATACGTTCATATATATTCAGCTGTACGGCTGTATCCTTTACGTTTACCAAAGCCCTGCCGTGTCCCATGCCGATCATCTCGTCGCGGATTCCCGACTGTATGATGGGGTCTAAGCGGAGCAGTCGGAGGTAGTTGCTAACCGTGGAGCGCTTTTTGCCCACACGCGTGCTGATCGCTTCTTGGGTGAGTTCGAGCTCCTGGACTAACCGCCGATAGCACAGGGCGACTTCGATGGGGTTTAAGTCCCGTCGTTGAATGTTTTCCACCAGCGCCATCTCGAGTACTTCTCTGTCGTTTGCTACCCTTACATAAGCGGTAATGCACCTCAGGCCAGCCAAGCCCGCAGCGCGAAAACGGCGCTCGCCTGAGACCAATTGAAATGTATTCGTACCGAGCTGGCGCACGGTGATGGGCTGAACGACGCCCAATTGCCCGATGGACTGTGCCAGTTCTCTCAACGCCGATTCCCTGAACTGGGTGCGCGGTTGGTAGGGATTGGTTTCGATTTGATCCAGTGGAATTTCAAAGATGTGGCCCGAGGCGACTTTCAAAGCATCTCGCCCCTCATCTGGATCGTTTAAGAGTCCAGCCAGTCCACGTCCCAATGCGCTTCTTTTACCCATTTGATTCCAGATTGATTTCCGCTTGGTTGCGCTGTAAGAATTCGTGTGCCAAGTGCAGGTAATGGATAGCGCCCTTGCTCTCGGAATCGTATTTTATGATGGGAACACCGAAGCCAGGTGCCTCACCCAAGCGTACATTTCGGGAGATGACCGTTTGAAAAACCATGGCTTCAAAGTGGGTTTTCACCTCTTCCACCACCTGGTTTGAGAGGCGCAGCCGCGGATCGTACATGGTGAGCAACAAGCCTTCGATATCCAAATTCGGGTTGTGTAACCGGTGTACGCTCTTTATGGTGTTCAGCAGTTTTCCCAGTCCCTCGAGGGCAAAGTACTCGCATTGGATCGGAATGATTACCGAATCGGCAACGGTAAGCGCATTGAGGGTGATCAACCCCAAGCTCGGAGCGCAATCGATGATCAGGTAATCATAGGCATTTTGAATGGGCGTCAAGGCTGCTTTGAGCATGGATTCCCGGTTGGGCTTGTCCACGATCTCGATTTCCGCTGCGACCAAATCCAGCTGTGCGGGCATGATATCTAAGTTGGGCGAGTCGACCGCTTGAATGCAAGCCACAGCCGATGCCGTATGCTCCAAACATTCGTAGGTGCCCAATCCCACTTCGCCGACACGTAGCCCCAGCGATGAGGTGGCATTGGCTTGTGGGTCGGCATCGATCAGCAAGGTCTTCCGCTCGAGCACGCCGAGCGCTGCGGCTAAATTAACCGAGGTAGTGGTTTTTCCTACCCCCCCTTTTTGGTTGGCTACCGCTACGATCTTTCCCATTACAGGCGGCCGATGGTTGCGATTGCAAAAATAAAAATATTAGCCTAGCGGTGTATTTCAAATCGTAAAATTTGTCAACAGGGATGCGTTTATATCTTTGAGCGCATTGCAGCTGCATTAAACATTGGACTCTGGTGTGGGCTCACCAATTGACGTGGGCGGTGATTTGAATGCCGTAGCCTTCGATTCCAATTCGCTTCGATGGTTTTCGGGTGATCAGCTTGAGTTTCCGAATGCCCAATTCACGGATGATTTGCGCGCCGATTCCGTAGTCCTTTTGGTCCATCTTCACCGCTGGGTTGTCGTAGTTCTCTCGGTTTTGTGCGCTTTGAAAACCCGCGATTCGATCGCGCGTGCTACGCTGTGTTTCCTGGGGATTGACGAAGATTACCGCCCCTTTTCCATCCCTTTGAATCAGGTTGAATACGGATTCCAATTGCGCACGGGTGTCAGATGTTAAAAAGGCGATCAGGTCATTTTTTTCCCGCAAGGAGTGGACGCGCACCAGAACTTCGTCATCTGCATGCCACATACCTCGGGTCAGCACATAGTGGTATTGTCCATCGGTGGTTTGTTCGTAGGCGTGAAATTGAAAGTCGCCGAAACGCGTATGCACGGGAAACGACTCCCTGTGCCCGATAAGGGAATCGCATCGCATTCGATAGGCCACGAGGTCTTCGATGGAAATGATTTTGATACCCAGGGTTTTGGAGATGGTTTCCAGTTGGGGAAGTCGGGCCATGCTACCGTCTTCATTCATGATTTCCACCAGTATGCCCGCCGGCGTCAATCCCGCTAAGCGCGCTAGGTCGACGGCTGCTTCGGTGTGTCCGGTTCGCCTGAGCACACCGCCTTCTTTGGCGATTAGGGGAAAGACGTGTCCGGGGCGATTCAGGTGGTGGGGCCGCGTTTTGGGATCGCTTAAGGCGCGTACGGTCTTGGCGCGATCGGATGCTGAAATCCCAGTGGTCACCCCGTCTCCGCATTTGTCTACCGAGACGGTAAAAGCGGTTCCCATCGGATCGGAGTTGTCTTTTACCATGCGCTCCAGCCCCAACTCCTGACAGCGCTTTTCAAGCAGGGGTGTACAGATCAAACCGCGCCCCTTGGTGACCATAAAGTTGATCATCTCGGGGGTTACCTTCTCAGCAGCCGCTGCGAAATCACCTTCGTTTTCACGATTTTTATCGTCCACGACGATGACGAGTTTGCCTCGTTTGATGTCTTCAACAGCTTCTGGAATAGAATGTAACATGTTCAGGTGCTGCGCTTGCGCTTTTTTCGTTTCACAAATCGGTATGCGTCCAAGTCGAATAGCGAAGAGTCGATCACAGCCTTATAGGTGAGGAAAACACCGAGCGGGAAGAGTACGACGGAATTGAGCCAAGCGCCCCAAAAGGCATTCCACCGCCCGCGTGTGGTCATATTTTCACCGGTTAGGTACAGGATGTAATAGGTTACAAATATGATGACGGCAGATAGGAAAGGTAGGCCAAACCCGCCTTTTCGAATGATGGAGCCCAGGGGCGCACCGACGAAAAAGAGGATGAAACAAGCACAGGAAAAGGACCACTTTTGCTGTAGCTCAATGTTTAAACGACCGATTTCTTTGGTGCGCCATTCCAGCCATTCGCGCTGCTGTTTTTGCGTCTTTAGATCGCCTTGTACATCGGTTATGGCTTGGGCGATCAGGCCTTGGTCAGCTGTGGGATTGTTAGTCAAAAGACTCGAAAAGGAATGCGCCGGTTGGGGGCTGTCTCGGGTGGGGGAGTCGATTTGGGAAGGGTTTTTTACCGGTACGGCATGGCGAAGCGTATTTTTCGCATAGCGTGCAACCCTATTGGACTTCAAAGTGGAAAGGCTGTCTGAGAAGGTCCTCAGATTCTCGGAATTGAGCATTTTGTGATGGCTACTGCTAATGGTTTTGTCCAAGTCAACCCGGGTGATGGAAGAGATGTCGATGTATTGGGTGAGTTTGTGAAAAGAGGTAGCGCTCATCGGTTGTCTCTCCCTTTCCGCCATCGTCTTGCCCTGGATTTCATCCCGGTATAATTCCCCATCTGTCAACTCCATGATCAGGTAATCCGGGCTTGGAGAACCGAGTATTTTCCCGCGCTTGGCGACGATGGTTTCCTGGTCCTCTTGAAAACCGCCCGTCCTTTGGATGAAGACATCGTGGAGGATGTTGTTATCAGGCCCAGATTTTTTTGCGACCCGTATGTAGTAACCGGGGATGGAGTTGTCAAAGACGCCGGGCCGAAACTGTACGGCTGCATTTTTTCGGACCATATTGGCCTTCATGTTCAACAGGTGAAAATTGATCTTGGGGTAGGCGTTTTCCATATAGAGGTGCATGCCCAAACTCAGTAGGGAGACGATGGCTATGAGAGACCTGAAGACGCGTATCAGGGAAATGCCAGAGGCTTTTAAAGCGGTCAGCTCATATTTTTCACCGAGGTTGCCAAATGCCATGATGGCGGATAGGAGAATGGCCAAAGGCGTAGCCATGGGCACCATGGATAGGGATACGTAGCCCAAGAGCTCGAGCATGCTCAGGCTGTCTAAGCCCTTGCCGGCAAAGTCTTTGATATAGGTGAATAGGGATAGCATATCCAATAGAAATACCACGACGAAGAAGGTGGCTAAAAAAGGGCCTATAAATTGTTTCAGTATATACTGGTCGAGCTTCTTCAAAATTTTTGCTTCTATTCTAAGTAGTTGCGTAAATAGGTAGGGTATTCATTTTTGTCAAAGGTAAATCGGGCTTCGGAAAGGCCTTGATCGACCTTGTAAGCGGTGAGGGTCAAGGTGGTCGTCACACCGCTTTTATCCACGTTGATCACTTGGTATAAGCGTTTGGTCTTTGCATCTACTCCGATTAATATATATCGGGTGTCGCTCTTGTGCTCAGGTTTTAAACGTACGAATTGAACGCTTCTACCCTTCAGCCTTTGGGTGGTCTCCCAACTCAATTTGTAGTCCTTTTGATAACTGCTCAGTATTTTATCGGGTATGAAAGCGTTTTCACCGGCGCCTTTGGAGATGTCGATCTCCCGGTCATCGGGGCGTATGGTGTAGAGTTGGTTTCCGTCAAAGAGTTGTTTTATCCCCATAAAGCGCAAGAGGTACCGCTCACCTTTGACTGAGAGCCGCCCTTTGGATTTTCGGTGGAGGTTTGTGCGCGCATTGTACAAATCGTAATCAAAGCTTATATCGGCGTCTTTTTGGTTTTGATACTTTTGGTAGACTGCGTCCAGCAAGGCTCGCGCCTGGGCTGCTCTCTTTTGTCCGCGAGCGGCGTGGGCTGGGCCGAGGGATAGGATCAAAGCAAAGGGAATGCATTTCATCTTTTTATTGTAATGCGTTTAAAACCGTCTCCAAGGTGTTTAAGTCGGGGACTAAGACTCGCCGTGCTTTGCTGCCTTCAAAAGGGCCTACGATGCCAGCGCCCTCGAGTTGATCGATGATGCGCCCAGCGCGGTTGTAACCCAGCTTTAATTTTCGCTGCAACAAGGACGCTGAGCCCTGTTGGTTTTCAACGATAATCTTAGCCGCCGAATCAAACAGCGCATCTCTGTCGCCATCCAAATCCGATTCCGATGGCAGATATCCATCTGCTTCCCCCCTGTACGCAGGCAGGTGCATCGCAGTGGCATAAGCGCGCTGGGCGCCGATAAAATCGGTGATTTCTCCCACTTCGCGGGTGCCTATAAAAGCACCTTGCAAACGTCTGATATCACTTCCGGTAGCGAGGAGCATGTCGCCGTGTCCGATGAGTTGTTCGGCGCCGCCCGAATCCAAGATGGTTCTCGAGTCCACCTTTGAAGTGACTCGAAAGGCAATGCGAGCTGGAAAGTTCGCCTTGATCAAGCCGGTAATCACATTTACCGAAGGGCGTTGGGTGGCGATTATCAAGTGAATCCCAATGGCACGAGCCAGTTGCGCCAGTCGGGCAAGCGGCGTTTCCAATTCCCTTCCAGCTGTCATGATCAGATCGGAAAACTCGTCGATCACCAAGACGATATAAGGCAAAAAGCGGTGGCCGCTTTCAGGGTTTAACCGCCGCGCCTTAAACTTGGCATTGTACTCTTTAATGTTGCGCACCATGGCGTCTTTGAGCAATTCGTAGCGCGCGTCCATTTCGATGCAGAGCGAATGCAACGTATGGATCACACGGGTGTTATCCGTGATGATGGCATCTTCGGAGTCGGGTAATTTAGCCAAGAAGTGCCGTTCGATCTTATTGTAGAGCGTCAGCTCTACTTTTTTGGGGTCGACCAGTACAAATTTTACCTCAGCCGGATGCTTTTTGTACAGCAAAGCGGTTAGGACCGCATTGATCCCCACCGATTTCCCTTGCCCGGTAGCGCCTGCCATCAACAGGTGAGGCATACGCGTTAGGTCGACTATCACCGTCTCATTTGAAATGGATTTTCCCAATGCGATGGGCAGTTCCATTTGGGTATGTTGGAATTTTTCCGATGACAGTACGGATTTCATGGATACGATGCTCGGATGACTGTTGGGTACTTCGATGCCGATGGTGCCCTTTCCGGGCATGGGAGCTATGATGCGAATGCCGAGTGCCGCCAAACTCAATGCGATGTCATCCTCGAGATTCTTAATTTTGGAGATCCGTATGCCCGCTTCGGGGACGATTTCGTAAAGCGTTACCGTAGGTCCTATGGTCGCTTTGATTTTGGAGATTCCAATCTTGTAGTGGCTGAGGGTCTCCACGATCTTGTCTTTGTTGCGCTCCAATTCGTTTTGATCCACCGTTATGTCGCCGCTCGGGTATTCCTTTAGTAAACCCAAGGTGGGAAAACGATAGTGGTGAAGCGACAAACGCGGATCGAATTCGCCATATTTTTCTACCAACCGCTGCTTCGCTGCCGACTCTGCTACCACTTTCTCTCGGGGTTGTATCGATATCTCCATATCGACCCCCTGTGCGCTGTCTCCCGGGATGGGATCACCTCTTGGTTTGGAATCGCTTCCACCTGGGTTTCCCCCGGATTCAGGTGTCCTTTCGATGAAAACGTCACTTTCCGCTGTTTGTGCCTCTGCGCGCAGAGGCGATCGGATTTTTTCGAGTTTTTTTTTCTTAAAGTAACCGCTCAGCTTTTCGGGTGTTAGTCCGTAATACCGCACCAGGTAAAGCAGCCCTGAAAAGATTACCGCCAGGGCGATTCCCAGCTTTCCGATAAAACCGGCCAGGTAGGCATTGATCTGGTAGCCCAGCATGCCCCCCAGGGTGGGGTGCGAAAACAGGGCGAAGCTCAAGGCTGTGGGAAGCCATAGCAAAAAGAATAGGGTGTTGCCGATCAGCTTGCTGAAGCGGACCAACGCGATGCGAAAAGCCAAGCGGAACCCCGCTGCGAATACAAACCATACGATGAAGTAGGAAGCCACTCCAAAGCTCTCATAGACGAGGAGGTGCGAAGCACGAGCGCCCAGCCTGCCCAATATATTCCGGGCGCGTACCCCTCGGTTCAGCCAGCTGTCCAACTCGCTTTGGTCGGCCCGCCAATTGAAGAGATAAGAGGTCACGGCGAGCAGCAAAAAGATGGAAGCGCCGATGAATAAGAGCCCCATTGCGGTTTGCCAGGAGCGCTGCGCATCGCTTTTTGCCGGTTTTTTTTTCTCTGCCATCGCAAAAAATGGTCGACACAAAATTACAAACTATAGGGCTCGGAAAAAATTCACCGTGAAAATCCTTTAGACCGAGACCCGGATTGTGCTATTGTTAGCAATTTCTCTCCGCCCTTGTCTCATCGGGTTTATACCTAAAGCAGGCCCAAATTAACGCTGCCTCATCGGGCGCCCGACCGGAATCCCACACAGATTAATAGAAGGATGAGTCGCACAGCAAAACAAGCCTTTTTTAACGGCCAAACAGCAGCGAGAAAACAGGGCCTAGGCCTTCAAACGCACACAAAAGGACAAAACCAAAAAACGAGCTAACCAGTGCAAAGTAGCCCACCAGCGCAATCAACCCAGCAATTCACCTATGCAACGGTGCAAGACAACTCGCTCAATAACACAACGACACATCAACCCAGCCAACCCGATCCATGCAGCAGCGCAAAACACGCTTCTCTCAACTGCTGCGCAAAAGCGGCAAACAACTCCAACTTTCAAACGCACACAAATATTTGGCAGTCGACTCTCTAATGTGTTGCTCCAGTTACTTGGCGCTTGAGTAGGCCGCAATGATAAAAAAAGCAAAGTATGAAACGATAAATTTAAAATGGAACCTAACAAATTGAACGCAAAACTGCGGATGAGGTGGAAAGAGCCACGCGGTGGTCGGCTGCAGGTAAATGGTATCAAGTCAATATGGATGCAACATTCCATGCGTTAGATGGGAAACCCTTATGTTTTGGCTTACCGTTGCATGGGCTGTGTTTATAAACGCACTGATTATCATACGAATAAGAATAGGAGCCGAAATTCCCATATCAGGCTCAAATGGGCGATCGGACTTATGTATAGGGGGTATGTATGAAAAAAGCCGCAGCAAAATTGCGGTCTCCGATCCAAAGCACACCCGGTGCCTCAGTTTTGAGCGAGATAGGCCGCTACGCTTTTGTGATCCCCTTTCATGCCTTTTTTACCCGGGCGCCAGTTGGCTGGACAAACCTCGCCTTCCCTTTCAAAGAATTGCAGTGCATCTACGATTCGCAGGGTCTCGTCCACGCTTCTGCCGAGCGGCAAGTCATTGACCAACTGGTGGCGTACGATGCCGCTTTTATCGATTAAAAACAGCCCCCTGTACGCGATGAGCTCCCCGTTGGCCTCTAACTGATCTTCTGCTGTAAAGTCCCAATCGCCGGCCAATACGCCGTAATTGAAGGATATCGTCTTGTTCGTATCGGCTACTATGGGGTAGGTCACCCCTTTGATCCCACCTCGATCCCGATCCATTTGCAGCCACCCCCAATGCGATTGCTCAGTGTCGGTAGAAACCGCGATCACGGCTGCATTTCGCTGCTCAAATGCTTCTGACTTTTCTTGAAAGGCGTGGAGCTCTGTCGGACATACAAAGGTGAAATCCTTGGGATAGAAAAACAAGACCACGTACTGACCCCTGAATTGGCTCAGCGTAAAGCCTTCTGTGATGTCGCTCCCGTTTACCACGGCTGACGCCCTAAAGTCGGGCGCTTTTTTTCCCACTAGTACAGACATGTCTCTTATTTTGAGGGTTTGCTATGAGAGTCCAAATGTAAATCCGCATGACGAAATGACCTGGGTTTGTCAATTGTATTTTGAAATGGCCCAATAGATTTTACCGATGTGATTGAGGCGTTAGAGATTTATTTTGTACAGCGCTTTCAAATGCGCAGCGCTCAACGGGCGGAGTCTGCAACCAATTTTTGATGATTTGGGATCCTTTAGGAGTCAGGATGGATTCAGGGTGGAATTGCAGGCCCCTCACATCGTATTTCTCGTGGCGCAGGGCCATGATTTCACCTGCTTGGCTTTCCGCCGTGATTTGCAAGACTTCAGGAAGCGCGTCCCTGACTACCACCCAGGAGTGGTAGCGAGCGGTTTCGATCGTTTCGGGCAGGCCTTGAAACAGGGGTTCTGTCCTATCGACAATGCGGGTGGGGGTAGCCCGGCCGTGAAGCACCCGCTGTGCACGCGCCAATCGGCCGCCAAATACCTCCGCAATGGCTTGTTGCCCCAAACAGATGCCCAAAATGCTTTTGGAACGGGCGCATGCCTTGACCAAGGGCTTTAAAATGCAGGCCTCATCGGGTATCCCAGGCCCCGGGGAGAGCACGACCTTATCGTATTTCTCGATCTCCTCTAATGAAATTTCGTCATTGCGGTAAACCGCTACCGAGTGGGGTCCTTGTGCTTTGATGGCGTGAACCAAATTGTAGGTAAAGGAATCGCAATTGTCTAAGACCAAAATATTCATGCAGTTGAGGTGTTTGCGCATAAAAATGACTCGGACAGCCGATATCTGCTAATCGATTTGAGGTGGTTTGGACGCTGGATGGATTTCACTTTTTTCCTTTAGCACGAAATTTTGTCCCAGGTACACGCGTCTGACTATTTCATCTTCAGCCAATTCTCTTGGCTTGCCCTGCCTCAGTATCTTTCCTTCAAACATCAGGTAGGTGCGGTCGGTAATGGCCAGGGTTTCCCGTACGTTGTGGTCGGTGATCAGTATGCCGATGTTTTTCTCCTTCAACGAGCTGACAATTTTTTGAATGTCTTCTACAGCAATGGGATCGACGCCTGCAAAGGGTTCGTCGAGCAGGATAAACTTGGGATCCACAGCGAGTGCACGAGCGATTTCAGTTCGACGCCTTTCCCCACCGGAGAGCAAGTCGCCCCGATTTTTTCGCACCTGTGCGAGCGAAAACTCTTCGATGAGCGTTTCCATCCTCAGGCGCTGCGCGCTTTTGGACTGTTTGGTGAACTGCAACACGGCGAGTATGTTGTCGGCTATGCTCAACTTTCGAAATACCGAAGCCTCCTGGGTCAAGTAACCAATGCCTCGCTCAGCTCGCTTGTACATCGGGAGCCTGGTAATGTTTTGATCCGCTAGGAACACATCGCCTGAAGTGGGTTTGATCAAGCCTACCACCATATAAAATGTGGTGGTTTTTCCAGCGCCGTTGGGCCCCAAAAGGCCGACTATTTCACCTTGATTTAAAGTCAGAGAAACCCGGTTGACCACTTTTTTGCCGCGGTAACTCTTCACTAAATTCTCTGCTCTCAGCTCCATATTTTATCGATTTTCAAGCTGCGCACACGGGCATCTGCTCGGATCACGGATCGACTCAACTCATTTTCGCAGCTCAATCCAATGGGCTCGTCTCTGTGTGTCAACTGTTTGATACATCATTTTGCTGCCGTTTAGTTTGGGTTTGCACGCTGACCACCGGCATTTTTTTTGGAAACGATTGCCGAGATAAAGATACTCAGCTCATATAAAAGAGAGATGGGCAAAGTGACCAACACCAAGCTGGAAATATCCGGTGGTGTGATGATAGCAGCTACAGTCATGATCGCGATGAAGGAATGGCGTCGGTATTTTTTTAAAAAGATGGGCGTGATCAACCCTAGCTTGGTCAGGATCAGGACGACTGTGGGGAGCTGAAAGACCAGTCCCGAAGCCAAGACAGCGGTTGACACCGTGGAGACGTAGGAACGCAGGTCGATTTCATTGGTGATTTCACGGCTGACCCGATAATTGGCTAAGAAATGAATGCTCAGGGGCGCGATTAAAAAGTAGCCGAAGAGCACCCCGCTGAGAAAGAGGAAAGTGCTGGCGCGCATGCCCCATATGCTGTATCGCACTTCTCTTTGGGTTAGCCCCGGTTTGATAAATCGCCAGAGCTCATAAGTCAGGTATGGAAATCCCAGGATGATACCCGCGATTGCCGATGCCCAAATATGGCTTGAAAACTGACCGGCCAGCGTCCGGCTTTGAATGCCAAATGGCAACTTATCAATGCAGTTATCCGCGCCCAGCCCCATCCACTTAGAGAGCTTACACAGGGCGCGATAGGTGATGAAGTCCGGGTGTTTGGGCCCGAATAAAAGGGTGTTGAACAGCAGGTCTTTCATAAAAAACGCTGCGGTGGCAGCCACCAGTATAAACAGTAGGGAGCGGATGATGTGCCATCGCAATTCTTCCAAATGCCCGAGAAAGGACATTTCTTTTTGCGCTTTCTCCATTACACAATGCCTTCCCGTAGTAAGTCGTGAATGTCGATCACACCGCAATACTTTGAATCCCGGGTGACGAGCAATTGCCCGATTTCAAATTTTTCCAATCGTTCCATCGCCCGATGAGCCAAAGCGTCATGCGGGATGACTTTGGGCTCAGCAGTCATGATTTCTCGGGCGCTTAGGTTTTTTAAATCCAAGTCTTTTGAGAGCATTCGACGCAGGTCTCCGTCCGTGATGATGCCGGCGATTTCATCTCCTTCCAAAACGGCAGTCAGGCCAAAACGGCTTTTGGAAATGGAGAGGATGACCGCTCTGAGATCGGATTCCGGGCTTACGGCAGGCCTTTGGCTGGGGTCTATCACATCTGCTACGCGCAGGTAGAGTCGCTTCCCCAGCGCCCCCCCTGGGTGGTATCTCGCAAAATCACCATCGGTAAATCGGCGTGCTTTCATCAGGCATATGGCCAGCGCATCGCCCATCACCAATTGGGCAGTGGTACTGCTCGTGGGTGCCAAGTTGTTTGGACAGGCTTCCCTTTCAACGGTCGTGTCCAACACGTAATCGACATTTTGGGCTAGGTATGAATGGCGGTTACCGGTTAGGGCGACGGTTTCATTTTTCATGTTTTTTACCAATGGCAACAAGGCTTTTACTTCTGTGGTATTGCCGCTCTTGGATAGCAAGACGACGATGTCGCCGGGCTGGATGATACCCAAATCACCGTGGATGGCTTCTGTGGCATGCATGAAAGCCGAAGGGGTTCCGGTCGAGTTTAACGTCGCCACAATTTTTTGTGCGATGAGGGCGCTTTTCCCGATCCCGCTGATAATGACCCGCCCCTTAGAATTTGCGATGAGCTGTACCACTTTGGCAAAGTCTTTGCTGAGGTACCTGATTAGCTGCTCGACCGCTTTTGATTCGGAATGGATGACATGTTGGGCGGCTTGGATGATGTCGTCTCGGTTCAAGTTTAAAAAATTCCTCTTTTACGGGCTTTATGCTTAAAAATTCTTATCTTTCGTGGCGGTACAAATGTACTAAAAATGCGCACAGACCAATGGGTGAAGCAAGCGATGAAATCGATCAGGCGCTAAAGCGGTATTTTGGTTTTGATCGCTTTAAGGGGGATCAGAAAAAAATAATTCAATCCGTGCTAGCCGGCGTGGACACCTTCGTCATCATGCCGACAGGTGGGGGGAAATCACTCTGTTATCAACTATCCGCTCTGTTGAGCAGGGGCACGTCCATCGTCGTATCGCCCTTGATCGCCTTGATGAAAAACCAAGTCGACGCCATTCGGGGGATTTCTGAATCCGATTCCGTCGCGCATGTATTGAACTCTTCTCTGAGTCGCGCCCAGGTGAAAAAGGTCAAGAGCGACGTGTCAAGAGGTCGGACAAAATTGCTCTACGTCGCACCGGAATCCTTGACCAAAGAGGAGTACACCAATTTTTTACGCGGTGTATCGATCTCTTTTTTCGCCATTGATGAAGCCCACTGCATTTCGGAGTGGGGACACGATTTCCGTCCGGATTACCGCAATTTACGCGCTATATTTTCGCGGATCGACAAGCGGCCGATCATCGCATTGACCGCTACGGCAACACCCAAAGTGCAGGAAGACATTCAGAAGAATTTGGGCATGATCGATGCAGCGGTTTTTAAGGAGTCCTTCAACAGGCCGAATCTATTCTACGAAGTTCGTCCCAAAATTAGTTCGGATCACGCCAAGCGAGAGATCATACGCTTCATCAAAGCGCGCGCTGGAAAGTCGGGCATCGTCTATTGCCTGAGCCGAAAATCGGTGGAACAGGTGGCGCAAAGCCTACAGGTAAATGGCATCAAAGCCTTGGCCTATCACGCGGGTATCGCCACCAAGGCCCGTGCTGCCATACAAGATGCCTTTCTGATGGAATCGGCCGATGTGATCGTGGCTACGATCGCTTTTGGTATGGGAATCGATAAACCCGATGTGCGCTTTGTCATTCATCATGATATGCCCAAGAGCTTGGAGAGCTACTACCAAGAGACCGGCCGCGCCGGTCGGGACGGTGGACAGGGCCACTGTCTGGCCTTTTACGACTACAGAGATATCGAAAAGTTAGAAAAGCTCATGATCGGTAAGCCCGTCGCTGAGCAAGAGATCGGAAGCCTGCTGTTGCAGGAGGTGGTGGCTTATGCTGAAACGGCTATCTCTCGACGAAAATTCTTATTGAATTACTTCGGAGAAGATTTTGATGATAAGGATGGACCCGGTGCGCAACTCGATGACAATGTGCAAAACCCAAAAAAGTTGTTCGAGGTAAGTGCGGAGATCAGGCAGCTGTTGCAAGCCATTGAGACGACGAGAGAGGTCTATAGAGCACGGGATTTGGTCAAGGTATTGGTCGGCCGGGAAAACGCGCTTATCAAATCGCGCAAAACCATAGACACAGCGGC
Organism: Flavobacteriales bacterium; assembly: GCA_028280815.1. Lineage (GTDB taxonomy): Bacteria > Bacteroidota > Bacteroidia > Flavobacteriales > JANQLC01 > JANQLC01. The sequence continues at coordinate 47,729 of JANQLC010000022.1, read as the reverse complement.
ATTTGGCAGTGGATCTGCCTTCGGTGAGCGGTTTTGGATGGCAGTGGTGCGCTGTGCGCTGATACAAAAGCTCATACGCAAAGAAATCGAAACCTATGGGGTTTTAAAGCTGACCGAATCCGGCAAGGCCTTTATCAAAGAGCCGCATACCGTAAAAATGGCTGAAGATCACGACTACGATAACCTGGCGAAAAGCGAACAGCGGTTATCCGCGCAACGAGATGGAGAGTCCACGGTCGATGAGGCGTTGTCGAAAAATCTCAAGGCCTTGAGGCGGGAAACAGCGCGAAAGCACAATGTACCACCTTTTGCCGTCCTTTCAGATGCTTCTCTGATAGAGATGACATGGCAATATCCGGTCAACCTGACGGAACTGATTCGCATCAGTGGCATAGGGGAAGGGAAGGCGAAGAAGTTCGGCCAGCCCTTTGTCTCCTACATCGCAAAATATGTAGCCGAAAACGATATTTATCGCCCGCGTGATATAGTCGTCAAAAGCGTGGGCTCCAAATCAGCCTTAAAGCTCTACGTGGTTCGAAGTGTGGATCGAAAACTGCCTTTGGAAGACATCGCCAATGCCAAGGGTTTGACCATGGAAGAGCTGGTAGCCGAGATGGAGAGCATCGTTCGTTCGGGAACCAAACTGGATATCGGCTACCACATCGATGAGGTATTAGACTCAGAACAACAGGCGGAGATATACGATTATTTCATGGGCGCCGAAACGGATGAGATCAGCGATGCGTACGAGGCTTTTGATGGGGATTACGACGGTGGGGAACTCCAGTTGATGCGCATCAAATTTATGAGCGAGGTGGCGAATTGAAAGGGCGTACAACACGTAGAAATGGAATTGTCAAATCGCAGCCGTTATAATACGACTACAATTTACCGGTGGGCTTAGCCTAGGGAATCTTCAATGATTGTCGTTTTACCCGCTTTATCCCATTTTACATATATCACACGTTTTATGGTATTGGTTTTGTCTGTGGTTGCAGGGTTGTAAACACCTATTTTTGAAAATATGTATCTACTTGCTGGAGAATATTGATGTTTACCAAATCCCATATCGGTTTCTGTTGAGTCGGTTTCAAAGAAGTAAGCCTTCCCTGTCTCCTTCATAAATCCATAAGTTTCTTCAATACTTATGAATTGGAACAAGTCTGTATTAAGAGTAGGAGCTGGTTGATCCTTATTGGCAGAAATTTTCCACAGTTCGGTATAAGTGTGCCATTCCTTTTCCTTTTCAAATACCTCTTTTTCTGTCAAAAGCGAATCGTTTTCAACCCAGCGTATTTCATAATCAAACTCGATAACCTGTAATATATAGCCTCGCTTTTTGGTCTTTTTTCCCAATTTCCATTTTATTGTTTGACTGTAGTCTCCCCACTTTTTTACTTCAGTAGGTTTTACAACGACAAGTCCAAGTGAATTGTGTTGTGCTGATGCACTTTTGCCAGATGACCTACTTGTGTCTTCAGCTGGTATGTCTTTATCAGGTGACTTACTTGTGCCTTCAGCTGCAATTCTACCGATTAGCTTAGGTCTGCTTTTAGCTCCTCTTTTTTTAGCTGCTGCACTTTGACTCCGGGTTGTTGGATTTTTAACTGCCGAAGGTTTTAACTCATGGGTTTGAGATTCAGCTCGGATACTAAATCCCGATAAAAAGGCACAAGAGACAACAAACCAAATCCAATATTTTATGTGATTTAGCTTTTTACCTAAAGGTTTTTCCTCTTTTTTCATATCTCCTCTTTCGTGGATGCGTCCCTCAGGTGTGAGGTATCAGCCTTTTTTATCCGGTCACTTAGGTAATTTGCCTGTATGACCTGTTGCTATTAGCCCTCAGCTGACTTTCCCCAGCTTTCCATTTGAGTCGATGGGCTTTTATTCATTCGATTAGAGTACACCGCAGCCCCGTCAGTCGCGATTACAATTTTTCGGGGTGGACCACGCTCAGCTGCCAGAGAGCAGTTTCACAGCGACCAAAAGCAGGATAGCGCCAAATAGCTTCTGCAGTACCTTCGGGTCGGTATGCAAAGCCATTTTAGAGCCCAAGAAGCTGCCCACCACGAAGGTGAGGGCTATGATCAAGGCGTAATGCCAGTTGACCTGTCCCGCCTTGTAATAATTATAAGCTGCCATAATGCCGATGGGAAACAACAGGGTTGCGGTGCTGGTACCCTGTGCCTCGTATTGTGAAAAGCCAGCCCAAAGGAGCATGGGCACGATGATTAAGCCGCCCCCCAAGCCGGCCATACCGCCTACGATGCCCGCTGTTACCCCGATGAGAATCAAGTAAAACGTCATGAGTAGTTGCGATTTGGTTCCAGGTCTAAAGCTACGATAGATTTTTTTACAAGCCGTATCTTTACAGTTTTGATCGATAGGGGGTGGCGCAGCCATTTGTGGGGGGATAAAAAAAAGCCGGCGACGCTTGTGAAAATTATCGATAGATATATCATCCGGAAATTTCTGAGCACATTCTTATTCGTGCTCTTGATGCTGCTGCTGATCACAATCGTCATCAACCTGTCGGAAAAGCTCGGTAAATTTCTGGAAAACGACTTGGGATTTGGGGAGATAGCGACTTATTATATACATTTTTCACTTTTCTACGGGAGTTTATTCATGCCGATGGTCGTATTTATCTCGGTGATTTTTTTCACTTCTAAGATGACGGATAACAACGAGGTTATAGCCATACTATCAAGTGGCATTCGATTTGATCGCTTTTTGCTGCCCTACCTGATAAGCGCCTCCATCCTGGCCCTCGTAGCACTTTGTTTAAACCACTTTGTGTTGCCCCTATCCAATCGGTTTCGCAATCGCTTTGAGTACGCCTATCTCAACTCTCAAAGCCTTAAAAATAAGCTGATTGAAACCCATGACATCGCTAGAAAAATCAGCGAGAATGAGTATGTCTTTTTTGGCAGATACAACCGTAAACGAAATATTGGATACGATTTTATCTATGAGCGGTTGGACGGTGACAAGATTGAGGTAAAGATTTCCAGTAGTTCTATTGCATATAGAAAGACAGATACACGCAAGCCCTACAGATTGAGAAATTACAGGCTTCGAATCGTGAAGCCCGATAGCGATCTGTTGCGATCAGGGCGGGTCATGGATACGATCTTTCACTTTTTGCCCTCCGACATATTGATCAAATCCTATGAAGCCGAGACCTTGACCTATCCGCAGCTCAAGCGGTTTATCGCCAGGGAGCGAGCCCGGAGCTCCGACCGCCTTTATATGCACCAACTCGAGATGAATCGCCGAACGGCTATGCCCATGTCTTCTTATGTATTGACCCTTATCGCCGTTGCGCTATGCGCTCGAAAAAGAAGAGGGGGTATAGGCGTTAACATAGCAGTAGGCTTGTCTTTGGCCTTTGTATATATCTACCTCATGCAGGTCTCGGATGCATTTGTGGTGGGCGGTGCCGTCAGTCCATTTGTATCTTCTTGGATACCCAATTTTAGCTTTGGTCTCATTGCGATATACCTATACTTAGATGCCAAGCGGTGATCGCCTACTCGGATCGCAACAAAATTGGACTCGCCACGGTACTTCTCCGCTGTCCAATCGCTGCAAAAAGCCAGGGCTCAAGACCGCGTTTCATCAAAAGACAGGCACCAATGCATAAATTTGCAGAAACCTAAGCGCTATGGATTATTTAGATTTCGAGCAACCCATCCAAGACTTGGAGGAGCAGTTGGTCAAGTGCAGACGCATCGGCAAGCAGAGCGATGTGGATGTAAAACACACCTGTGAGCAGATCGAAGCCAAATTGCAAAAGACAAAGGATAAGATATACGGCAGCCTATCCCCCTGGCAACGCGTACAATTATCCCGCCACGTTGCCCGGCCCCATACCCTGGACTACATTCAAAGCCTGACCGAAGGCCATTTCATCGAATTGCACGGAGACCGAGTCTCCGGAGACGACAAGGCCATAGTGGGTGGGATTGGCAGGGTGGGGAAGCAGTCGATTCTATTTGTCGGACAACAGAAGGGATCGAATACGAAAATGCGCCAATACAGAAATTTTGGAATGCCCAACCCCGAGGGGTATCGCAAGGCCTTGCGGCTCTTTCACCTCGCGGAAAAATTCGGCATTCCCATCGCAACGCTGATCGATACGCCAGGGGCTTATCCAGGACTCGAAGCAGAAGAGCGCGGTCAGGGGGAGGCAATAGCGCGAAACATAATGGAGATGAGTTCTTTACAGGTTCCTGTAGTGGCTGTCGTAATCGGTGAAGGCGCTTCGGGTGGGGCCTTGGGTATCGGCGTTGCGGATGCGGTATATATGCTTGAAAACACCTGGTATTCCGTTATTTCACCTGAATCTTGTAGCGCTATTTTGTGGCACAGCTGGGATTTTAAAGAGGCGGCTGCTGAGGCCCTTAAACTCACCCCCAAAGACATGCTAAACCACCATTTGATCGATGGAATTGTCCAAGAGCCGCAAGGCGGCGCACATCGAGATAAAGAGGCGGTTTTCCGAGCTGTGAAAACCACCCTGTTGCAGGCGGTAGGTGAATTGTCAAAGCTGAAGCCCGAGCGGCGGATCGCGCTCAGGCGGGCCAAGTTTTACAAAATGGCTGCATACAGAGAGCACTAGGGCAAGGCCGAAAAACTCGGACTCTTTCGACTTGTTCTCCACGCTGGAAATCAATCGGCCGGCTGCCCGCATCCCGGTTGAAAAAAATTGGGTCAATCCTTATATTTGCTCCCGTGGAAGCGAAGAGTAGTGCTCCTGGGTTCACCGGGGATACCGGCCGGCTGGTCGATTTGCAACAAGCCAAGTTACCGCCACAGGCAGTCGATTTGGAAGAGGTGGTGCTCGGCGCCTTATTGATCGACAAGCGCGCCTTGGATGAGGTTATCGACATCCTCACACCTGAGGTTTTTTACAGGGATTCACACCGGGATATATTTGCGGCTATTTTGGGTTTGTTTCAAGCCAACGAGCCTGTCGACTTGCTCACGGTGACCAATGAATTGAAGAAGAAGAATCTCTTGGACGCCATCGGCGGATCGTATTACTTGGTGCAGCTCACCAATCGCGTCTCTTCTAGCGCACACATCGAATACCACAGCCGGATCGTCCTTCAAAAATATATTCTCCGCAAGCTGATAGCGGTTTCCAGTGAAATCATAGAAAATGCGTACCGGGATGAGACCGATATTTTCCAGCTCTTAGACGAGGCTGAGAACAAGCTGTTTGAGATCACCAGCGGAAACCTGAAGCGGCACTTTGAGTCCGCTGACTCACTGATCCGTCAAGCCATCGAAAAAATTGAGAAGATGAGCAAGCGGGAAGGGCTCAGCGGAATTTCCTCGGGCTTTGCCGCTGTGGATCGGGTCACCAGTGGCTGGCAGCCTTCCGATTTGGTCATTCTAGCAGCGCGTCCGGGCATGGGTAAAACCGCTTTTATGCTCACCATGGCGAAGAACATCGCCATTCGATATGGTGTTCCCGTTGCGATTTTCTCCCTCGAAATGTCTTCGGTTCAACTGATTACGCGACTGATTTCCAGTGAAACCGGCTTATCTGCTGAAAAGTTGCGAAGGGGTGATCTAACCGATTCCGAATGGAAGCGGTTGCACGGCGAGATCAAGCATTTGCAAAACGCGCCCATCTTTATAGACGACACCCCTGCACTCTCGATTTTTGACCTGCGTGCCAAGTGTCGGCGTTTGGTTTCGCAGCAGGACGTACAGCTGATCATCGTCGATTACCTACAGCTGATGACTACGAGAACTACGACCAAAGGGGGCAATCGGGAGCAGGAGATCGCCAGCATATCTCGGAACTTGAAATCCATTGCCAAAGAGCTGAACGTGCCGGTCATCGCCTTGTCGCAGCTCTCCCGTGCAGTGGAGACCCGAGGCGGAACCAAACGCCCCCAATTATCCGATTTGCGAGAGTCGGGGGCCATTGAACAGGATGCCGATATCGTGGGCTTTATCTATCGGCCCGAGTACTACCATATTTTGGAATGGGATGACGATGTGGGCTCGCCGGCTCAAAATCAAGCTGAGTTGATCATCGCCAAACACCGCAACGGTAAAACGGCCAATGTGCGCTTAAAGTTCATCCCTGAAATGGCGCTCTTTGAGGATTTGGAGTCAGATGGGGAGGCGGTCTTGCTCGACTCCAAGCTCAACCAAATGGAACTGCCCTCTAATTATGAAGTCCCCCCAGGGGGTGATGACCTAGACGCCTTGCCTTTTTGATACAGCGACTCGTTTTGGTAAAAAGGCTTGTGAACCGCTTGATCCTTCTATCCCGCATTGCGCCTCTCAGGGTTTTGATCCCTACACACTTGCCACAAGTGGTTTAGCTGGATTTGTCTTCCCTATTCACACCTCTTCGGTCTGGTATCAAATAAAGCGCTACAGCTCTCGATACGGAAAGAGATTGGAAGTGCGGTTTCTTCTTTTGCGTCTATCCCTGTGGGACAGCCTGAGAGGAGATGTCGTTTTCTGTTTCCGTGCTGTGTAACCCTTACAGGGGAGCAATCCCAGGGACTATCCAATCGGACGTATCTGAAAAGGGCCTCGTCCTTTGATTTTGCCCTGTAGTCGGCTCCGCTGGTTTTTAACAAGGCTGTCGGCTGTGCATGGATCTCTGAGTATTGTCATTCCGTCCGTTGCAATAAACTCGCAGAATTGACCTTGCCTCTTTGTTCTCAATTGAAGGGTTGAAAAGGAGCGTTTTTTGGGTGCTCGTCATTCGATTCTTAGCAAGGTTGTCGGCTGTGCATGGGTCTCTGAGTATTGTCATTCCGTCCGTTGCGATAAACTCGCAGAATTGACCTTGCTCTTTGTTCTCAATTGAAGGGTTGAAAAGGAGCGTTTTTTGGGTGCTCGTCATTCGATTCTTAGCGAGGTTGTCGGCTGTGCATGGGTCTCTGAGTATTGTCATTCCGTCCGTTGCGGTAAATTCGTAGAATTGACCTTGCTCTTTGTTCTCAACTAAAGGTTTGAAAAGGGGGGTACTTTTAGATGCTCGTCATTTGTTTGATTTGTTTTTTGACTTTGACTTTTACGTGGATTAAAAATGCTGAAGTCATTTGAAGGGTTGAAAAGGAATGTTTTTTGGGTGCTCGTCATTTGTTTGGTTTGTTTTTTGACTTTGACTTTTACGTGGATTAAAAATGCTGAAGTCATTATGACCGCAGCCTGGCGTGGAGCTTTGACACATAGCGCTTGACCAGCTCGACCATGATGGCATCGACCCGCTCGTCGGTTAGCGTGGCCTGCGCATCCTGAAAGCTGAAGCGCACCGCATAGGATTTTGTGCCCGCCGGTAGGTTTTTGTCGCGATACACATCGAAGAGCTCTACCGTTTTCAAGCGTTTTCGGTCGGTTTCAAAAGCGATTGCTTTCACGGCTGAAAATTTCGCTTCTTCCGGCAGCAGCAGTGCCAAATCCCTGCGAACCGCCGGGTATTTGGGCAGGGCTTGAAAACGCAATACGCTCCTGCGCTGGGCTGAGATTGCTTCCAAGCTCAATTCAGCGGCCCATACCGCTACTCCTAAATCAAACTCTTTGCACAAGCTCGGACAGATGCGGCCCATGTTTCCAATCGCCTCTTCCCCTGCGTACAGCTGCAAGCCTTCAGAAAAAATGTCGGATTCCAGAGCCCGGTATGTCAAAGCTGTAATCCCCGACTTCTCGAGTAAGGCTTTGAGGTAACCTTTTAAATAAAAGAAATCCGCAGGGCCGGTTTTTACATACCAGGATTCCGGCATTCTTTGGCCGCAAAGGGTTAAACCGATTCTCCGTTCTTCAACCCATGCCCCTTCGAATCGGTTGTAAACCCTTCCCAATTCAAATAGCTTCAAGTGGTGGTTTTGGTGTTTTAGGTTTTGGGAGACCGCTTCGAGCGCACCGAAGATCAAGGTTTGGCGCAGGCTGTCCAAGTCTCGGCTCAGCGGATTTGAGATGGCGATCGCTCCCGACTGGGAAAGCGTTGTGGAATAGGTGCTGTAATCCGAACGGTTGAGCGACACGCCCATCATTTCCTGAAATCCGAGGGCGGCGAGCTGTTCGGCCATGCGCTCCTGAAGCGCGCTGGTGCTATCTCGCTCATGAGATGGCGCAATGTGGTATGTGCTGGGGGTCGAGATGTGGTTGTATCCATGTATCCGTAAGACCTCTTCCGCTATATCTGCCTCTCGCGTCACATCTATGCGGTAAGCCGGAATCTCCAATTCCAACCGGTCTTCCGATTCGGTCGTCACTTCAATTTCCAGTGCGCGCAGGATCTGTTTGACGGCTTTGCTCGGGATTGCTTCGCCGAGCAGTCGGTTGATCCGGCTTGGGTTTACGACGACCCTGTGGTTGGGGATTGCCTCGGGGTAGTGGTCGCAAAGGGGCCCAATTTGGGCACCGGCCATTTCCTTTAGCAAGAGCGCAGCGTATTGCAAGGCGTAAAGGGTGTTGTTCGGGTCGATACCGCGCTCGAATCGGAACGAAGAATCGGTGTGCAAACCGTGCCGCCGGGCCGTCTTTCGTATGGAAACCGGGTTGAAGTAGGCGCTCTCCATAAAGATTTTAGTCGTTTCAGCTGTCACGCGGCTGTGCCAGCCACCCATTACACCTGCGATGCCCATCGGTTTTTCAGCATCGCAAATCACCAAGTCTTCGGGGTATAGCTTTCGGGTGATTCCGTCTAAGGTCAGCAGTTCGGCATCTTCGACTGCGGTTGTCACACGTATTTTACCGCCTCTGATCGCATGGTAATCGTAAGCGTGTAGGGGCTGCCCCAGCCCGTGTAAGACGTAATTGGTCACGTCCACCACATTGTTGACCGGCTTTAAGCCAATGGCTTTTAACCGGTTTTCCAGCCATTTGGGCGCGGGCTTTATCTGCAAGCCGGACAGTACGACACCCGCGTAGCGCGGCGCTTGGGCCGCAGCGGTTACCCTTATTCCTATGGGGCGCTCGTCCCGATCTCGTCGGTAAGCGCTCACACTGGGCCGGCGCAGCTTAGTCTTTTCGCCCTGGAGTAGGAGACGGGCGTTTAGGTCGCGCGCGACACCCCAGTGGGACATGGCATCGGCGCGGTTGGGGGTCAACTCGATTTCGATGCGGGTATCCATTTCCAGCTCGAATACATCGGAGAGGGGCGTACCGGCCGGATACGCTTCAGCCAAGACCAAAATGCCGTCTGAGTCGGCACTGAGCCCGATTTCAGCTCCTGCACAGATCATGCCTTCGGAGCGCAGGCCGCGCAGTTCGCGCGTCTCGATCGCAAAGCGTTTTCCCGCCCTATCGCATAAGCGGCTGCCTGGGGGAGCTACGGCGACGCTTTGCCCCGCTGCCACATTGGGCGCACCACATATGATTTGCAATTCGGTACCCCCCCCCACATCCACTCGGGTGCACTTGAGCCGATCGGCGTTCGGATGTGGCTCAACCGATTTGACCTGGCCCACCACGAGCCCTTCCAAGCCGCCCGGTATGGATTCAAAGGGCGTCACAGCGACTACTTCAAGACCCAGATCCGTCAATGTGTCGGTGGTCTCCGCTGAGCCGTGGTCGATGTCGATAAAGCTTTTGAGCCAATTGTAGGATATTTTCACGGGCTTTTGTTTGAACCGATGGAGACAAAGCTACGAACTGGTGTGCATAGCGAAAACCCGCCCTTTGTAGAGAGAGGATCAACTGATTTGGTTCCACTTTACATTTTCTCTTTGCAACTGCTGAAAAACGCGCTTGATCACGCGGTTTTTGGCTGCGTCTAATCCCCCGTCTTCGCGCAGTATGCGCCGTGCCGCCACCCGTGCTCGGTACATGATATCCCCATCTCGTGCGATATTGGCAATTTTGGTTTGCAATACGCCGCTCTGTTGTTTGCCCATCAAATCCCCGGGCCCCCGGAATTTTAAGTCGGCCTCGGCGATCTCAAAACCGTTTTGCGTCCGCAACAGGGTTTGTATGCGCGCCCGGGAATCCGCGCCCAAGTCATCGCGGGTCATCAGTATGCAGTGCGATTTGTCGCTACCCCGCCCAACGCGTCCGCGGAGTTGGTGCAGCTGTGAAAGTCCAAAGCGCTCGGCGCTTTCAATGACCATAACCGAGGCGTTGGGTACGTCTACGCCGACTTCAATCACCGTCGTCGCCACCATGATCTGGGTTTCACCTTTGACAAAGCGCTGCATTTCGTATGCCTTGTCCTGTGCTTTCATCTGTCCGTGTACGATGCTCAACTGATAGGTCGGTGGGGGGAAATAACGGCTCAGGCTTTCACAACCGTCCATCAGGTCTTTCAAATCGAAATTTTTGGATTCTTCGATGAGCGGATAGACGACGTAAACCTGACGTCCGAGGTCGATTTGTCTTTTGAGGAAAGCGAATACCTTCAAGCGGTTGCCATCGCGTTGGTGGTGGGTTTCTATCGGCTTTCGCCCCGGTGGCAGCTCGTCGATAACCGAGACGTCCAAATCGCCGTATAGGCTCATGGCTAAGGTGCGGGGTATGGGTGTGGCCGTCATGACCAATATATGGGGGGTGGGATTGTTTTTTTTCCAGAGCTCAGCGCGTTGCCCTACGCCAAATTTGTGCTGCTCATCGACGATGGCCAGGCCTAAATTTTTAAATTGTACGGCTTCCTGAATCAGGGCATGCGTACCGGTGATCAGTTTTAACTCCCCGCTTTGTAAAGCGCTCAGGATTTCGTCTCTCCGCTTTTTTTGGGTGGCGCTGGTGAGCAATCCAACCGAGATGTCGAGCCCCTGGGCATGGGTTTTCAGGGATTGAAAATGCTGTTGGGCCAAAATTTCTGTCGGTGCCATCAGCGCAGCTTGAAAACCGTTGTCCAAAGCCATTAGAATACTCATAAATGCCACGACGGTCTTTCCGCTGCCCACATCGCCTTGTAAGAGCCGGTTCATCTGATGACCGGTGTTGACATCGCGACGGATCTCCTTTAACACGTGTTTTTGTGCATGGGTCAGTTCAAAACTCAACCGGTCTTTGTAAAACCTATGGAAGCGCTCTCCGATCTCGGGAAAGCGGAATCCCACAGATTTTTGGTGGGTGTAGTTCTGGTTGTAGAGCAGGCTGAGCTGGATGTAGAAGAGCTCTTCAAATTTGAGGCGAAATCGGGCCCGCTCCAACGTCGCCAAAGCGGTGGGAAAGTGGATTTCCCGCAAGGCTTCCCCCTTGTCCAACAGCGAGAATTCTCTCCGCAAATCGGGGGATAGACTCTCGCGAATGCAGGGTTGGACGCTTGGGATCAGATTTTTTACCATCGCGTTGAAGACGCGGTTGGTCAGCTGTGCCTCGACCAGCTTTTCCGTGCTGCTGTAAAGCGGCTGAAAGCTGCCGAATTTCTCTTTTTCATAGGTGGCCAGGGGCTGTATTTCGGGGTGTATGAGGTTGATTTTTCCCTGGAATGCCGAGGGCTTGCCAAAGACGATATAAGGGGTGTTCAGCTGGAGTTGGGACTCGACCCACCGGATGCCTTTAAACCAGACCAGGGTTACAGCCCCACTGCGGTCAAAAGCGCGAACAACCAAACGCCTCTTGCTGCGTTGGCCGATCTCTTCCCAGCCCGAAAATCGGACCGACAGCTGTACCTCCGTTTGGGCATCCGACAACTCGGCAACGGCGTAAATTCGAGATCGATCGCGATACTTATAGGGAAAGAAGTAGAGCAAATCGCTAAAGGTGTAAATGTCGAGTTCCTGCTGTAAGAGCTCAGCGCGCTTGGGGCCTACGCCTTTTAGGTATTCGATGGGGGTGCTTAAAATATCCGACGCCATGTCACACAAAGATATGAAAAGCGAGCTGCTTTTCGGCGCGCATCCCTGCGTGGGATAGCTGTGGGATCGGTGAATCGATTTGGAAAACCGGGAACATGCGCTCGTTTTGGAATGCCGTACGCAGTTGTGAAATGGGAATTTATTTTTGTTTCTGCCCTGTGGGTGGACTGGAAAGAGCTTGTTTTTTCCCGCTTGTCTCGGCTCGAGAAGGGACGTCATTTTTTTGGCATTTGTCCAGGTGGTCGATTAAAAGCAGGCTTTAAAGAGGTGAAACACGCCTTTGTTTTCGGTCGGCTGTTTTTCTCGTTCATTTGGGTCGATTTGAGGGTTTGCGCTCATTTTTTTATCTCTCGCTCTTGCTCGGTGATTCGGAAAGGGAGACGCATCCCTTTGGCTTTGTCTGAGGCTGTAGCAGCTCTGTCGTGTATTCGTCTCAGTCGGAATACTTTTGCGGTATCCCGGGTGATGGCCACAGGCGTATCGAATCGATTTGAAAAGGGGCTTATCCTTTGCTCTTGACCTCTTATGATGATTTTGAGAGGTGAAGGGTGTTTTTTGGCGCTTGCCCTTTCATATTGCCCTTAAAAAAGGGCTTTTCTCGTCTTTGTTTCGCATGCGGCGTCGATGCGCCCAGACTTATTTTTCCCATTTCTCCGCGCAGGGCGGTTAAAAAAATCCAACTCCATCTCTTCGTCTTTATTTGGCGATCTGAAAAGGGGTATTTTTGTTTTTTTCCCGTGTGTCGATTTGAAAGCCGAGCCTTATTTTTTTGTCCTGTGGCCAGTCTCGCTGACTTTTACTAAGCGATGAGCTGTAAAAACCCTCTTTGCATGGGTTTAAAAACAGCTCTTTTGTGTTTACCCCGCTGTAAGGGTTTAAAGAGCAGTATTTGTTTCCTCGTTTTTACACCGTGGGACAATCTGATGCCCCCAACTCTATACCTTTGATCCCGTCCTTTTGTCACGTGGAAGTGAGGGCTTATTTTTTTGGTGTTTGTACCGATGCCTTGGTTCAGGTGCCTCAGTCCCGTAGGTGGGGCAATACGCTTTTTTTGAGCTCGAGCTTCAAGTCCTTGATCAAGGCTTTTACCGGCGGGTTTTGCGCCAGACTATCGGTGATGATCGCTTCCCGAAAGCGTTGTATATCTTCGTTTTTTTGCTGGGTTTGGGAAAGGGTGTTTGCGATTTGATTTTTGACGATTTCCACGCGCTCCCAGGATTTCTCGGGTAGGTACAATTGTTGGGTCAGGTTGTGTTCGTATTCGCTTTGTATGGACTGAACCAGTTGGAGGTAGTAGGCTTTCACGCCTTTGGCTCGGGGCTTTTCGCGGTTTACGAGGTGTTGGGGTGTGATGCGCTCTAAGAATAAGATCACCCGCTCGTAGGCCTGCAATTGCAGGGTAAACCACCGTTCTTTTTCGGGGTTATTCGCCAGGGTGACCGGCTGGGCTTCACCCTTTTTGCTACGCGTAACCCAATACAGGGTGAAACCCAGTAAAAAGCCTACGGCTATCCCCGTTAAAAATTCCATGGGGTTTGAAAGCACGTCATCCATATAGCAAATGTAGGGTATTTGTTTTTTCTAAGGGAATGAGTTGCCTGTGAGAGCTGGCGTAAGGGGTAAAATTCCCTGGGAAGCCGGGCTGATCTCTGTATCCCCTCACTTCCATAGGTTGGTCTTACGCCTTTCAAAATGCGCGGTATCTCAAATGCGGACAAAAGCGCAGTTTCTTCAAAAATTAGAATGGGGTTCGACTTATAAAAATGCCGACCGCAGTAGAGGAGCGGCGAATCAAATCCAAACGAGCATCTACGAGCTGAGACACCGTAAAAACCACTTGGAAAACCGGACGGCAGAATCTGAATGGCACGCAACCTATGACGGATAAAGCGATGTATGAAACCCGGTAAAAGCACCAAGCAAAGCTTTTTAAGCCGCAAAACATCGGGGCGTAAAGCCCGAGAATCGTAAATTTGCCACTTCGATCCCTTGAGAAGAAATAGTCACGATGACCAAAAGGCGAGTCTTATTACTGATTTTAGATGGCTGGGGCGTTACCGACAGCCCGCGGGTTTCCGCACCGGCACAGGCGCGCACCCCATTTATAGACAGCTGCTTCCACAATTATCCCCATTCAAAATTGAAGGCGAGCGGCCTAGCGGTAGGCCTGCCTGAGGGGCAGATGGGCAATTCAGAGGTGGGGCATATGAACCTAGGCGCTGGGCGCCGAGTCCATCAAAATCTGGTTCGAATCAACAACGCGATTGAAAACGGCTCATTGAAAGACAACCCCATCCTCAAACAAGTCTTGAGAAAGGCTAGGAAAAAGGACAAAAGCGTACATTTCATCGGCTTGCTGTCAGATGGGGGTGTGCATTCCCATATCGACCACTTAAAAGCGCTGTTGCGCGTAGCAGCAGATTGCGGCTTGACAAAGGTCTTTGTACACGCTTTTACCGACGGACGCGATACCGATCCCAAGAGTGGGCTCTCCTTTGTAAAGGATATTCAAAGCTACACGAAACAACACGTGGGTACACTGGCCTCTGTGATCGGTCGTTATTATGCGATGGATCGCGATCACCGCTGGGCACGCGTCAAACTCGCCTACGACTTACTGACCCGAGGCAGCGGAAAGCGGTGTCCCGATGCCGAGGCTGCCGTGCGAGCATCCTATGCGGAAGGGATTACGGACGAATTTATCAAGCCTGTGGCGATAACCGACGAATCCGGCGAGCCCAAAGCCGTGATCGAAACGGGCGATGTGGTGATTTGCTACAACTTTCGGACCGACCGCGCGAGACAGATTACCGAAGCCCTTACCCAGCTGGATTTTCCCGAGCATGATATGAACAAACTGGACCTGGATTACAACACCCTGACTCGCTATGACGACACCTTTGTGGGGGTCGGGGTCTTGTTTGAAGACGAAAACCTTAGCCATACCCTCGGTGAAGTGCTCGCAGCGCTGAACAAAACCCAGCTTCGCATAGCTGAGACCGAAAAATACCCCCATGTGACCTTCTTTTTTAGCGGTGGCCGCGAGGAAGCGTTTCGAGGGGAAAAGCGGATTTTGGTGCACTCACCCAAGGTGGCCACCTACGACTTGCAACCCGAAATGAGCGCTTATGAGGTGAGGGATAGAGCCATTGCAGAAATGGACGAACAGCCGGTCGATTTCATCTGTTTGAATTTTGCCAATCCCGATATGGTCGGACATACCGGTGACTTTCAAGCGGCTGTAAAAGCCTGTGAAACCGTTGACAGCTGCGCTGAAGCCGTGGTGGAAGCCGCCGTGAGAAACCGCTATGCGACAATCATCCTCGCCGATCACGGAAATGCTGAGCGCATGGTTAACGCGGACGGCACGCCCAACACGGCGCATACCACCGCGCTGGTGCCCTGCTTTCTCATCACAGCTGACAGCGATCTAAAGATTGAGGATGGCAGTCTGAGCGACGTAGCACCGAGCCTGCTGCACTTGATGGGCATACCCATACCGCGAGAGATGACGGGTAAAAACCTCATAACCCCTACATGAGGGCGTTGCAGTGGGTTGATGAACCTTTGTGTAAAAGGGGTATATCCGAACATTGACCAGGGTGTGCTTTGCTTTTGAGGAAGGAGGGAGCGAGCTGATTCCAACTTTTGCAGGGGAAATGGGTTCGCACGGTATGGGGTAAATTCAGCTGTAGAGCCCACATGCTGAATGAGGTGGAAAAGAGCTGGAATGCGCATGTCTTTACCGACGGTAGAAAACCAGGCGATTTCCCAGGCTGGCGCTAGGCTTGTCGAGTCCTTACCGAGGCTTCTCTACGGGGATGAAAAAGGCGCTTGGGTGGTTTATGCTAAGCGACCTCTATGATTTACTACAAGACAGCAGCCGAGATAGAACGCATTCGAGAGAGCGCCCTTATCGTTTCCAAAACCCTGGGCATGCTCGCTTCGGAGATCAAGCCTGGGGTGACCACGAGCCATCTCGATAAACTGGCTGAAGCCTTTATCCACGACCACGGCGCCGAGCCGGGATTTTTGGGTCTATACGGCTTTCCCAACACGCTTTGCACCTCGCCCAACGGAGGCGTGGTACACGGCATCCCCAACGCTGAGCCCTTGGCCGAAGGCGATATCCTATCGGTGGATTGCGGTGTGCGCAAAGACGGCTTTTGCGGTGACCAGGCCTATACGTTTGAAGTGGGCGAAGTGGCCCCGGCCCTAAGGCACTTGTTACAGGTAACGCGAGAATGTCTGTACAAAGGCATTGCAGCTTTTCGAGCCGGCAACCGCACAGGAGATGTGGGTCATGCCATTCAAAAGCACGCAGAAGACCATGGCTACAGTGTGGTACGCGAATTGGTAGGACACGGCCTAGGCAGAAAAATGCACGAAGACCCACAACTGCCTAATTATGGAAAATGCGGCCGTGGGAAAAAACTCCGGGAAGGCCTGGTAGCCGCCATAGAGCCCATGGTTAACTCGGGTACAGAAAAAGTAGAGCGGTCCGAGGACGGCTGGACGATCAAAACCTCGGATGGAAAAGCGTCGGCCCACTTTGAGCACGATGTGGCCATCGTAAATGGAAAACCCGAAATTTTGTCCAGCTTTACCTATGTACGCCATGCACTGGGGATCAAAAGCGATGGCAGCGCGCCCTTCGATTCGGAAATGCCTAGCTCAACTGCGACCTAGCGATTTGGCGAGTTCCCCCGGAGATCAAAAAGGGTTGAAACGGATTCCAACCCTCCTATTTGCGGTGCACATCACTGTAGAAGGCCCGTTTGGGAAGGCGTGTACAAAGCGTTGTCAGCACCTTTACAGGCGTGTCCACCGGGTGGAGAACCCCACAGCTATTAACTGTTACACCTGACTTTTTCCGCCTTCATTTGGCTTCACCTTTAAGAAATGGGGAGACTGTTCTATGGCATCCATCACCTTGTCTAAAATGTCGCGTATGCTTTCGTTCTCCCAGTCTATATCCAGTGGCTTTTTAAAGCGCATAGTTTGGACCACACCCTTCTTCTTCAGCACGATTCCAGTCTTGCCATAGGCCCTTCTAAACCCGTCGATGACCACGGGCACCACAATGGGTTTGTTGCGCTTGATGATATGGGCTGTACCCATCCGCCCCGGCATAAAAGCCTGGGTCGTTCCTTGTGGAAAAGTGATCACCCAACCATCGCCCAGCGCTTTTTCGATGTTTTCTGGATCCTTCCGGTCGATGATGCGTTGTACTTCTCTGCCGGCACTGCGCCAGGAGCGCTTGACGGTGATCGCACCGGTGTACTTAAACATCTTGGGCAACAAACCCTTATTCATGGTTTCCTCAGCCGCTACGTAATACAGGTTCAGCTTTGGATTCAAAAGATAAATCGGGTTTTTGATGGTATTGATGAAACCGTTTTTCACACTGCAAAACACGTGATACATCGCAAAGACGTCGGCAAAGTAGGTCTGGTGGTTGGAAACGATCAATACATGGGTATCTGGCAAGTCGATCAGATGCTCCGTTCCACTTATTTTCAACTGGTTAAAGCCATTATACCGGTTGTAGGTAAAGGAGCCGAACACAAAGATCACCAAGCGTTTAATCCACAGTAGGTTACCGAAGATATCTGCATTAAACCCATATCGCTTATACCGCTTTCTCATCTCCGATGATCTTCGGTGCTACCCCCCACGAGAGCGCTGGATTGGCCCGCATGAGCGCTCGGATCGCCTTTGGCCGTGCACCGTATTAGAAATCGATCGTCGCGTAATTTTATCGCTGGTGCACTTGGCATTCACAAAAACCGCAGCCGTGCGTTTCGAGTTGCAAATGTCGGAAATCGCATCGATTTTTAAACTTTGAACGCCAACCCCTCGCACAGCCTATTTTTTACCTTATGCCCTGTGAAATGTATTACCGCTGCCTTGGGCCACCTCAGGATATAGCTGGGGTTGCCATACAGGGCGCAAATCGCCTTTTTTACCTATGTTTGCACAAAGCCAGCCCGTCCGAATACGGCCTCACGGATGACCTTAATACAACTACACTATGCTTTGACTGTGGCAAAATACGGTAATTTCACCTTGGCCGCTAAAAAAGTCTTTGTCACACAGCCCACCCTGAGCATGCAGGTACAAAAGCTCGAGGATGAATTGGGCATACGCCTATTCGATCGGAGTAAGAACCCCATCGTCCCTACGAAAATCGGAACTCAAATCCTAACGCAGGCTCGTATCATCCTGAATGAATCCGCTCGCATACGGGATTTAGTCGAGCGGGAAAAAGGCCGTATCGGCGGTGATTTTACGCTGGGGATTATCCCTACCATAGCACCCGCCTTGCTTCCGCTGTTCTTGAAGCCTTTTCTAAAAAAATACACCCAAGTCAATTTGCACATCAGAGAAATGCAAACCGAGGCTTTGATCCAAAGCCTAAACGACGGGCAAATCGATGCCGGCATCGCCGCTACACCGCTGAATCAGCCCGGTCTTATCGAAAGGCCCCTCTACGTCGAGCCCTTTGTGGGTTACGTTCCGGAAAACCATCGGCTAGCGGGTAAAAAACGGCTTAGCGTGAAGGATTTAAACATTAGAGACATACTGTTGCTAAAGAGTGGGCACTGCTTTAGAAACAATGTGGTTAACCTATGCGATTCCCCGCCCACAGCAAACCAGAGAACCCATATCGACAGCGGCAGCTTTGAAACCATGATTCGCCTCTCTAACCAAGGCTTTGGCATGACCCTCTTACCCTATTTAACGGCCTCTGAGCTGAGCGGTGCGGAGAAGCCACATCTGAAAGACTTTGCCGCACCTGTCCCCTCGCGTGAAGTAAGCGTGCTGTACAGCGAGGCTGAGCTCAAACTGCATGCGATTGAAGCCTTGGCTGAGACGATTGATCACGTCATCAAAACACTGATCTTCTTGGAAGACGCCCAAGTGATCAGCCCCCTGGAAAAACCCTTGTCATCTACAGGGCGAAGATCAGGTGGTGATCACAGCTGAGTAATTTTGCTCATGTTGTCGCATGTACAGCGATATCCGATAAACATGTATCTTCGCATAGCGGTGCAGTATTTGTATGCTTTGAAAATGAAGCACTTAGACACTTCTTGGGATTTTAGGAGCGCAAATACCAAACGGACTACCCACTGCTTTCACAGCTACCCCGCTATGATGATACCCCAAGTTGCCGAGAGGCTGCTGACAAAATATGCTAAAAAATCCAGAATATTGTTTGACCCCTATTGCGGTACAGGAACTTCACTTGTAGAAGCGAATATAAAAGATATCCATGCCATCGGAACGGACTTAAATCCACTGGCTAGGTTAATCGCTCAAACCAAAACCACCCGTTTAGATTTGCAATTACTCGATATTTATCTGAGAGATTTTAGCGATTTTACTTCATCTCAATTTCGTTTTGACGCAGAGAAACGAAAATATGCTGTGTTATTGCCACAGTTTAAAAATATCGATTTTTGGTTTCATAGATCAACTCAAACCAAACTAGCCCTCATCAAATCATTTATAGGTGAAATAACCGATGAAGGAATAAAAAACTTTTTCTTAACCGCCTTCTCGGAGACGGTTAGAGAATCTTCTCTAACCAAAAAAGGCGAGTTTAAGTTGGTTAGAATGCCACCGGAGAAAAGAGAAAAATTTAACCCGGATAGCTTCGATATAATTTTTTCAAAGCTGAGCCGGAACAGGCGTGGGTTACTGGATTTTGCTGCGGTGAAATCGAATGGCGCTACGGCTGAGATAAAGCACTTCAATACCGTTAGCCCAATTCCCGACAACTGCTTGGTCAATGAGAGTATCGATGTCGTTTTGACTTCTCCACCATACGGAGATTCGAGAACGACGGTTGCTTATGGTCAATATTCTCGATTATCCAATCAGTGGATGGGAGTTGAATCTCAGGTTGACGACAAACTAATGGGTGGGAAAAAGCAGGTGGATATTGAAATTAAAGGTTCAAAAATACTTTCCGAAACCATAGAAAAAATAGCTGACCGAGATGAGAACCGAGCGCGCGAAGTACTGTCTTTTTTCGCCGATTATCAAAAATCGATAAATCATATATCTACTAAACTAAAAAAGAAAAAATATGCTTGCTATGTGATTGGTAATAGAACTGTAAAGGGAATTCAAATTCCCATGGATGAGATAACCGCGGATTTTTTTAAAGCCAACGGGTTTAATCACGCGGAAACCACCGTTAGAAATATTCCCAATAAGCGGATGCCCGATAGAAACTCGCCTACTAATGTAAGGGGTGAGAAATCCGCTACGATGAAACGGGAATACATCGTGGTCATGCAAAAGCAATAGATGACGCTAAGAGAAATACAGAGCAAGTTGCAGGACCTACAGCATCGTGGGTTTGTAGGGACGTACAGAAATGGACCTACTGGGATAGGACATACATTGGAGCGGGAATTACAACTCGATGAGACAAACCTCGCTGTTCCCGACTTGGGTGGAAGGGTTGAGTTGAAAGCCAGTCGCAAGCAATCGGGCTCTATGGTTACGCTGTTTACTTTTAACCGTTCGGTGTGGCAGGTTCCGCAAGGGGAAATTATCAGGGCTTATGGATATGTCGATGACAAGGGAGGGCAATCGCTCTATACTACCGTTTTTCATCGCCATGCCAATTCGCAAAATTTGCGAGTAAAAATGGATAGAAGTGCCCATAAAGTACACCTTTGTCGTAACGATGTAGTTCTAGGCACTTGGAGTATCTTTACAATAGTTGGAAAGTTTTTGACAAAGCTCGAAAGACTAATGGTGGTCTTTGCGGATGCGCGGATCAGCGAAAAGTCTAAAAGGGAGGAATTTCACTTCAACGAAGCGTATCTATTGGACAAACCAGAGCCCAATCGTTTTTTGGATGCTTTTGAAAGGGGCTTGATAGCCATTGATGTTAGAATGCACCTCAAACCAATGGGGACGGTGAGAAATCACGGAACGGGATTTAGAATAGAGGAGAGAAATATCCCTGGTTTGTATAAAAACAGCAGCCGAATAATTTGACACAATAGCCCTGAACGTCCTGTACAAACCATATAGAACTACTGAGCACATAGGTCAAAGATTTTTATCTTGACGAGACGACTTGCTGCATGGGGTGATCTATAGTGGGAAAAGTGTGGGAACGAGGCCTTGAACCTTTTAAGTAGTACAAAGAAAAAGAACCGCTTTTCAGGCTGCCCAGGGCGAGCCAAAAAACGGTTTCGACTTTCACGATCGACCGACAGAAGAAGAAAATAGACCCTGCCCGCTGCCTATACCACACCGAAAAAAGACCCTTTTCCAAACCGCTACCGAGATACGAAGGCAAATCCCATCTGGCAAGTCGACACCGAGAAGGAGAAAAAATAAATATGGGTTTCTCGATCCCAACCCGGTTTAAAGCTGACCCGTACCCCTATAGCCCCAGTAACCCATCAGCAGGCCGACGACCACACTCAAGATTACGTAGGTGAACCAATGCGATATGGGTCGCTTTCCCAACAGATCGATCTGATCGATGACGAAGGCGGAAAAAGTGGTAAAGCCACCACAAAAGCCCGTTGCCCATACGAAATACGCATTGGATCGGTAAAACTCAGGGTGCTGTGTGGCATGTCCCAGGAGCAAGCCCATGAGGAGTGCACCGAGTATATTGACGCTGAGCGTGGCCGCTGGAAACGCGGTGATGCGACCATTTAACCACAGGGCAACGGCGTAGCGCAACACGCTGCCCATGCCACCGCCCAGAAAAATCAATCCCGCCTGCTTCATGGTATGCGTTTTGCAAAGATAAGGGGTGAATGCCATTTTTACTGAGAGTACTGTGCTGGGATTAAAACGCCTAACTTTAAGCCCAAAATAGGCGATGAACACGAAGTCAATACAGTTTTCAAAGTGTGGGACCTGCTTGGTTTTCGTCTCGCTCTCGTTCTGCTCATTCGGTATCTTTAACCGGCTCGAGCGCGCCTTTGAAGCCTTGCAGCGATACGATTACTTCAAGGCAAAGGTACTCTTCGAGAAGTCTTTGGAACGGAATCCGGTGGCCGCTTCCTATGGTTTGAGCTTGATTTGCGGTCGGCGTGACAACCCTTTTTACAATCTGAAGAAGAGTTATCGACTCATCGAGCTGGCACAGGCGGGCTACGCCAAGCTTTCGGATGAGCGAAAGGAAGCCTTAGCCGAATACAGGGTGAACTTAGTGACGATCACAGCGCAGGAAAATCATTTGTACGAGGCTTTCTATGCGGCAGCGAAGCAAAAAAACGATTTGAAAGCCATAGTGGACTACTTGCAAACCTACCCGAAATCACATTGCATCCCCGATGCAAAGCGCCTTCGGGACAGCTTGGCCTTTGCCATAGCGGAACAGGCCGATTCCTATCAGGCCTACCGGGCATTCTACCGGGCTTACCCACGCGCAGCACAAGCTGATGAAGCGAGAAAGCGCTACCGGGATCGGGTGTTTCAATCCAAGGTGGGAAACGGCACACTACAGGGGTATTTGGATTTCGTGAAGGCCTTTCCGAATAACCCCCATGTGTCACAGGCCTGGGATGCGATCTACGACTTATGCGTCACCACGGGGTCGGAGCGACAGAACCGCTATTTCATTCGGCATTACCCCGATAGCCCAGCGGTAAATCGCGCCTGGGAAGAGATCCAGTACATCAATCTGCCGGGAAGAGACTATGCTGCATTTCTAAAGAAATACCCTGAGGCATCCAAAGCCGTTGCCAACCGTTATCGGCATCTGACTCAAAATCAGCCTTACCCGTTTCTCAGGGACGGAAAATTAGGTTTTGTAAATGCGAATGGTCGGATCGTGACACCGCCTCAGTACGATTTTGTGAACGATTTTAGCGAAGGCTTGGCACTGGTAGCCGACTCCACTCATGTGGGATATATCGACTTCGAGGGCAGGACCGTCGTGCCGCTCATCTATGATGAGGGAAGCGACTTTCACACGGGCTTGGCCATCGTGGAGAAAGGGCAGCGATTCGGCGTGGTGGATCACAGGGGCAATTTGATAGTCCCCGTCTCATATGATGCTATCGAATGGGCAAACGAAGGGTTTATCTCCGTGGAGAAAGACGGTATTTTTACCTACCTCAACCGCCGGGGAAAGGACGGCTTTGGGAAGAACTTTACAGCAGCCGAGCCTTTTTTTAAGGGCTCAGCCATCGTTGGGGTGGGCGATGAGAAGGGGGTTATCGATACGGCGGGGAATTGGGTTATCAAACCTGAATTCCTCGATTTACAAAGGCTTTCCAACGGAAATTACATCGCCAAAACGCCGGCGGGGTACACCGTCCTGGATGCCAGCGGTGCGGCCTGTAGCAAAGGTCAATACGACTTTATCGGCGGTGAAGGAGATGGCCGCATCATCATAGAAAATGGTGGGCGCTTTGGTTACGCCGATTTAAACGCTGAGGTGTGTATCGCGCCCCGCTTTTCGATTTACCCCGGCTACACCCGACGAGCCGCTTTTGAAAACGGCTATGCCCAGGTGCGGTACAGGGGTAAATTCGGCTTGATCGACAAAAGGGGCAAGCGCATTTTCAGCTGCCTATACGATTCGATTGGCAGCTTGAAAAACTTTCCGGTGGCCTGCAAGCGAAACGGCAAATGGGGCTATGTGCGCAGGAATTCCACCCAAGCCATTCCATACATCTACGATGTGGCCAAACCCTTTGACAAACAACTCGCTGTGGTGGCCAAAAACGGTAAATTCGGTTTGATCGCTGAAGGGGGACACCTCTTAGCACCTCTGCAATACGAGCATTTGGAACGGGCTTCCCACGGTTTATTCATCGGCCGACAGGGCGCTTACCACGGTGTGTTGGATGCGCGGGGCAAAACCCTCGTTCCCTTTGTCTTCGACCGCATCGAGCGGGTAAATGACGATTTGATCCGACTGATCGCAGGGGGACAATACAGCTATTATGACACGAGACGACAACGACTCGTCTATGGTGCCGTGCCGCCGCTACAGTAGCGCTTTCCCTTAAGCTACAAGTATTTCCAATTCGATAATTACATTCGCAACAGGGGTTGGGGCGGAAAGAGGTTTTTGTCCAAGCGATTAAGCCCTGCCTCGGACGAGTCCAACCATCGCCTCTATTTCTTCAAGCAAGGCCGACTCGCTTCCTCCATAGCCAGACTCGGTAAATCTGATTTTACCCGCCGGGCCGATGACAAACCTAGCAGGAATGCCATCTATGCCATAAGCATCTGCCACCTGAAACCGCCTGCCTTTCTTTCGAGGATTTTTTTCATCCATTACGATGTGAAAGCCGTATGGATGCTGTGCGACAAAGTTCAACACCTGTTTTTTGCGGGTTTCAGCATCCTCTCCATCTTCCCAGGTATTTACAAAGAGGAATTTCACCCCGTCGTCATCTCTGCATTGGTCAACCGCCTTTTGCATGGCTGAAAAAGAAGCTATGCAGGGGCCACACCAGGTAGCCCAAAAGTCCAAGACCACTATTTTTCCCCTGAACGAGTGCAGTGGAACTTCGTTCCCTTCTAGGTCTTTTAAACTGAAATCGGGCGCTGGTTTGTCGGTCATCTGACCTTTGAGCACGCCCACCCTATGCTTCTGCTGGGCTGCCCGCACCGCTGTCAGAAAGGCATCATAGCCCCCAAGCGAGTGGTGCGTATTTCGGTACGTCTGTTTTAAGTAGGGCTTCATAGCTTCTCGGATGGCTGCACCGGACTCCATGTATTCACGTGCATGGGTCAGGACTTGGTCGTATCGTTTATCCGTCGACAAATAATGGATGTAACGCTGGTTGATGTCGGGATCGGATTCGACACCGGCTATTTGCGATTGATGGGCAATCGCTTCTCGGATCTCTCCGCGTTCGAATAGAATCCAAGCATATACGTCTACTACATACTCGGCATACTTACGGTCCCGTTCCGCTTTCCATTCTGCCGTTGTTAGATAAGTGGGTTCCCCTCTTAATTGCGCCTTGGATTCTTCGAGCCGTTCGAGGGATTTTTTAAAGAATTCTTGGACTCGATCCAGCGATTCCCCTTTTTCGGCTAACACACAGGCAATATTCTCGTACAACATTGACATTGTGATCGGTTTGCCATTCAGGTCTGAAGCGATCCGCAAGGCTTCTTCTAAGTTACCGGCTCTAACATGTCTCCTAACTAAGGAAGAGATGGCTTTGTCTCGATCAGCGGAAAGCGCTTCCGTACCCTTGTCAAATGCAGACTTGTATCGGGCGTAAAGCGCTGTGGCCTTTGTCAAGTCTTCGGTATGCTCAATGGAGAAATTTCGCAACGAGAATGCGATGGATGGAACGCACCTTTTCTCAGTCCCATAGAAGCGAATGAAAATGTTGCAAGGACGATAATTGCGACCCGTCCAAATCCCGTTGGGATTCGAGTTGAGCGATCTCGGCTCTGACTAAGTCTCTCCCCGCTTCGGGCTCGTTTCGATAGGATGCATCGACATACAGCCGCCAATAGGCCTTCTTCAGTTTGGGATGCGCTGTGATATCCGACTCGATCAGGGCGAGCGCATCGGACACATCGTGCTTTATCTTTATGTCAGCCTGAGACCTGCCTCGGAGATAAAAGTACCCCATGGCTGCTCGGGCACCGGGTAAAGCTGTGTTGTCCGCAGCGCATAGGGGTATAACGTAACCCTTATCCCCGTTGTTGTCCACTTTGTATCGGGGCCTAAAGCTGAACACCAAGGCTTGGGCTGAATCGGGGATGTGAATGCGGGCTTCCAGCCTGCCGTCTCGCGCCTGCATGGCTATGGACTGCGCGTATATGTCGCGCCCGATTACCCGATTAAGTGGTAGAGAACGCCTTGAATGTCTTTGTCACCCCCCAGGTTGCCATGGCTCGGCAAATAGTTGATCCGAATGTCTGCGCCGGGCTTTATCAGGCGACTCGACAGTTGTAAAGCACCGATATCTAAGGTCTGAGATTGATCTCCTCGCTCGCTACAGGCAAGCGATAAGCTCAGAAGGCGAAGGACATGATCCTGTTTTTACGCTTCACTTTAAGCTAGGGTTAAGGTTTTCGGTAAAGATACGGCTTTAAATCGGACAGGCTTCTCAGCGTCGATATATCTCTTACCCGAGCTGAAATTATTCCTTACATTTGGTTCCAAATTCAGCGGTTATCGACTACTTCAAAGCGCTTAACGAGTCCCAACGCAAAGCGGTGGCGGCTACCGAGGGGCCGGTGATAGTCATCGCCGGTGCCGGTGCGGGTAAGACGCGAGTTTTGACCTATCGCATCGCACAGCTGATGAAGGGGGGGATAGACGCCTTTCGCATTCTGGCGCTGACCTTTACCAATAAAGCCGCCCGCGAAATGCGGGAACGCATCGCCCAAATGGTGGGTGTGAGCGAAGCCAAAAACCTGTGGATGGGCACTTTTCACTCGGTGTTTGCACGCATTTTGCGCGCCGAGGGGCATCATTTGGGCTACCCCTCTCATTTCACCATTTACGATACCCAGGATTCGGTCAGCGTACTCACCCAGCTCATCAAGGAGAAAAAGCTGGATAAGGATGTGTATAAGCCCAAGCTGATTTTGGCGCGCATCTCCCAGTTTAAAAACAACCTGATCACGGCAAAAGCCTACCGGCGCAACCCGGAGTGGCAGGCCTATGACCAGGCCTCGAAGCGCCCCAAAACGGCTGAGATTTACACCGAATATGCGGAGCGTTGCTTTCGAGCTGGCGCCATGGATTTTGACGATCTGCTGCTGCAGACCCATGCGTTGCTCACTCGGTTTCCCGCGGTCTTGGCTGCATACCAGGATCGGTTTCGATACCTGATGGTCGATGAATACCAGGATACCAATCACGCCCAGTATGTAATCGTAAAGGCCTTGGCCGCCCGATACGAAAACCTATGCGTGGTCGGGGATGATGCCCAGAGCATCTATTCGTTTCGCGGTGCGAACATCCGCAATATATTGAACTTTCAAAAGGACTACCCCGATGCGAAAATCTTACGCCTAGAGCAGAATTACCGCTCTACGAAGTGTATCGTCGGCGCGGCCAACAGCGTGATTAAAAAGAACAGGGAACAGCTCGAAAAAAACATCTGGACGCACAACCAAATGGGTAAGCCCATCCAGTTGTACCGCGCCTATTCCGATGCGGAAGAAGCTGCGTATATCGCGCGTACCCTCTTTGAAGAAAAGGCGTACAACCGACTCGAAAATTCCGATTTTGCCATTCTGTATCGCACCAACGCCCAATCTCGTGCCTTGGAAGATGCCTTGCGAAAGCGGAATATACCCTACCGCGTCTATGGTGGACTCTCATTTTATAAGCGCAAAGAGGTCAAGGACTTGGTGAGCTACCTGCGTTTTTTGGTAAACCCCGCCGATGAAGAAGCCTTTGCCCGGATCATCAATTTTCCGAGACGGGGCATCGGTCAGACTACGGTGGATAAGCTCACCGTAGCTGCGAGACAAAATGGGGTGGGCATCTACGCCATCTTAGCGAATCTGAGACATTACGATTTACCGATTCAGGCCGGCATACAGCGCAAACTCGTCGATTTTTACGCCATGATCAAAAGCCTGCAAACCCAAATAGCTGACCGCCACGCCTTTGATGTGGCCAAAGCGATAGCTGAGCGCGCCGGTTTGCTGTCAGCGCTCGCGTCGGACAAGACCCCCGAAGGGGTGAGCCGCTACGAAAACATACAGGAATTGCTCAACGGCGTCAAAGGCTTTGTGAATGAGCAGCAGGAGTTGGTCGATGGGGACCCCACGCTGGTCGGATTTTTGGAAAATATCGCACTTGCCACGGACTGGGATAAGGATGGAAAGGGCGACGGGGATGCGGTGTCTTTGATGACGATACACCTGTCCAAAGGGTTGGAATTCCCATACGTGTTCATCGCGGGCCTGGAAGAAAATTTGTTTCCCGCTCTGCTCAGCACGCATGCTCGACCCGCGTTGGAGGAGGAGCGGAGACTTTTTTACGTGGCGCTTACGCGTGCCGAGAAAAGGGTGTTTATGAGCTATGCCCTATCCCGTTTTCGCTGGGGGCGACCCGTGGATAACGAGCCCAGCCGTTTTTTATTTGAAATCGATGAAAAGTACCTCGCAGCCACTTCCCTCAAACCACTCGCCGAGGCAACGGGTCAGGACCAGCCGAGCGGTTCGGCTTTTGATCACCCCGCCAGACCTCGCCATACAACAGGCGCGCAAGGGGATGCGATTTCGTTTGAAAAGCCTACTTTTGTCAATGGAAAAAGCCTCGCCCCACTCTCCGATCGACAGTCGGAGGGAAGGGTGGAAATACCGCCGTTGCAGTTGGGGGATAAGGTGCAACACAAGCGCTTTGGAATAGGCGTGGTAAAAAGCCTCGAGGGCAAAGGTGCGGATACCCGAGCCGCGATCCGGTTTGACAATGTCGGTGAGAAAAAGCTCCTTTTGAAATTTGCACGACTGAGAAAGCTGACATAATTTTTTATCTTTGGTAAACACATGCAATACAATTCACAGCGTGAGCCGCTCATCATTCCTGAATACGGGCGCCACATCCAACAAATGGTACGCTATTTGACCGCGATTGGAGATCGGAAAAAGAGAAGTGCAGAAGCCCATTACGTCATCGAGGTCATGGCAAATTTGAACACACAGCTGCGCGATGTCCCCAATTTTAAACACAAACTGTGGGATCAGCTCTTCATTATGGCGAACTTCAATCTGGACGTCGATTCGCCTTATCCGAGATTGACGCAGGAAGACATGCTGGAGCGTCCCAAGCGTCTGGCCTACCCAAAAAAAAATAGCGCGTATCGCTTCTACGGTCACAACATTCAATTGATGATCGACCAAGCGGTCACTTGGAAGGAAGGACCCAAGCGGGATGCATTGGTCATGACCATCGCCAACCACATGAAAAAATGCTTTCTGGTCTGGAATAGGGATACCGTAGCCGATGGGGTGATCTTTGAACACTTGAAACAGCTGTCCGGCGGTCGGATCGATTTGACCGACTCCGATGAAAACCTGATGCACAGCCATTCACTTGTGAGGAAGAAGCGAAAGAATTACAACAACAAGCGAAGGAAGTATTAAGCGCAGGAATCCGCAGCCCATGGGAAGCTTTCGAGTTGAAGGTGGACGCGTCTTAAAAGGGGAAGTGATCCCGCAGGGGGCGAAAAACGAAGCCTTACAAGTGCTGTGCGCCGTTCTGCTCACCGATGAGCCGGTGCGCATCACCAATGTTCCCGATGTTATAGATGTGGACAGACTCGTCGAGATTCTCGAGAATTTGGGCGTCGGCGTTCAAAGGAACGGAAGCGGAGATTACAGCTTTCAAGCCGATTCAGTCGATTTGGACTATCTCAAATCCAAGTCTTTTGTAAGCCTAAGTGCATCCATACGCGGGTCGGTTATGATCGTAGGCCCCCTGCTGGCCCGCTTTGGTCTGGGTTGTATTCCCCGCCCCGGTGGCGACCCGATCGGACGCCGTCGCCTCGATACGCACTTCAAGGCTTTGGTGCAGCTCGGTGGGGCATTTCACTACGACAGCCGAAGCCGTTTTTACCGCATAAGCTGTCAGAAACTGAAGGGTAACCACATCCTTTTGGAGGAAGCATCGGTCACCGGCACGGCCAACCTCTTGATGGCCGCCGTCTTGGCCGAGGGAAAAACCATCCTCTACAACGCCGCTTGTGAGCCCTATATCCAACAGCTCTCCAAAATGCTGTGCGCTATGGGGGCTGAGATCAGTGGCATAGGCTCCAACCGGTTGTTTGTTCGAGGCGTAGAGAAGCTGAGTGGTTGCACGCATCGAATCCTGCCCGATATGATAGAAATCGGCAGTTGGATCGGCTTGGCAGCCATGACTGGCTCAGCGCTCGCGATCAGGGATGTCAGCTGGGAAAATCTCGGCCCCATACCGTCGGTTTTCGGTAAATTGGGGATCCGAGTCGAGCGGGCAGGTGCCGATATGTGCATTCCACCACAGCCGCACTACGAGGTTCAAGGCTTTATCGACAGCTCCATCATGACGATTTCCGATGCCCCCTGGCCCGGATTTACACCCGATTTGCTCTCTGTGTTATTGGTGGTGGCTACCCAGGCCAAAGGCAGTGTGCTCATCCATGAAAAGATGTTTGAAAGCCGGCTGTTTTTCGTCGACAAATTGATCGATATGGGCGCCCAAATCGTCCTGTGTGACCCCCATCGCGCTTCGGTGATCGGGTTGGACCACAAACCCGAACTCAGGCCTACGACACTGCATTCACCCGATATTCGGGCGGGTATTTCCCTGCTGATCGCCGCGCTCTCGGCCAGCGGTACGAGTACGATTCACAACATAGAACAAATCGATCGCGGTTATGAACGCATCGACGACAAGTTGAGAAAAATCGGTGCTCACATCGTTCGCTTGGATTGAAATCGCAGGGTGAAAGAGATCGGATTGCCGACAGAGGGATTTTGGTATGTATCCCAGCCGGCTATAGGCCCCTTTAGAACTGTCAATGCAATAGGCGACAAATGACAATCTGACCGTTTTATCCACTGGCAAAGCTTTTGCAAGGGTTTAATCCGATGAAAAATACAGCTGAGATGGCAAGAGACAAAAGCACATCGAGTGAAGCGTCCCAGGGCGAGCCCGCACCCGCGTCGAAGGGTAAAGAACCGGTTGAAAAGATAGCTGAAAACCTAGAGCGATTGGCGCAATTGGAAGAGCAAGTCCGCGAAGAGCAGGATAAGTTTTTACGCCTCTTTGCGGAATTTGAAAATTATAAGAAGCGCATTCATAAGGAACGCAGCGATCTATACAAGACCGTGGGGCAAGAGGTCATCGCAGCCCTGTTGCCTGTCTTGGATGATTTTCAACTCGCGAACGAAGAGATCGCACGGTCAGGCGACGACAAGCTGTTAAAAGGCGTGGAACTCATCTACGACAAGTTAAAGCAAATACTAAAGACCAAAGGGCTACAGCCGATGACGGTTAGAAACGGCGATCGCTTTGATACGGATCTCCACGAGGCTGTCACACAAATTCCGGCTCCCGACAAAAAATTAAAGGACAAGGTCGTCGAGGTAGTCCAAACGGGTTATTTCTTAAACGACAAGGTGATCCGTTTCGCCAAGGTAGTGGTAGGGGAATAACAAAAGCATGGCAAAGCGAGATTACTACCAGGTTTTGGGGCTCAACAAAGGCGCTTCGGCAACGGAGATAAAAAAGGCCTATCGAAGGTTAGCCCTGAAATACCACCCCGACAAAAATCCGGGTGACCGGGCGGCGGAAGAGCGCTTTAAGGAAGCGGCAGAAGCCTACG
Source organism: Flavobacteriales bacterium (assembly GCA_028280815.1). Classification (GTDB taxonomy): domain Bacteria; phylum Bacteroidota; class Bacteroidia; order Flavobacteriales; family JANQLC01; genus JANQLC01. Next base: position 16,642 of record JANQLC010000022.1, on the reverse strand, counting down.
AGGTCTTGAGCAACGACGAAAAGCGCAAGCGATACGACCGATTCGGCCACGCGGGCCTGAGCGGCTCCAGCGGCTTTGGGAGCGGGGGCGGCATGAATATGGAAGACATCTTCAGCCGGTTTGGCGATATATTTGGCGAGGCCTTTGGCGGCGGGGGATTCACCGGTTTTAGCAGGGGCTTCGGCGGTGGGCGCAGCCGTGTGCAGCGCGGTACCAATCTGCGAATCAAATTAAAATTGAGCGTGGCGGATATCGTACGGGGTGTGACGAAAAAAGTAAAGGTATCCCGCCTCAAACAGGCTCCGAGCACAACCTATAAGACCTGTCCGGTTTGCCACGGGAGCGGCCAGCTCACCCGTATAACCCGTAGCCTATTGGGACAAATGCAGACGACCAGTACCTGCCACAACTGTGGGGGCTCGGGAGAGGTGGTGGATGGGGTACCCCCTGGAGCGGATAAAAACGGTATGATCCGCGAGGAGGAAACCGTCTCCATTGAAATTCCGCCCGGTGTGAGCGACGGCATGCAGCTCAAGGTGAGCGGAAAGGGAAACGGCGCACCAAACGGAGGTGTTTCAGGAGACTTGATCGTCTTAATCGAAGAGGAAGCAGATCCGCAGTTGAAGCGCGAGGGCAATAACTTGCACTACGATTTGTACATTTCCTTTTCAGATGCGGTTTTGGGGACTTCACTGGAAATCCCTACCGTGACCGGTAAAGCGAGGATTAAGTTGGCCCCGGGCACCCAATCCGGAAAGATATTGCGGTTGCGCGCCAAGGGTATTCCCGATTTAAACGGTTATGGAAGGGGCGATATATTGGTACACGTAAACGTCTTTACACCCCAGAAATTGACTCAGGCTCAACGAGAATTCTTTGAGCGCATGCGCCATGATGACAACTTTAAGGCACGCCCTACCGATCGATCGTTTTTTGATCGCGTAAAAGAAATGTTCGAATAAAGCCCAACCTTTCACCGGAAGCTGCTCGCAAGGGGTGGCTTGCCAAATGCGCAACGCGATGAGTAAGGTTCTGAGTATAGAGCACGTGAGCAAGTATTACGGCGCGTACACCGCCTTAAGCGATGTGAGCTTGGCGGTTGAAAAGGCCCAGATATTCGGTTTGCTCGGGCCCAATGGTGCGGGTAAGACTTCGCTGATTCGCATCGTAAACCAGATCACTGCACCGGACGCCGGTTCGGTGCTGATCAACGGCGAGAGACTGAGACCCCATCACATTCAAAATGTAGGCTACTTACCCGAGGAACGCGGTCTGTATCGCGATATGAAGGTGGGTGAGCAAGCCCTCTTTTTTGCGCGGCTAAAAGGTCTAAGTGCAGCAGAGGCGAGAGCGCGGGTTTCACATTGGTTTCAACGGCTTGGAATCCAAGGCTGGTGGCATAAAAAGGTGCAAGAATTATCCAAGGGGATGGCCCAAAAGCTACAGTTCGCCATCGCCGTTTTGCACAGTCCAGCGCTGTTGATTCTCGACGAGCCTTTTAGCGGCTTCGATCCCATTAATGCCAACCGAATTAAAGATGAGATCTTGGAACTCCGCGACCGGGGTGCGACGGTGATCTGCTCCACGCACCGCATGGAATCGGTGGAGGCGATCTGCGACCACGTCGTGCTGATCAATCAATCGAGAAAAATTTTAGATGGCGCTGTGCAAACGGTCAAAAATCAGTTCAAGAAGCACGTTTACGATGTACATCTGGTGCCTTTTGAAGGGATGGCACTACAGGCGCTGACCCACTTTGACTATCAAGAGAGAAAGGACGCGCCAAAATACAGCGGTGCCTACCGCGTAGAGGTTGCATTAAAACCGAAACAAAGCCCAAATGAGTTGCTACAAGCCCTGATGCAAATCGGGACCGTGCGCTCATTTGAAGAGTTGCTGCCGACTATGGATGAAGTTTTTATCGAAGCTGTAAAACGAGATGCCCATGAATAAAATAGGATTGGTTTTGGCGAGAGATTACGCAGCTCGTGTGCGCAAGCGGACTTTTCTGATCACGACCCTAGCCATCCCGCTGTTCTTGATCGGCATGGCGGTTTTTGTCTCTTTCATGTCTCAACACGATGGGGCAGACGCCAAGCCGCTAGCCGTTTACGACCAGAGCGGTATGTTTCAAGGGGCGATCCAAAGTGCGGGCTCCCAACGGCTGATCTTTTTGCCCACCGACGGCTTGGAAGCTGCCAAGGCGCGCATTCAAACCGGAGATCGATACATGGGATTGCTCTATATCCCCGCTACAGAGCCCTTCGATGCCGACTACACCCAGGATCACATCGCGCTGTTTTCGATGAAACCCGTGAGCACCTCGGTGACCCATCGCCTGGAAAACGATTTCAATAATTTTTTTACAAACTACAAATTGCAGCGCTCGGGCGTGACTCAGGGCCGGATTGAGGCAGCCCGTACCGAGGTGAAAATCGAGTTGAAAAACTTTCAAAACCAGGATACCCGGCGCATTTCAGCCTTAGCTGCGCCCATTTCAAACGCCTTTACATTTTTGATGTACTTTTTCGTGTTCGTATACGGTGTACGCGTCATGCGCAGCGTGTTGGAGGAGAAGCTAAGCCGCGTTGTAGAGGTCGTCATCTCTGCTGTGAAACCCGTACAGCTGATGTTGGGTAAAATCTTCGCCTCGGTCCTCGTCGGACTCACTCAGTTCAGCATTTGGATTTTGCTCATCGGTGGGGCTGCCCTCCTCTTTGGCGCTGCGCTTCCCACACAAAGCGCAGGGATGGTTCAGAACGCTTGGACAACCCTCGGTGAAACGAATGTATCCCTGTGGTTCTTTGCCTTTGTCTTTTACTTCGCCTTTGGAATCTTGACCTATAATTCGATATTTGCGGCCATCGGCGCTGCGGTCGATAACCAGACGGATACCCAACAGTTCTTATTGGTGGTCTCCATTCCGATACTGATTGCCATATATGCCAGTATTTCCATCGCCCAAAACCCAGACAGCGCGATGGGCTTTTGGCTGTCTTTGATTCCGCTGACGTCACCCATAGCTATGATGGCGCGAGTCCCCTTTGGCGTGCCCCCTTGGCAACTAATTCTGTCGATGGCCTTGTCGGTGGGTTTCTTTTTCTTTATGGTATGGGTCGCCGCGCGTATTTACCGGGTCGGCATTTTGATGTACGGTAAAAAACCCAGCTGGAAGGAGTTGTACAGATGGTTGAAATACTGAGCCGTGGCAAAAATTCTCATCGTCGAAGACGAGCAGAGCATCCGAAATGTTTTGAGAAGCATATTGTTAAACGAAGATGATTCGTATGTCGTTTCGGAGGCTCCCGATGGCGTAACGGGCATTGAAAAGATAAGGGAATCCGATTTTGATGTCGTCCTCTGCGACATTAAGATGCCGAATATAGATGGCATGGAAGTGTTGGAACGAGCGATTGCGCTCAAACCCGACAGCACTTTTATCATGATCTCGGGGCATGGCGATATCGAAACCGCTGTCCAGTCCTTGAAAAAGGGGGCGTTCGACTTTATTGCCAAGCCGCCGGACTTAAATCGTTTGCTCACTTCGATACGCCATGCTGTCGATCGAAAAAATCTGTTGGATGCCAACCAGACCTTGCATCGGGAAAACAAAAGGCCCCGCAAAAAGGTCTCTGAGAGCTATGAAATGGTGGGCAAGTCCCAGGCGCTGGCAAGCATTAAAGCGATTATTGAAAGGGTAGCCACCGCCGATGCGCGCGTCTTGATCACCGGGGAAAACGGAACCGGAAAAGAGCTCGTCGCACATTGGATCCATCAGAAGAGCCGACGAAACCAAGCCCCTATGATAGCGGTCAATTGCGCTGCCATTCCTTCTGAGTTGATTGAAAGTGAATTATTTGGCCATGAAAGGGGAAGCTTTACCGGCGCCTTTAAACAAAAGAAGGGCCGGTTTGAAGAAGCGAACCAGGGCAGCTTGTTCTTAGATGAGGTAGGCGATATGAGCCTCGCTGCGCAAGCCAAAGTTTTGCGCGCCTTGCAACAGGGGTGCATCACCCGCGTAGGCGGAGAAAAACCCATACCCGTGGATGTGTGCATCCTCGCAGCCACCAACAAAGACCTCAGAGCAGAAATCCAAAAGGGCTGCTTCCGGGCGGATTTGTACCACCGCTTGGCCGTAATCCCGATTGAAGTACCCCCACTCAAGGACCGCAGGGAAGATATACCCCCTTTGATCGAACACTTTTTACGGAAAATCAGCGAACGACAGGGCATCGAAAAGAAGCGCTTTTCCCCCAAAGCCCTACAGCTCTTAGAAGCATACCCCTGGACGGGTAACATTCGCGAGTTGCGCAATGTCGTGGAACGCTTGTTGATTTTGGGGGACGATGAAATATCAGCCGCAGACGTCACGTCGTACGTGGGTAAATAACCTCAGTTTGCCTATACGTGTACTCGGCGAGAGGCGGCTGGATCGCGCCCATGCCAAATGGAGATAAGGGCAAATGGATAAGGCTTCACCTTTGCCATAGGAGAACAGCAGTAAAAAACGCCTCTTCTTTAGCACACAGATTGGCAAAGGGTTGTGCATTGCCGGGCTTTGTAAACCGAGCTGATATTTTTTCAGAGCCTTTATAGAACAATTTAGTACCTTACGCCCGTATTTCACATGAATGATATAAGAATTTTCCCCTTGTATGAGTGCGTAGGAGAAAGAGAAAAAGCCAGTCAATTGTCACCACTTACTCCCAGATATTCTAAGATTTGGAATGGCTCAAAGTATTGATGTGGCGCGTGCAAAGGGATTGATAAGACTGATCTCGTTGTGAAAATACGCAAAGAGGAATTACTGAGCTATTGCCTGCTGTTTGCATGCCTTTTGTCATCTTGTGCCAAAGATGAAAATCAAGTCATCACGTCCAAAATTGCGCTGAAGGCGCTTGACGTACAAATGGATGGTGAGCAGTTTATTGCTGGTGATAATGCTACCCATACCGGTATCGGTTTACAACCCGTACTCTCATTGCGCTTTACCGAGATGGCCGCCCGATGAGCGTATAGACCTTGAAGAGGCGATTTTAGAGGATGAGGTCAGCGGTAAAGCGCCACACTTTTTGGGTGAAGAGCAGCCTATAAACTCCAGCGACCCACTGGGCGTCAAGGGCAGTTTGGCTGAGCCTTTGGAGCCCGATAGGGCGTATAAGCTGATCGTTGAGAGCACAATCGCACAACCCGAGCACCCGGTTGCAGGTCTCGCTTTTAAATTTACTACACGGTCCTTCTAAGACTTGATTAAAAAAGCCGAAAAAGCTGAGGCACAAGTCGAGAAACTCGCTGAGCAAGCCAAGAATCCCAAAACATCGCTCTCCAAATCTGTAGCATCCGCCAAAAAAGCTACTAAAACTGTTGAAAATGCCACAAAATCTATAGAACTGGCTTCCCAAATACCATCTCCCATCAAGTATGCGGCGGCATAGGCTGAAGAAGGGTCTTCTCTTCTAAAAGGGACTAGTCGACCTTATTTCCAAACATTGCTCGCCAAGCTGCCTGTGCTAAGCGATCGCAATAGTAAATGGTACCTGATTGCGGCCGAATCCTGGCTAACAGTTGCGCAAGCCTATGAAGCCGTTGCGAAAAAAGCGCTCGAAGAAGCCAAAGCCAAAGTATTTGGAAAAAAGCCCTCTACACTTACCAATGAAGGTAGCGGGGAAGATGAGGATTTGGAAGCAACAGCCAGCAATGCTGATTCCAAAGCTACAGCCGCCGCCTATTTTGCCATCTTTGAAGCCCAGTTAGCTATAAAGGCTGCCAGACAGGCCAAATCCTCTTCTGATAGAAGTGTCGAAACTATTGCTGAAGAAATAGGAAACGCTGCTATAAAAGCTGAACGTAGTGCCCACGAATCTGCTGAAGGCTTCTATGTGGAATTTGAAGATTCCCATTTCACGACTTATTTAAAACGGCTTTTCAAGGGTAAAAATGTTTTTCGAGAGGATGGAAAAATGAATTTCTATGCCTTAGAAGTGAGAAAGACCAAATCGATTGATGTGGAAGGAAAGAGTATAAAGTCTTTAAAAGGGATTGAGTATTTCACCGTACTGAAAGAATTAAACTGTTCCCAAAACGAATTGGGAAGTTTGAACCTAAGAAATAACCATAAATTGTTGGAATTGAGGCGCTCCGATAATAAAATAAGTAAACTGAATCTCTCAGAAGAAAGCATTTTGAATACATTGATATGTCATGACAACCAAATACATAGCTTAGACTTGAGTAAAAACACATATATGACACACTTAGAGTATTATCGCAATGATATGGCTTATTTAGATGCAACTGGATTTCGGAACGCATTCGAGGATACAGCCGAAAAAAGACGTCTGTTTGATATCTTCTGGAGTGAATGCAAGGCAGACATGGACTGTAATAGAAATAAACAAAGCGGGGAATTGAAAACCCTAAAGATACGAGAATTTTTAAAAGACTATACAGAGATCAAATAAGTAAAGAAAAATTCGCCCGATACTAAAGTACAGGTGTTTGACAATGATTACAATAGAGCCTCTGGTAAAGATAATCTGATCTGTTCCGATTATAAATTCGACAAAGAAGGCGTTGGCTATTGTAGCGGTGGTAAATGTGCAACTACTTTTTCTAAGGGATTTGCGTATTACTTGAGAGAGAAACTTCCTGGGTCATTTGTTGGGGATGACATCAATCTTGATTATGTCAGAGGTATTGTAAATATTAGCAATTCTGATCAAGTAGGCAAAACTCCTGATCTAAACCTTTTGAAAGATATAAAATCTTTTCAGGGGATTGAATTATTTAGTGGGTTGAGAAGTTTTTTAATATATAACGGTGTTTTTGGTGAAATAAATTTAAGTCGTAACCAAAAATTAGAAAACTTGCTTATCAAGAATGACAATAGCCTCACTGAGCTGCCACTATGATCAAATAAAGGTTTGAAAAACATACAAGTTTATAATTGCAATTCATTGGTGAAGTTAAAATTACCTAATGACGGTGATTTAGATTTATTCGCCATGTCAGGTACTAAAATAAGGGGATTAGATTTTCACGATAGCAATGTGAATTCTATTAAAAAAATTCATTTCGGCAGAGTTGAAACACTTGGATATTTGGATTTGAGATGTAAGTCACCTTCGCAAATTGAATTTGAATTTGTTGAAGACAGAACAAAGTCCAAAAATCTTAAATTTTTAAAGCTTTATCAAGGTCAAATAAAACGAAAAGACATGGATCAGTTTTACTATAAAATGGGCGGCATGTTTAATATTAAAAGATTAAGTTGTACCGTCACGATGGAAAATGGTAAAGAGATAAGTTGTCAAGAGTATTGGCACCCTGGCCGGAGGGCCAGTTACGTTGGCTCCAGCAGATAGAAGCAAGACGTATGTGTGCAAAGCAGATAAGTCATACGTTTCTCTCAAATGCCGTAACCTTGGACCTTGGGTGTGGTCTAGTCTGTAGCTAACTGAGCAGTTTTGGTCGCCTTGGGTTGTGAGTTCATTTGTTTGCGGGTTTCATTCATTGTGATTCTACTTGGGTTGTTTCGCTTTTGGTTGCAGATAACTCAGGGCCGGGTTTATCGCTTCATGCCGCATAATTTATTTTCCCAACGGCAAAGCCGATAACAGAGATACAGGATGTACAGAAGCCCTATCACAGGGGTAAAAACAAAAAAATATAGCCCTTTCTCAAAGGCTCCGAGGGCAGCGCTGTATTGATTTGATCGCAACGATCTCATGCCGCTTTTGCAGCTGGAGCACAGCATAGGAATATAGGGAATGAGGTACGCCTTTTAAGCCGTCAACCAGAGGCCAAAAAATGGGACCGCTTTCTTAAGCCCCCACGCACAGACGAATACAAAAGGATGATACGCACTTCTCAAACTGCCAAATGGAAACCAAAAACGAGTCTCCTCCCTAGACCGATGCAAAAGGGAAAAAATAGAGCTGGAGGCTCAGATGCCCCATGGGGGATAAAGACAAAAAAGCGCCTTTGGCCCATACAAGAGTAGCAAACACAAAGAGATAAGTCCACGCTTAGTCCCCACACGGAAAAAAGCCTCGCTTTTTAAACCCTTCTCATAGAGACGAATGCTAAAAAATGATGTGGCGAGTTAAAATGCCTCATGTAGGATAAGGATGAGAATAGACCTTTTTATCCTGACAAGCGCGAACAGAAACGACGAAACCAGCTTTTGGATTCACCCATGGAGGCAAATTCTGTAATATCTGTGATGAGAGTCGGCATAGCTGACCACAGGGCAAAGAATGAGCGCCTGGATTTCAAACCAGATTAAAAGGGCAAACACCAACCGACAAAGGTCGGCGCAGCCCAACACAAGCACAAACACAAAAAGACAAAACTCGTTTTAGACTGTCAAACAGAGGGTCTCCCCGCACGTGGAATCAAAGGAAAGAGAGCGGGATACATACGAAATCGAGAAATGCCTGTGCCGAGCCCTTTGCTATACACCGTAAGGCTTGTAGTTCTCGATGCGCTTGCGCACAGCCTTGGACAAGGCTTTTTTGTTCAGCAAAAAAGCGGTGGTCTTATACCGGAAGTAATCCTTGGTCACATACCAATACCCTTGACGACCCTTTTTGGGGCCCCAAGAATTTTTTACCCTATAATACGCCTTGCCGTTTTGGTCCCTGGCCAGTCCGACGATTTGCATGCCGTGGTCATCGGTCGTCTCGTAGTCGTCAAAAGCCCGTTGACGCATTTCTGCCGTTGTCTCTCGCTCCTTCTTCGGCTCATTAAACCGGGCTATCTTCTCTTTAAACGTCATGTCGGCTGCTGCCTTGTCCGGTACATAAGCAATACCCTTTTTCCTGGAAAAACCCAGCTCTGAGACATCGGTTGCCCAGCCCACGGTATAACCCTTGTGCAAGGCTTGGTCGACGATTCGGGTCATGTCTTCAAAAGGCACATTCCACGCCTTGTCGTACGACCAATTATCGGGTACAGCTAGCAAGACGGGTTTCCATTTGGGCTCGCTTTCCCAAGAGGTAAACTCGATGTAGTCATCGGGGTTTAAGCCGACTACTTCTCTGGCAAAGGATTTGGGTGTATAGGTTTTGCCCTTATAGGTGAAGGTCTTGGGAAATTTTCCGAGGTAGCTGTCCACCACTTTTGTGAAAGCGGGGAGCCATGCCGTTGAAAGCCTGGCGTTTTTATCTTCGACCACCGCTTGTAAGAAGCCCTTTAATATCGCAGCGAACTCGGCGAACTGATTGGTCTTTGTACCGTAGTGCAAGCCGGTGTAAACCGAATAAGGCGCCGCACCGTACTTTCGGTACAAGTTGATCACATCGTGGAGCTCCCCCCCTTGTCCATAGTCCAATGCACCATGCATGCGCACATACATTTTGGCCTTTTCGATGTATTCGTTTCGAACGACAAACATCTCCGATAAATCCACAGGTTTTTTGCCGGCTTTGATCATTTCCGATTCTAAAAAAGAAGTACCCGAATAACTCCAACAGGTACCCGACCTACCTTGGCTTTTGACCGGCATGGCCTCCGCATTCAACACCGTGGTAAATTGAAATCCCCCTTTGGCAGCGGTGTTTGGATTTTGTACTCGGTCGTCTTGTGCATAGGTCGCTGCCATACCAGCACATAAGAGTATCAGGAATGTTTTTACCTTTTTCATCGAACTGATTTTGAGATGCAAATATATTGAAATCCGATTGAAAGCGCAGCGATGTAGAGATTTTGGAATGGAAGGGTTTTAAAGTCATTTTTATAACTGCGAATTTTTCATACGTGCTTTGAAAACCAAGAGGGTTCCCTACAGGGGAAAATCAACCTTAGAATGCGGTAAGATAAGCATTTTTAAGCTCAAAGTGTAGGCTCTAAAAAGGACTATGCTCGCATTTTCAAACCGGATGACCTTGCAAGCCTCGGGGGCGCCTTACACACCACGAGATGGGACAAAGCCGTATCTTTGTCGGTTCAGAGCCCCTAAACCCATGTCGAGCTTAGTTGAAAAACTGCGGGGTATAAGCGATCGATACGAGGCTCTGGCCTCAGCGCTCAGCCGACCCGATGTCTTATCGGACCGGGAAAAGCATATCAAACTCAGTAAGGAATACAAAGAACTAAGCAAAGTGGTGGCGGTTTACCAGCGCTATCAGGCTGGGCTCGATTTGATTCGAGAGGCAGAGCAAATCATTGAAAACGGTACGGATTCAGAGATGCGGGCCTTGGCACAGGCGGAGAAGGCAGCGGCTGAAGCGCGCTTGCCCGAGTTGGAGTCGGAGATCAAATGCCTCTTAATTCCCGCGGACCCCGAGGATGATAAGAATGCCATCGTAGAGATTCGCGCGGGTACGGGTGGTGACGAAGCGGCCCTTTTTGCAGCGGATATGTTTCGTATGTACAGCCTGCTCTTCGCGGAAAAAGGCTGGCGGTTTGAAGTGCTCAACTCGACCGAAGGTGGGGGTAGCGGCTTTAAGGAGCTGGTGGTGGATGTGCGTGGGGAGGGCGTATACGGCACGCTCAAGTTCGAGAGTGGGGTACACCGCGTGCAGCGCGTGCCCGAGACCGAATCGCAAGGACGCGTACACACCTCGGCGGTTACCGTAGCGGTTTTACCCGAAGCGGAAGGAGTCGATGTAAGCATCGAGCCAAGCGATATCCGCAAGGATACATTTCGATCTTCCGGTGCAGGGGGACAACACGTGAACAAAACCGAATCGGCCATTCGCTTGACGCACCTACCCACGGGTATCGTGGTGGAATGCCAGGCCGGGCGTTCGCAGCACAAAAACTATGACAAAGCCCTACAGGTACTGCGCTCGCGTCTATATCAAATCGAGTTGGAAAGGGCGCACAGCGCGCGAGCGCAGCAACGGCGATCACTGGTTTCCACCGGGGATCGCTCGGCGAAAATCAGAACCTACAACTATCCCCAAGGTCGGGTGACCGACCACCGGATCAACAAATCCATATACGATTTGACCGCCTTTATGAACGGTGATATAAAAGGCTTGATCGAAGCCCTTAAAATAGCGGAAAACGCTGAAAAACTGCAGGCAGCTGGAGTGCCCCCATCCCCGGACACATCGGCTTAAATTCGGAAATCATTTGCAAGCCTGAAAAATCATCTGCATCAGGCTTAGACCCTAGTGTGCGAATGCGGGGTTTACCGGAAGGTCTTATCCTAATGGGGGGCGGAAAGCGCTTTTTTGAACAGCTGTGTGCCCATTTCAGATCGTTTATTTTTAACGGTTGAATACGCCGATCCAAAAGCGCATTCTAAGTGATATTATTCCGCAAGTCTTCTACGACGAAAACAGCTTTTCCAAGCGAAAAATACCCGACAACTGTCATCGCTGATACGGCTATACATAATAAAAGACCCATTTTTCCTTTCACCGCGTTTAAGCCTGGGGTTAAAACCATTATGGATAATAGCAAGTCCACACTTAGCCCGCTCAGCTCAGATGAATCGAGCCAATGCTTTTCGGGTTTCTTTTTAAATCGATTTATTCGTTCCATCACACACTTGAAATTACAAAGACAGAGCCCTTTTAACGAAGATTTTAAAGCCTGAGCACAGGGTTTGGTAACACATCCATCACATGCGAAGCGCACAAAGGATAGGGTCTTAAAACCCTTTTCAACTGTGAACGCTGAGAAAAAATACAGTTTTAGACGCGATTTACAGCACCTGATTCAACGTATGACGCCATTGGTTTTGCCCGGTTAAAAGCGCATGACAAGCCGGTTAGAAGCTGTGGCACAAAGCGGCAAGGGACATCCATCGTCAGGCTGTTCATCGCCAAATGCCGCGGCCGTAAATCCCCAGGGAAAGGCTATCGCACAGTACGGAGGTAGAGCGATGGGGAAAATCCATCAAAACCTTGCGATCTCGGAATGACTGAGATGCTGGATTGGGTTGTGCTCATCAATTGCGAATCCGGCCCCCATTCCAAACGTATCTCATGGGTTCAAATCGGGAAAAAGGCTATATTTGAAAATCAAATACTGGTGAATTAAAAAACAATTCAGTATTTAAACCTGTGATTATGAGTAGATTTTACGTCGCGCTTTTAACCCTATATCTGCCTACCGCTGTGTTTGCCCAGGGTCGATTGGAAGTTCATGCAGAGATCGAAAATCCCTCCAAAGGGATAAACGATGGTTTGATCGAGCTACAAGTCAGGGGCGGCCTGCCACCCTATCAATACAAGTGGAGCGATCGCGATATACCCTTAGATGCCGATAAGGCGACTGGATTGACTGAAGGAATTCCCTATACGGTAGCGGTTACAAACGCCGCTGGGGATACGGTTAAAGAGACGTTTGAGGTCCAGCCCCTATCCATTTCCGAGCGTTTTGAAGGGGTCGTAATGATCGTTAAGGAGTGGATGGACAAAATTTTGTTTTTTGATCCCTTTTCCGCTTTGGGGCTTTACGACCCGGTATTTTATGCTGGTAGGCGAGCGATTGAGGTGCCGAGTCGGCCTGGAGAAGGTACAAAAATCACCTTTGAAGAGTGGGAGGTACCCGATGGACAAGCGGTAGAAAGAGAGGCGTTGCTCGCGTTGGTAGCCCGGGGTAACAAAGAGGTATAGGCGTTTATGCACCTGCAGAAGGAATCGTTAAAGAGCGGGTCGAACCCGGTGAATCGATCCGCGATTCGCAAGATGGGTCAAATGCCCGGGTACAAAACCTAGGCTTCATCCAATACGAACGGCCGGTACCCTTGTTATATCCCAATGGAGATCTGCGAAAAAAGAACGCCCCGTTCATCGTACTTTGGTTGGTTGCAGGCGCGCTCTTTCTCAGCATTAGAATGGGCTTTATACCCATCCGGAAATTTGGGCACAGCATTCAGTTGGCATTTGATCAAAGGTTTCATGAACCCGATGCGCTGGAGAGAAGTGACCCACTTTCAGGCTTTGAGCGCAGCGCTTTCGAGCACCGTCGGCCTAGGAAATGTCGCTGGCGTGGCGGCGGCCATTTCCTTGGGGGCCAGGGGCTATGTTTTGGATTTGGGTGTCCGGATTTTTCGGCATGGCAGTCAAATTTGTGTTCTGTAGTCTGAGTGTTAAATACCGTGCGCTCAGGAAAGGCGGCTACATTCTCGGCGGCCCCATGAACTATTTGAGCCGCGGTTTGCGGCGCCGTAATTTAAAGGGTTTGGGTAAGCTTCTCGCCGTTTTTACGCTTATCGCTGCCTTTGGCTCTTCAAACCTATTCTCTTGCAACCAATCATCTGTCTTCCTCCAGGGGGTGTTTCCAAGCCTCAAAGGGCGAGGCATTCAGATCGGGATAGTCTTCGGTGCTACGCTGGGCGTGATTCTCATCGGCCGCGTAAAGCGGTTGGTGAGGGTTACGGAAAAAGTAGTTCCCTTTATGTGCATTGGACATGTTTTGTTGGGCTTAATCGTGATCTCGCTCAATGCGGCAGAGGTCGGAGGGGCCTTTGAGCTGATCATCCGTGGCGCTTTTAACCCAGGCGCCTTGAAAGGTGGGGTGCTAGGGGTTCTGATCCTGGGGATTCGGCGGGGTGCTTTTTCCAATGAGGCCGGAGTCGGCACCGCTCCTATAGCGCATAGCGAGACGAAAACCAATCGTCCCATTTCGGTGGGCCTCGTCGCTTCCATAGGTCCTTTTATCGACTCAGTTGTGGTTTGCACTTTGACCGCTTTGATTTTAGTCCTTACCTACCACTATCAAGTACAGGACTTAGGGGGTGTGGATCTCACCTCAGCTGCCATTAAGAGCCAAATTGGGATGATGGAGGAGTACCTGTTCATCCCCATCATATTATTACTCGGCCTTTCCACTGCGCTAAGCTGGGGTTATTATGCCATTCGGGCTTCCCTATATCTCTTTGGCGCCAATAGGCGAGTAGAGATTTTACTCTGCGTGTTGTATGGCATTTTCGCCATAGTGGGGGCATCGGTTTCTCTGCACTCCATAATCGATCTCGTCGATCTATTTGTGCTGCTTATGGCGCTCCCCAATGTCTTGGGCCTTTACATACCCTCGGGTGAGGTGCGCAGCGATTTACACGCTTACCTGAGTAAGTTGAAGGGTGATAAAATATTACACAAAGGTGAATAAACAGGTGTCAAAAAAATAGATTTCTCCATGCACTCTAAAGCTCCATTTGACTTTCCCAAGCAAATCCGGTTGGGAATCTTAGTGACCGCGTTCCTGATAATCGTCCTAGAGCTGGTGATCCTCTTCTTTGATTTCTCGATCTTCACCCCAGATCAAAGGGTTTCTCTAAGGGAGTGGGATGCGTTTAAGGCAAAAATTTTGGATGCCGAACAGAAGGATTCCACTTCAAAATCACTTAGCGTTTCGCATCCGGCTTCAAAACGCGGTAAAGGGATCGCTGGGAAAGCCGCTTTGCCGCGGTTTTTCGATCCCAATCGCCTGGATGGAGAAGGCTGGATGGCCTTGGGTTTTTCCAAGCGGCAGGCGCAGTCAATTCTAAAGTACAGACGCAGCTTAGGCGGCTTTGAGAACAAGGCTCAAATCCAGCGATCATACGTGATCAGGGCCAAAAAATTTGCTGAGATCGAACCGTTTATTCGATTTTCAAAACCGGCTGAGACGAGTGAAAAACCCCAAAAGCTGAATAGCGCGACCCGGTCCGAGGGCACCGCTTACAAAACCTTTGATTTAAATACGGTGTCCTTAAGCGATCTAAAAGCGCTGCCACCGCTCCACAGGGTGGCTCCCGCTCTGATCACCTATCGGGAGATGCTCGGCGGCTATATGCGGTTTTCGCAACTCGATGAGGTGTATCACATGGATAGCGCGTCCCTTGCATTTCTAAGCCGGTATGCGCGGATCGATCCAACAAAAATTCGCCGAATGGATATCAACCGAGTCGGTTTCAAAACCCTGCTTCGACATCCGTATTTCGATTATGACATGGTTGAGCAAATCTTTCAATTGCGGCGTGGTGGCGGGCGGTTTCAAAATGTGGAACAGTTGAGAAAGCTGCCGGCTTTCCGGGGAAAAGACTTCGATAAAATTAGATTATATTTGAAGCCCAATTTGATAGCTGAGTAAATGGTATAAATGGACTTTGACTATTCCGATACCTGTGTTATGGTTGCGCAATCCGCACGTGATTTCGCCCGTCAGCACATCGAGCCCAACGTCAAGAAATGGGATGAAGAACAGCTTTTCCCGTTACCCCTATTCAGCGCCCTTGGCGAGATGGGTTTCATGGGCATTCTGGTGCCTGAAGCCTATGGAGGATCGGGTTTGGGTTATCATGAATACATCGCCATCGTCGAAGAGATCGCCAAAGTAGATTCTTCTATCGGCTTGTCCGTAGCCGCGCACAATTCACTGTGCACGAATCACATTTTGAGCTTTGGAAGCGAGGCGCAAAAGGAGCGGTGGCTTCCCAAGCTCGCGACGGGACAATGGATCGGCGCCTGGGCTTTAACCGAGCACAATACCGGGTCCGATGCGGGTGGGATGCGCGCCACAGCCGTTCGGGAAGGCGATCAATGGGTGATCAACGGCACCAAAAATTTTATCACACACGGAATTAGCGGAAATTTAGCCGTAGTGGTTGTCCGCACGGGTAAAAAGGCTGATTCACATGCTACATCGGCCTTTGTGGTTGAAAAGGGCACACCGGGGTTTCGCTCGGGTAAAAAGGAAGACAAATTGGGCATGCGGGCTTCTGAAACCGCAGAACTCATCTTTGACAACTGCCGCGTGCCGCATGAAAATATGTTGGGCGCAGCGGGTGAAGGCTTCACCCAGGCCTTGGAAATCCTGGATGGAGGGCGCATTTCAATCGGCGCGCTATCACTGGGCATTGCAAAGGGAGCCTATGAAGCATCGCTAAAATATGCCAGGGAGCGCCATCAATTTGGCAAAGCCATAGGCGAATTTCAGGGTATTTCATTTAAATTGGCAGAAATGGCAACCGAAATACAAGCCTCGGAATGCCTATTGCACAAAGCGGCATACGAAAAGAATAAAAATCGAAAGATCACCACGTTGAGTGCCATGTGTAAGCTATACGCTTCAGAGGCCTGTGTGAAAATCGCCAACGAAGCGGTACAGATTCACGGCGGATATGGCTACACCAAAGATTTTCCAGTAGAAAAATTCTATCGAGATGCCAAGCTGTGCACCATCGGAGAGGGCACCAGTGAGATTCAAAAAGTGGTTATCGGACGAAATATTTTGAGAATAAAGCCTTGCGTTTAAGAATAAAGTCTTGCGTCTAAGAATAAAACCTCAAATTGGCAAAAAACTATAGCTTTGCACCACATTTTAAGTGGAAGGAAGTAAAATGCATATGTTGATCATACCGGTGAAGGAAGGCGAATCCATCGATAGAGCACTGAAGCGCTTTAAACGAAAGTTCGACCGGACGAGGATGTTGCGCAAATTGCGTCAGCAGCAGGAATTTACAAAGCCTTCTGTAAAGAGGCGCCAACAAATATTAAAAGCCAAATACATCCAAAGTCTAAGACAAGCGGAAGACTGAGTTTCTGCTGTGAAGCCGTGCACTTCACATCATAGATAGGAGCCACCACTGGAGAATCGGTGAAATGGAAGCTACGAGCCTCTATGCAGGCCGGCGCTAATGTGGCTGCAGCAGTTCCCATGAATCCAACTCCCATAAGGGTATTTCGCAGGGAATTGC